>NZ_JAVIWK010000001.1:3702620-4009022 GCF_034314165.1 Pseudomonas sp. Bout1 | reverse complement strand
AGCCGCTGGAGTTCGTCCATGGCTTCGCCGGTGCTGTAGCCGGGCGCCGCTTCACCGGAAATGGCAATCGCCGGGTAGCCGTTGTAGCGGGTCAGTTGCACCGGTCCCTGGACCCAGCGCGCGTCTACGAAGGACGACAGCGGCACCATGTTACCGGCCGCATTGCGCACATGGATTTTCAACAGGTCGGCCACCTGGCTGCGTTGATCGCCGTCGGCTTGTACCACCACCCGCTGCATGCGGCCCTGGTTGGGGAAGTCGTTGATATAGGCCGAACCGATCGTGGTGGCCAGCACGGTGCTGATGTCGGTAAAGGCGACCCCGAGTGTGTTGGCTTGTTGGCGATCGATTTCCAGCTGCACCTGGGGGGCTTCTGCCAGGCCATTTTCCCGGACGTTGGCGAGCACGGCGCTGTGTGCGGCGCTGTCGAGCAATTGCCCGCGGGCCGCCATCAACGTCGAATAGCCAAGGCCGCCACGGTCTTGCAGGCGCAGCTCAAAACCGCTGGAAGTGCCCAAACCGTCGACCGGCGAGGGTTGTACGCTGTACACCACCGCCTCCTTGAACTGGGCGAACGCCTGGTTGGCGCGCTCGCCGATAGCGGCGGCCGAATCCCGGGCCGAACGCAGCGACCAATCCTTCAGGCTGGTATACACCATCGCCGCGTTTTGCCCGCTGCCGGGAAAGCTGAAACCCAGAATCACCGTGGTATCGGCCACTCCCGGTTCGCCGGCATTGTGCGCTTCGATCTGCCGGGCGATCTCCACCGTGCGCTGCTTGCTCGCACCCGGCGGCAGCTGGATGTCGGTGATGGTGTAGCCCTGGTCTTCCTCCGGCAAAAAGGAGGAGGGCAGGCGGCTGAACAACAACCCCATCGCCACCACCAGCACGCCATACACCATCAGGTAACGGCCGCTGTGCTTGAGGGCGCGGGTCACCTGGTGTTGGTAACCGTCGCTCAGGTGCTCGAAGCGTCGGTTGAACCAGCCAAAGAAACCCGCCCTGGCATGCTGCTCACCCTGGGCCATGGGCTTGAGCAAGGTGGCGCACAAGGCCGGGGTCAGGGTCAGGGCGAGAAACGCAGAAAACAGGATGGAGATGGCCATCGACAGGGAAAATTGCTGGTAAATCACGCCGATCGAACCCGGCATGAACGCCATCGGGATAAACACCGCCACCAGTACCAGGGTGATCCCGATAATCGCGCCGCTGATCTGGCCCATGGCCTTGCGCGTCGCCTCCTTCGGTGACAGGCCTTCGCTGAGCATGATCCGTTCCACGTTCTCCACCACCACAATCGCATCGTCCACCAGGATGCCGATGGCCAGCACCATGCCGAACATGGTCAATACGTTGATGGAGAATCCCATCGCCAGCATCGTGGCAAAGGTACCCATCAACGCCACCGGTACCACCAGCGCCGGGATCAGGGTGTAGCGGATGTTCTGCAAAAACAGGTACATCACCAGAAACACCAGCAGCATTGCCTCGCCCAAGGTCATCAGCACCTTGAGGATCGAGGCGTGGACGAAGGGCGAGGTGTCGTAGGGAATCATGTAGCGCACGCCGTCGGGAAAGTAGCGGGACAACTCGTCCATCTTCTCGCGCACCAGCGCCGCAGTGCGCAGGGCGTTGGCCCCGGGTGACAACTGCACGCTGACCTCGGTGGAAGGCTCGCCATTCAAGCGGGTGGAGAACTGATATTCCTGGCTGCCGATTTCCACCCGCGCCACATCGCCGATACGCACAGTGGTGCCGTCTGGGTTGGCCTTGAGCACGATGTTGGCGAATTCCTGAGGCGTCGAGAGTTGGCCCTTGACCAGGATCGAGGCGGTAATTTCCTGGGTCGCGGGCCCCGGCAAGTCACCGATGCTGCCCGCTGACACCTGGGCGTTTTGCCCGGCGATGGCGGCGTTCACATCGGCAGGCGTCAGGTTGAAGCCCAGTAGCTTCTGCGGGTCGATCCAGATGCGCATGGCGCGCTCCGAGCCGAACAACCGTGCGCGGCCAACCCCGTCCAGGCGCTTGATTTGGTTGACCACGTTGCGCGCCAGGTAGTCGCTGAGGGCGGTGGCGTCGAGGGTGCCATGGCGGGCGGTGAGGCTGATGATCAGCAGCAGTCCCGAGGAGACACGCTCGATCCGAAGCCCTTGGGCGATCACTTCGCGAGGCAGGCGCGGCTCCACGGTCTTCAGGCGGTTTTGCACGTCGACTTGCGCCAACTCAGGATGCGTGCCGGGCTGGAACGTGGCGGTGATGGTCGAGGTGCCGAGGTTGCTCTGGGACTGGAAATACAACAGGTTGTCGGCGCCGCTGAGTTCCTGCTCGATCAGGCTCACGACCGTGTCATCCAGGGTTTGCGCGGACGCGCCGGGATACGTCGCGACAATTTCGATTTGCGGCGGGGCCACGTTCGGGTGTTGCGCCACCGGCAGTTGCGGAATGGCCAACGCGCCGGCCAGTAAAATAAACAGCGCCAGGACCCAGGCAAAAATCGGTCGCTCAATAAAGAAGTGCGGCATGGTGGATCCCCTTTTTATCGACCGGACACTTGGGCGACAGGCAACACGGGGTTATCGATCTGCACGGTGTCGCCGGGGCGCGCGTGTTGCAGGCCTTCGACGATAATCCGGTCGCCGTGCTTGAGGCCGCGGCTGACCACCCAGCGATCATTGATCACGGCGCCCAGCTCCACCGGCTTTTGGCTGACGACGTTCTCAGCGTCCACCAACAACACCAGGCTGACGCCCGCGCTGTCGCGGGTGATGGCGCGCTGCGGCACGCTGATGCCCTGTTGGTCGATCGCCTGTGCCAGGTGCACCCGTACGAAGCTGCCGGGCAGCAGGTCGAGGTCGGGGTTGGGGAACTCGCTGCGCAGGATGATCTGCCCGGTGCCGGGGTCGACACTGATTTCGCTGAACAGCACCTTGCCCGGCAGCGGGTAGACGCTGCCATCGTCCTGGATCAGCGTGGCGTGCACCTGGTCCTGGCCGACTTGCTGCAAGTGCCCAGCACGAAAAGCCCGGCGCAGGTCGTTGAGTTCACGGGTGGACTGCGCCAGGTCGGCATGGATCGGGTTCAGTTGCTGAATCACCGCCAGCGGTGTGCTTTCGTTATGCCCCACCAGGGCGCCTTCGCTGACCAGCGCGCGGCCGATACGCCCGGAGATCGGCGCGGTCACCGTGGCATAGGCCAGGTTCAGGCGCGCCCGTTGCAGCGCGGCCTGGTGCGCGGCGACATCGGCGCTGGCTTGCTGCGCGGCGGTGCGCGCGTTGTCGTATTCCTGCGCGCTGACGGCATTGCCGTTGATCAACTGGCGAAAGCGCTGCTCTTGCAGGCGGGTGCGCGAGGCATCGGCCTGGGCACGTTGCAACCCGGCCCGGGCGCTGTCGAGGTCGGCCTGCAGCGGCGCCGGGTCGATATGGAACAACACGTCGCCTTGGGTGACGTCGCTGCCTTCGGTGAATACCCGGCGCAACACCACGCCAGGCACACGGGCCCGAACTTCGGCGATCCGTGGCGCGGCAATGCGCCCGATCAGTTCGCTGTTGATCGAAAGGGGTTTGGCTTCAAGGGTCTCGACGGCCACCTTTACAGGCGAGGGCGCAAGCTCGCCATCGGGCGCCTTGGTACAGCCCAGTAGCAACAAGGCAAGGGCCGGCGCACCGATTGCAAACCGCAGTTTTGTATACATGAGCATCCCTCCATAAAGTGGGAGGGATGCTAGGAGTGGGGTGGTTAATACGCAGTTAAGCCGGTCCTACAAGACACGGCGCAACCTGTGATGTTGCGTTTCAGGATGTGTGGCGAGGGCGTTGCACCCTCGCCATCCTGCGGTATCAGCTGTCCTTGTGGCGTTTCTTGACCAGCTTCATCACCACCACAAAGAACACCGGCACAAACACCACCGCCAGCGTCGCGGTAATCATCCCGCCGATCACCCCGGTACCGATGGCCTGCTGGCTCGCCGAACTGGCGCCCGTGGCAATCGCCAACGGCACCACACCGAGGATGAACGCCAGGGAGGTCATGATGATCGGCCGCAGGCGCAGGCGTGCCGCCTTGAGCGTCGCATCGACCAGGTCTTCACCCTGGTCATACAGGTCCTTGGCGAACTCGATGATCAGGATCGCGTTCTTCGCCGACAGCCCAATGATGGTAATCAGGCCGACCTTGAAGAACACATCGTTGGGCATCCCGCGCAAGCTCACGGCCAATACCGCGCCGAGTACGCCGAGGGGCACTACCAGCAGCACCGAGGTTGGAATCGACCAGCTCTCATACAGCGCCGCCAGGCACAGGAACACGATCAGCAGCGACAAGCCGAGCAACAACGGCGCCTGCGAGCCGGACAAGCGTTCCTGCAACGACAGGCCGGTCCATTCCTGGCCCAGGCCGGCGGGCAGTTGGCTGACCAGGCGCTGGATTTCCTCCATCGCCTCGCCGGTACTGTGGCCCGGCGCCGCTTCACCGGAAATCGCGATGGCCGGGTAGCCGTTGTAGCGGGTCAACTGGGCGGGGCCCTGAATCCAGCGCGCCTCGACGAAGGCCGACAGCGGCACCATCTTCCCGGCGTTGTTGCGCACATGGATCTTCATCAGGTCGGCCACCTGGCTGCGTTGATCGCCCTCGGCCTGTACTACCACTCGCTGCATGCGGCCCTGGTTGGGGAAGTCGTTGATATAGGCCGAGCCGATGGCCGAGGACAGCACATTGCCGATATCGGCAAAGGAAATGCCCAGGGCGTTGGCTTGCTTGCGGTCCACCTCCAGTTGCACCTGAGGCGCCTCGGCCAGGGCGCTTTCGCGCACGTTGGCCAGGATCGGGCTTTTCTCGGCGGCGGCCAGCAGTTCGGTACGGGCTTGCATCAAGGCCGCATGGCCGACGCCACCCCGGTCTTGCAGGCGGAACTCGAACCCACTGGAGGTGCCCAGGCCATCCACCGGCGGTGGCAGGATCGCATAGGCAATCGCGTCCTTCAGCTCACTGAAAGCTGCGTTGGCACGGTCCGCAATGGCCGCGGCGGAGTCCTTGCTGCTGCGCTCCGACCAATCCTTGAGCGTGGTAAACGCCAGCGCGGCGTTCTGCCCCGAGCCGGAGAAGCTGAATCCCATGATCATCGTGGTATCGCCCACGCCCGGCTCGCCGGCGTTGTGCGCCTCGATCTGCTCGGCCACCTGCACCGTGCGGTTCTTGCTGGCACCCGGCGGCAGCTGGATATCGGTGATGGTGTAACCCTGGTCTTCCACCGGCAGAAAGGAGGAGGGCAGGCGGGCGAACAACACCCCAAGTCCCACCACTAGCACCAGATAGATCAACAGGTAGCGGCCGCTGCGCTTGAGGGCATACGCCACCCAGCCTTCATAACGGTCGGTGAACTGCTCGAAGCGCCGGTTGAACCAGCCGAAGAACCCGCCTTTCTCATGGTGCTCACCCTTGGCGATGGGCTTGAGCAAGGTCGCGCACAGGGCCGGGGTCAAGGTCAGGGCGAGGAACGCCGAGAACAGGATCGAGGTGGCCATCGACAACGAGAACTGCTGATAGATCACACCCACCGAACCCGGCATGAACGCCATCGGCAGGAACACCGCCACCAGCACCAGCGTGATGCCGACAATCGCCCCGGTAATCTGGCCCATGGCCTTGCGCGTGGCCTCCTTGGGCGACAGGCCTTCGGTAACCATGATCCGCTCGACGTTCTCTACCACCACAATCGCATCGTCCACCAAAATGCCGATGGCCAGCACCATGCCGAACATGGTCAGCACGTTAATCGAGAAACCGAGCAACAGCATGGTGGCGAACGTGCCCATCAACGCGATCGGCACCACCAGCGTCGGGATCAGCGTGTAGCGGATGTTCTGCAGGAACAGGAACATCACCGCAAACACCAGCAACATCGCCTCGCCCAGGGTGTACACCACCTTGGTGATCGAGACCTTCACGAATGGCGAAGTGTCGTAGGGAATCTTGTATTCGACGTTGGCCGGGAAGTAGCGCGCCAATTCGTCCATCTTCGCCCGCACCAGGGTCGCGGTGCTCAAGGCGTTGGCGCCGGGCGACAGCTGCACGCTGACGGCGGTGGACGGCTTGCCGTTCAGGCGGGTGGAGAACTGGTATTCCTGGCTGCCGATTTCCACCCGCGCCACGTCACCGACGCGCACGGTGGAGCCGTCCGGATTGGCCTTGAGCACGATGTCGGCAAACTCCGCCGGGGTCGACAGTTGGCCCTTGACCAGGATCGACGCAGTGATTTCCTGAGTCTTGGTGCCCGGCAAATCACCGATGCTGCCCGCTGACACCTGGGCGTTCTGCGCCGATATTGCCGCGTTGACGTCGGCCGGGGTCAGGTTGAAACCGATCAGCTTCTGCGGGTCGATCCAGATCCGCATCGCACGCTCGGCGCCGTACAGCTGGGCCTTGCCCACACCGTCCAGGCGCTTGAGTTCGTTCATCACGTTGCGCGCCAGGTAATCGCTGAGCGCCACGTCATCGAGCTTGCCGTCACTGGAGGTCAGGGTCACCAGCAGCAGGAAACCAGCGGAGACTTTCTCCACCTGCAAACCTTGCTGCGTCACTGCTTGCGGCAGGCGCGGCTCCACCGCCTTAAGGCGGTTTTGCACGTCGACCTGGGCCATCTCCGGGTCGGTGCCCGGCTGGAAGGTCGCGGTGATGGTGGCCGAGCCGAGGCTGCTTTGGGATTCGAAATACAGCAGGTGATCGGCGCCGTTAAGCTCCTGCTCGATCAGGCTGACCACGCTCTCGTCCAGCGTCTGCGCGGAGGCACCCGGGTACACCGCATAGATCTCGACTTTCGGCGGCGCGACGTTGGGGTACTGCGCCACCGGCAACTGCGGGATGGCGAGGGCGCCCGCCAGCAAGATAAACAGGGCGACCACCCAGGCGAAGATCGGGCGGTCAATAAAGAACTGCGGCATGTTTAACGATCCTTATTGGCCGGATGCCTGGGCGATGGGCGCGCGGCTGTCGTCAACCTGGACTTTTTCGCCAGGACGGGCGTGTTGCAGGCCTTCGACGACGATACGGTCACCGGCCTTCAGGCCATTGGTGACGACCCAGCGGTCATTCACCACCGAGCCCAACTCCACCGGTTGCTGGCTCACGGTTTGCTCTGCGTCCAGCAGCAACACCATGGGGATACCGGCGCTGTCGCGGGTGATTGCCCGTTGCGGCACGCTGATGCCTTGCTGGTCGACGGCTTGCTCCAGGCGTACGCGGATAAAGCTGCCGGGCAGCAGGTCGAGGTCGGGGTTGGGGAATTCGCTGCGCAAGATGATCTGCCCGGTGCCCGGGTCGACGCTGATCTCGGCAAACAGCAACTTGCCCGGCAGCGGGTACAGGCTGCCGTCGTCCTGGATCAGCGTGGCCTTGGCCTGGTCCTGGCCGACTTGCTTCAAGTGCCCGGCACGAAAGGCCCGGCGCAGGTCATTCAGCTCGCGGGTGGATTGGGTCAGGTCGGCGTGGATCGGGTCCAGTTGCTGGATGAGCGCCATCGGAGTGGCTTCGTTCTGGCCCACCAGCGCGCCTTCGGTGACCAGCGCACGGCCAATGCGCCCGGAAATCGGCGCGGTGACGGTGGCATACCCCAGGTTCAATTTTGCGCGCTGCACGGCAGCCTGGTTGGCGGCCACATCGGCGGCGGTTTGCCGGGCGGCGGCGCGGGCATTGTCGTATTCCTGGCCGCTGATGGCGTTGCCTTCCACCAGTTGGCTGTAGCGCTGCTCTTGCAGGCGCGCCTGGAACGCATTGGCCTCGGCCTTGCGCAGGCTGGCCTGGGCGCTGTCGAGGTCGGCCTTGAACGGCGCCGGGTCGATCCGGAACAGCACATCGCCCTGTTTTACGTCGTGGCCTTCCTTGAACACCCGTTGCAACACCACGCCGGCAACCCGGGCACGCACTTCGGCGATGCGCGGCGCAGCAATGCGCCCACTCAGCTCGCTGGTGATAGACAGGGGCTTGGCTTCAAGGGTTTCGATCCGCACCTTGGCCAGCGGCGCCTCGCCAGCATCGCTCGCAGACTTGCCACACGCGCTCAACGCCAGTGTCAGGGCCAACAGGCAAAACGGCGCAAACAGATTCTTCGACATGCTCATATCCCAATATTGACTGGCGCATCCTACGGGCGCCCCCGCCACAGTGCTGTGAAGCTCTGTAGGTGGTGTGTGAAGAAATGTAAGGTGCGGCCCACGCAGGCTCGCGGGCGTATATCCTTCATAGCCGCCGAACCTTACACGATCTTCCTGACACCGAAGATCAAATGTGTGGGGCTTGTGTGAGAGCTGGGCTTTTGTGGGAGCTGGCTTGCCTGCGATGCAGACTCCTCGGTTTATTCAGTAAAACCGGGGAGATGCCATCGCAGGCAAGCCAGCTCCCACACAAAACCGCTCCCACATTGGAGCTGCGTACTACTCAGAAATTGTATTATTTGGAAATACCATGCCCAACATTCTTCTGGTGGAAGACGACGCCGCACTCTGCGAATTGATCGCCAGTTATCTGGAACGCAATGGCTATCACGTCAGCGTGCTCAACCGTGGCGACCACGTGCGTGAGCGCGCGCGGCTCAACCCACCGGACCTGGTGATTCTCGACCTGATGCTGCCGGGACTCGACGGCCTGCAAGTCTGCCGGTTGCTGCGGGCTGATTCAGCCACGCTGCCGATCCTGATGCTCACCGCCCGCGACGACAGCCACGACCAGGTGCTGGGCCTGGAAATGGGCGCCGACGACTACGTCACCAAACCCTGCGAGCCGCGCGTATTGCTGGCCCGCGTACGGACCCTGCTGCGCCGCAGCAGCCTCACCGAACCCCAGGTGGCCAACGACCAGATCCTGATGGGCAACCTGTGCATCGACCTGTCGGAGCGCACCGTGACCTGGCGCGACCAGGCGGTGGAGCTCTCCAGCGGTGAATACAACCTGCTGGTGGTGCTGGCCCGGCATGCCGGCGAAGTACTCAGCCGCGACCAGATCCTGCAACGCCTGCGGGGTATCGAATTCAACGGCACGGACCGCTCGGTGGACGTGGCGATTTCCAAGTTCGATGACCACGCGGGCGAGGCGCGCAAGATCAAGACCGTGTGGGGCAAGGGCTATCTGTTCAGCCGTTCCGAGTGGGAATGTTGAGCCATGTTTCGCGTCCTGATTCGGTTGTACCTGATCACCATCGTTACCTTCGCCGCTGCGATCTACCTGGTGCCGCGGGCGGTGATCGAGCTTTTCGAACATCGCTACATGAGCTACAACATCGAGCAGTCCCGAGGCATGCAAAGCCTGATCGTCAAGGAATACCAGCGGGTGCCGATCGAGCAGTGGGCCAATGTCACCGTGCGCCTGGCGGCGGATTTTGCGCCACTCAAAGTGCAACTGCTGCGTATCCAGGACGCCAGCTACACCCCTGAAGAACAACGCCTGCTGGAAAAGGACCAGATGGTGATTCGCCTGGGCGAGTGGGGCTGGGCGGACGACGTCAGCTCACCCCTGGACGATCAACTGGTGGTCAAGGTCTCGGTACCACCAGACCCGCTGGACATGAACCTGTTGTATTGGAGCATGAACGTGCTGATCGGCGCGGCGCTGCTGGCGTGCCTGCTGTTCTGGCTACGGCCGCACTGGCGCGACCTGGAGCGGCTGAAAAGCACGGCGGCGCAACTGGGGCAGGGCAATCTGGGTGCACGCACGAAAATCCCGCCCAGCTCCAACATCGGCAGCCTGGCGGCGGTGTTCGACACCATGGCCAACGACATCGAACAACTGCTCAACCAGCAGCGCGACTTGCTCAATGCGGTCTCCCATGAACTGCGCACGCCGTTGACGCGGCTGGACTTCGGCCTGGCCCTGGCGCTGTCCGATGAGCTGCCGCCAGCCAGCCGCGAGCGCCTGCAGGGCCTGGTGGCGCACATTCGCGAGCTGGATGAGCTGGTGCTGGAATTGCTGTCCTACAGCCGTTTGCAGAACCCGGCGCAAACCCCGGAGCGCGTGGAGGTGGTGCTGGATGAGTTTATCGACAGCATCCTGGGCAGCGTCGACGATGAATTGGAAAACCCCGATATCGTGATGGATGTGGTGCTCGACTGCGCCGTGGAGCGTTTCACCCTCGACCCGCGCCTGACCGCCCGCGCATTGCAAAACCTGCTGCGCAACGCCATGCGTTATTGCGACCGCCGTATTCAGGTGGGGGTGAAGGTGTGTCCCAAGGGGTGTGAGATTTGGGTGGACGATGACGGCATTGGCATTCCGGTTGATCAGCGGGAACGGATTTTCGAGCCGTTCTACCGGCTGGATCGCAGCCGTGACCGTGCCACCGGCGGCTTCGGCCTCGGGCTGGCCATCAGCCGGCGGGCGCTGGAGGCGCAAGGCGGAACATTGACGGCCCAGGCTTCGCCATTGGGTGGCGCACGCTTCCGCCTCTGGCTGCCGAGCTGAAGAACACCACAAAACCATTGTGGGAGCTGGCTTGCCTGCGATAGCGGTGGGTCAGCTTGCATCTTTGCTAACTGATACACCGCCATCGCAGGCAAGCCAGCTCCCACATTTGACCTTCATCGTTCTTCAGTCCCGCTTTTGGCGTTTGCACAGCCTTACCCCCTCACGCGTCGCCTTGTTATAGTTCGGCCTTTATCCCAGCCGCCAGTCAAGGATCACTGCCATGTCCGAATACCAAGCCTTTGTCGTCGAACTCAGCGGCAACGTCGCCCATGTGCAGCTCAACCGCCCGGAAAAGATCAACGCCATGAACGCGGCGTTCTGGACCGAGATCATCGACATCTTCCAATGGGTCGAAGACACCGACGCCGTACGCGCCGTGGTCATCAGCGGCGCCGGCAAACATTTCTCCTCCGGCATCGACCTGATGATGCTGGCCTCGGTGGCCAACGAATTCGGCAAGGACGTCGGCCGCAACGCGCGCCTGCTGCGGCGCAAGATCCTCGAACTGCAAGCCTCGTTCAATGCGGTGGACAACTGCCGCAAGCCGGTACTCGCTGCTATCCACGGCTACTGCATCGGCGGCGCCATCGACCTGATCAGCGCCTGTGACATGCGCTACGCCGCACAAGACGCGCAATTTTCCATCAAGGAAATCGACATCGGCATGGCCGCCGACGTCGGCACCTTGCAACGCCTGCCGCGCATCGTTGGCGACGGCATGCTGCGCGAGCTGGCCTACACCGGCCGCCAGTTCGGTGCCGAAGAGGCGCGCAGCATCGGCCTGGTGAATCGCGTATACAGCGACCACGAAAGCCTGCTGGCCGGTGTGATGGAAATTGCCCGGGAAATTGCCGCCAAATCACCGATCGCCGTCACCGGCACCAAGGCAATGATCAGCTACATGCGTGACCACTCGATCAATGATGGCTTGGAATACGTTGCCACCTGGAACTCAGCTATGTTGCAATCCAACGACCTGCGCGTGGCCATCGCGGCCCATATGAGCAAGCAGAAACCCGAATTCGTGGATTGACTGAACATGACCCCAGGCTGGATTACCACAACGCTGCTGGACAACGACGCCCCGGGCGGCTGGGCCGTGGCCCGCAGCCGCGAAGGCTTTCTACACGACCAGAACGGCCCGCTGTTTCCCCGGGAATGGCTCAAGCGCCAGGACCTGTCGGTGTTTGCCGAGCATGGCATCGGCCACCTGGATGGCGAGCCGGTGTACCTGCTGGAACTCAATAGCCCCGCCGATGTGCCGGGCTGCGGCTGGCAGGGCCTGCGGGCGTTCATGCTGCAAGGTGACCACACTTTGTACAAAGTCCTGGGCTATGCCGCGCAAATCGGCACCTGGGCCCGCGAACACCGCTTTTGCGGCAGTTGCGGCCAGGCAATGGTGCAGGTGCCACGGGAGCGGGCGATGTTCTGCCTGGCCTGTGACCTGCGCAGCTACCCGCGTATCTCGCCGAGCATGATCGTGCTGGTGACCCGTGGCGACGAGATCCTGCTGGCGCGTTCGCCGCGCTTTGTCACAGGCGTCTACAGCACCCTGGCCGGGTTTGCCGAGCCGGGTGAGTCGGCCGAAGACTGCCTGATCCGCGAGGTGCGTGAAGAAGTGCAGGTGGAGGTCAAGAACATCCAGTACATGGGCAGCCAGTGCTGGCCGTTCCCGCATTCGATGATGCTGGGTTTCCACGCCGAGTATGCCGGTGGCGATATCGTGCCCCAGGCCGACGAGATCGAAGACGCGCAGTGGTTCAACATCCATGCGCTGCCGCCGTTGCCGGCATCGCGCTCGATTGCGCGCTACCTGATCGACCTCTACCTGGCCCGTCGCCTAGGCCACGCTGAACCAGTGCTGCCAGGCTAGGCGCACTGTCAGGCCGAGCACCACGGTGATAAACACCGGGCGAATGAACTTGGCGCCGCCGCTGATTGCGCTGCGGGCGCCAAAGAAGGCGCCGCACATCACCGACACGCCCATGCTCAGGCCGACAATCCAATCGACCGAACCATTGAAAATGAACACCGTCAGCGCCGCCGCGTTGCTGACGAAGTTCATGCTGCGCGCTACGCCACTGGCTTTTACCAGGTCGATGGGGTGTAGCAGCATGGTGCTCACGGTCCAGAACGCGCCGGTGCCCGGGCCGGCCACGCCGTCGTAAAAGCCCAGGCCAAAGCCTTGGGTAGACTGCCATTTCTGCTTGATCGGCGCGTCGTTGTCCAACGCTGCCTTGGGTGTACTGCCGAACAGCAGGTACAGCCCGCAGCCGAAGACAATCACCGGGAGCATCTTGTTCAGGGTTTCAGCAGGCAGGTAATGGGCCACAACCGCGCCGGTGAGTGCCCCGACCAGGGTGCCGACGATGGCATGCACCCATTGGCGCGGATGGAACAGCTTGCGGCGGTAGAAGGTAAAGCTGGCGGTGGCCGAGCCGAAGGTGGAGCTGAGTTTGTTGGTGCCCAGCACCAGGTGGGGCGGCATGCCGGCGGTCAGCAGGGCGGGCGTGGTCAGCAGGCCGCCACCGCCGGCGATGGCGTCGATGAAACCGGCGATAAAGGCAACGACGGCGAGGATCGCCAGGGTGGTGAGGTCAACGCTGAGTTCGAAGGGCATGGGCAATACTTAGTCGGCAAAGCGCAGAATGGGCTGCGCGAAAGGCCGGTATCTTAACCATAACCTTGGGGCGAGGCGATTCAAATGTGGGGGCGGGGTTGCTGTGGTGAGGGGGGCTTGTTCCCTGTCGGATTTGCCACAGATTGATGGGGCTGCTTCGCAGCCCAGCGCGGGGCAAGCCCGCTCACCACAGCAAGCCCACTCACCACAGCAAGCCCACTCACCACAACAAGCCGGCTCACCACAGCAATCCTGCTCACCACAGCAAGCCAGCTCCCATATTTCAACCGTGCCGCCTGGCTATTTATGGGTTTCGACCCACTCCAGTGCGGTGCGCCAGATGCAAATCCCCAGGAAGTAGGCCGACATCAGCAACCACAGGCCCATGGTCAGGTGATTGGTATACGGGAAGTCGATCACCAGCAGCAGGCTGCACAGCAACCAGATGGTGGTGACTGCAATATTGAGCGGCATGAAGCGCTTGACCCGGAACGGGTGCAGGAACTTCATCGGCGTGACCGTGAGCAGCGCCAGGCCGATTACGGTAAGCAAGGTGATCCAGGCATCCGGCTGGATGATGTAGACGCACAGCGCAACCACATTCCAGGCGGCCGGGAAGCCCTGGAAGTAGTTGTCCTTGCTCTTCATGTTGACGTTGCAGAAGCAGAACAGCGACGACACCAGAATCACCGACACCGTAAACAGCGGGGTGAAGTCCGGCAGGGCGATATAGCGATAGATAAACAGCGCCGGAATAAACACGTACGTCAGGTAATCAATCACCAGGTCCAGTACCGAGCCATCAAAGCTTGGCAACACCGTCTGCACGTTCACCCGTCGTGCAAGGGAGCCGTCCACCCCATCGACAATCAGGGCCAGGCCCAGCCATAACAGGCAGGCCTTGGGCTGGTTGTCGAGCAGCGCCAGGGTGGCCAGGAAGGCCAGGACCACGCCGGTGGCGGTAAAACCATGGGCGCCCCAGGCCTTGAGGCGGGCAACATGCAGGGTCGATATCACAGGGGCGCTCTCCAAAAAGGTGAAACAGGGCAGCCGACGGGGTAACACCGTCGAATCTGGCCAAAGTGTGCAGGTATCGACCGGGAAGGGTGGGATAAGGTTCACCACCCGGCGTAGGTTAAGCGTAGCAAGCGTAGGACGTTTCGGCATCAGCCTTGGCGAAACACCAGCGCCTTCAAACCGCTTTGCGGGTCGATGTCGGGAAATTCCGGCGGGTTTTCCAGCCGCTGCTCAAAGTGCAGGCCAGGCGCCTCGCGGGTTACGCCGTCGATCAGGAAGTCTTCGCCGAATGCCGGGTCGTTCATGCATGCCAGCACTGTGCCTTGGGCCGTAAGCAAATCCGGCAGGCGACGCAGCACCCGCTGGTAGTCCTTGGTCAGCAAAAAGCTGCCTTTCTGGAACGACGGCGGGTCGATGATCACCAGGTCATACGGGCCGCTGTTGATGACCTTGGCCCAGGACTTGAACAGGTCGTGGCCGAGGAAGGTCACCTTGCTCAGGTCATGGCCATTGAGGCGGTGATTGTCGCGGCCGCGGCTCAACGCGCCGCGGGCCATGTCCAGGTTCACCACATGCTCGGCGCCGCCGTCGATGGCGGCTACCGAAAAACCGCAGGTGTAGGCAAACAGGTTCAGTACCCGCTGGCCTCGGGCCTGTTCGCGTACCCAGTGGCGGCCGTAGCGCATGTCGAGGAACAGCCCGCTGTTCTGCTTTTTACCCAGGTCGATGAGGTAGCGCAGGCCGCCTTCGGTGATGGTCAGTTCGTCGACAGCCTCGCCCAACAGCCATTCGGTGGTGCTTTGCGGCAGGTAACGGTGTTGCAGCGCCACGGTATGGGCGCCGTATGACAGCCAGTCGATCTGCGCCAGCATCTGCTTCAAGGCTTCAAGTTCCGCGGCCTCGGGCTCCTTGAACAGCGAGACCAGCACCACGCCTTGCAGCCAGTCCACGGTCAGTTGCTCCAGGCCCGGCCAGCAGCGGCCGCGCCCATGAAACAGGCGCCGGGTTTCAGCGGGGACGGTTTGCAGGGCGGTCAGCAGATGGGCGTGCAGGGTGGCGAGTGCGTCAGGGTTCATCGGGCAACGTCGGTCATTGAGCGGGCGGCATTTTAAACACAATTGCAGGCTTTCCGGGAGTTGAAGCACAACGTGCTCCTAATTTGTCGATTGGCAGTGATTTGTGCTCAAAAGAATTGTCGGTGCGGCGTACAACAGTCAAAAAATCCCTTGGTGCCGACATAAACTGGAAAAAAAGCCCGGAGGTGCCCATGAACGGTTTCGCGAGTGCAGTGAGTCAGACAGCGATCGACCAGGAAGAACTGGCCGAATGGCGCGATGCTCTGGCCTCGCTGGTGGCCAATGCCGGGCCGGCGCGGGCGCGGGAGATCCTCGACATGCTGGCCGATGCTGGGGGCGCACCGCACATTGCCTGGAAACCCAGCCACGGAACGCCCTACATCAATAGCATCACCGTGGCCCAGCAACCGCCGTTCCCCGGCGACCTGGCCACCGAAGAGCGGCTGGCCTCGTTGGTGCGCTGGAACGCCCTGGCGATGGTGGTGCGCGCCAACCAGGCGTATGGGGAGTTGGGCGGCCATATCGCCAGCTACGCCAGCGCGGCGGATTTGTTTGAAGTGGGCTTCAACCACTTCTTTCGTGCCCGTAATGACAGCTTGGGTGGCGACCTGGTGTTCTACCAACCGCACTCGGCCCCCGGTATCTATGCCCGAGCTTTCCTTGAAGGCCGCCTGAGCGAGGCCGACCTGGCCCACTATCGCCAGGAAATCGGTGCCGGCAAGGCGGGCGCGCGTGGCCTGTCCAGCTACCCCCATCCGTGGTTGATGCCAGACTTCTGGCAGTTTCCCACCGGCTCCATGGGCATTGGCCCCATCAGCTCGATTTTCCAGGCGCGGTTCATGCGCTACCTGCAGCATCGCGGCCTGCAAAACACCACCGACCGCCACGTATGGGGCGTGTTCGGTGACGGCGAGATGGACGAGCCGGAAAGCATGTCGGCCTTGACCCTGGCCGCCCGTGAAGGCCTGGATAACCTGACCTGGGTGGTCAACTGTAACCTGCAACGGCTAGACGGCCCGGTGCGTGGCAACGGGCGAATTATCGACGAACTGGAAGCCTTGTTCACCGGCGCCGGCTGGAACGTGATCAAGCTGGTCTGGGGTTCGGACTGGGACGCCTTGCTGGCCAAGGATACCGACGGCGAACTGGTACGCACCTTGTCGCAGACCGTGGACGGGCAGTTCCAGACCTTCGCCGCCAAGGACGGCGCCTATAACCGCGAACATTTCTTCGGCCAAAGCGAGGCGTTGTCCAAACTGGTCGAGGGCATGAGCGACGAGCAGATCGACCGGCTCAAGCGTGGCGGGCACGACATGGTCAAGATCCACGCCGCCTATCACGCCGCACGCCGGGTCAGCGGCAAGCCGACGGTGATCCTGGCCCAGACCAAAAAGGGCTTCGGCATGGGCGAGGCCGGGCAGGGCAAGATGACCACCCACCAGCAGAAGAAACTCGACCGCGAGGCCTTGATCGCCTTCCGCAATCGCTTCCAATTGCCGCTGTCGGATGAGCAGACCGAGTCCCTGAGCTTCTACAAACCGGCGCCAGACAGCCTCGAAATGCGCTACCTGCACAAACGCCGCGCCGACCTCGGCGGGTATGTGCCAAGCCGTGGCCAGCAGGCGCCTGCCGTGAGCGTGCCGCCCGTGTCGGGCTACGCCGCGTTTGCCACTCAGGCTGACGGCAAGGAAATGTCCACCACCATGGCCTTTGTACGCATGCTCACCAACCTGCTCAAAGACAAGGCGCTTGGCCCGCGCATCGTGCCCATCGTCGCGGATGAAGCGCGCACCTTCGGCATGGCCAACCTGTTCAAGCAGATCGGCATTTATTCCAGTGTCGGCCAGCGTTACGAGCCGGAAGACATCGGCTCGATCCTCAGCTACCGCGAGGCCACCGACGGGCAGATCCTGGAAGAAGGCATCAGCGAAGCCAGCGCCATCAGTTCCTGGGTCGCGGCGGCCACCAGTTACTCGGTGCATGGTCTGCGGATGCTGCCGTTCTACATCTATTACTCGATGTTCGGTTTCCAGCGCGTGGGCGACCTGATCTGGGCGGCTGCCGACCAGCGTGCCAGGGGCTTTTTGCTGGGCGCGACGGCCGGGCGCACCACCCTCGGTGGCGAAGGCTTGCAGCACCAGGACGGCAGCAGCCACTTGATGGCTGCCACGGTGCCCAATTGCCGTGCCTACGACCCGGCGTTTGCCGGCGAGTTTGCGGTGATCCTCGACCACGGCATGCGCCAGATGCTGGAACACGATGTAGACGAGTTCTACTACGTCACCCTGATGAACGAAAACTACCCGCAGCCTAGCCTGCCGGAAGGTGTCGAAGCGGCGATCATCAAAGGCCTGTACCGGCTGAGTGGGCAGCCCGACGGCAAGGTGCGCTTACTGGGCTCCGGCACGCTGGTGCGGGAAGCCCAGGCGGCTGCGCAATTGCTGGCGGATGATTGGCAGGTGGCGAGTGAGGTGTTCAGTGTCACCAGCTTCAGCGAACTGGCGCGGGATGCCCGGGAGGTGGAACGTTGGAATCGCCTGCACCCGCTACAGCCGGCGCGGCGCAGTCACCTGGCGGAGTGCTTGCCCAAGGGCGCGCCGGTGGTGGCGGTCTCTGACTATGTGCGGGCGGTGCCGCAGATGATTGGGTCATACGTGGATTCGGCGTATATCGTGCTGGGAACGGATGGTTTTGGTCGCAGCGATACCCGGGCGGCGTTGCGCGATTTCTTTGAAGTGGACCGGTATCACATTGTGCTGGCGGCGCTGACGGCGTTGGTGGAGCAGGGGAGTCTGGACAGGCAGGTTTGCCAAGAGGCGATAGAGCGGTACGCGTTGCAGACGGAGCGGGATGCGTCCTGGGTGTGCTGACACAACAAAAACTGTGGCGAGGGAGCTTGCTCCCGCTGGGCTGCGAAGCGGCCCCAAAATCCAGGGAGCGCTGCGCACTCCAGCGGGAGCAAGCTCACTCGCCACATTAGTCGGTGTTTATCCCAAGGTACTGGCTATCAACGGCGCCCCAAAAGATTCCCGCAGAAACCCCGGCGCGATGTACCGCTCGTAATGCGCCTCGGACAACAGGAAAAACTCCCGATCAATCGCATCGCGCAAATCCGTCAGATGACGCTCGCGAAACTCCGGCAGCAGCGCCAATCCATACGCATCCAGCTTCGACATCACCCGCGCGCCCCGGGCTATCAATTGATACGCCCAGCAATACGGCGATTGGTGGGGCACAAAGCGGATCTTGCGGTCTTCCAGTTGCTGGCGCAGGCGTTGCGGGTCCAGCACCTGCAGCTTGCTGGTCATCACCTGCACCAGCAGTTGTTCCAGGCGCAGCCATACCGCCTGTTTCTCTTCAGCGTTGTAGCCGTTCCACTGAATCACCTCATGGTGATAACGCTTGCAGCCCCGGCAGACCAGGTCCCCGTAAACGGTGGAGCACAGGCCGACGCAGGGGGTCTTGATGGTTTGATTGGGCATAAAAAAGCATCGACAGGTAAAACAACACGGCCCCCGAAGGGGCCGCTTTAAATCAATCCCAGCTCAACGCGCCGCCGGTCTGGTACTCGATCACACGGGTCTCGAAGAAGTTCTTCTCTTTCTTCAGGTCCATGATCTCGCTCATCCACGGGAACGGGTTGGTGGTGCCCGGGTATTCTTCTTTCAAGCCAATCTGCGACAGGCGACGGTTCGCGATGAATTTGAGGTAATCCTCCATCATCGCCGCGTTCATGCCGAGTACACCGCGCGGCATGGTGTCGCGTGCGTATTCGATCTCCAGCTGAGTCCCTTGCAGGATCATCTGGGTCGCTTCTTCCTTCATCTCGGCATCCCACAAGTGCGGGTTTTCGATTTTGATCTGGTTGATCACGTCGATCCCGAAGTTCAGGTGCATCGACTCATCCCGCAGGATGTACTGGAACTGTTCCGCCACGCCGGTCATTTTGTTGCGGCGGCCCATGGACAGGATCTGGGTGAAGCCGCAGTAGAAGAAGATGCCTTCCAATACGCAGTAGTAAGCGACCAGGTTACGCAGCAGCTCTTTGTCGGTCTCAACAGTACCGGTTTCGAACTTCGGATCGGAGATCGAACGGGTGTATTTCAAGCCCCAGGCAGCCTTTTTGGCGACCGATGGAATCTCGTGGTACATGTTGAAGATCTCGCCTTCATCCATGGCCAGCGATTCGATGCAGTACTGGTAGGCGTGGGTGTGGATCGCTTCTTCGAAGGCCTGGCGCAGGATGTACTGGCGGCACTCCGGGTTGGTGATCAGGCGGTACACGGCCAGTACCAGGTTGTTCGCGACCAACGAATCGGCGGTGGAGAAGAAGCCGAGGTTGCGCATCACGATGCGACGTTCGTCGTCGGTCAGGCCTTCCGGGTTTTTCCACAGCGCGATGTCGGCGGTCATGTTGACCTCTTGCGGCATCCAGTGGTTGGCGCAGCCGTCGAGGTATTTCTGCCAGGCCCAGTCGTACTTGAAAGGCACAAGTTGGTTGAGGTCGGCGCGGCAGTTGATCATGCGCTTTTCGTCAACGGCGACGCGGGCGGCGGAGCCTTCCAGCTCGGCGAGGCCTTCGGCAACGTCGAGTTTGTCCAGCGCAGCCTTGGCGCGGATGATCGCGGCCGAGTCGTTGGCGGTCACGTTGCGGGCTTCGAGCGCGGCAGCAGCGCCGGCACCGTCGAGGCGGTCCATGTTGGCTTCGGTGGCGTGCCCGGCGTTGGCGCCTCTGATCACCGCTGCACCGGTGTCTTCGTTGTCGACTTCATCCCAACTCAGCATTGAAATACTCCTTCCTGGTCTGTTCTGACGGCCTGTGAACCCGTCCAAAAATATGTAATTTGCAGGCTACTCGGCATTGAACTATTGCGCGTAGTGTGGTCGGTAAATATCGATTCTGCACACTATGTAGTGGTCTGTTTTGTTTGTGGGCACACTATATGGTGTGTAACAAAGATGGTCAACGCACAAGACTGCGCCGGTTGTCGCAGGGCCATGCGCAAAACTCACCCCCCTGACTTTTAATGGTTACGGCCGCTGCCAGCGCCAGCGCTAAAAATTCGCCAACCAGCTCCCCATAACCAAAGTCGCGCTTGTGCGACTGAGTCCCACGATCCCGACTCATCGCCATCCATCGTGCACACTCCAAAAGGTAAATTGACGGTCTATCCAGTACTGGATATTTTGTCTGAATGAAAAAACACACTCCCGAACAAGCGGCCTTGTGCATGAACGTCGATCTCTCGTTGTTCCGTGGCCTGCAGGGCATGCTGGAACAGTTCGGCTCGGTCAGCGGCGACCGGCCCGCCGAGTCTCTCGACCCGTCCGGTGCCGACGCCATTCGTGCGCGCATCGACCAGTTCGCCGCACGCCTGGCGACCACCCCGCGTGCCCTCAAGGCCGCCGACCGGGGCTTGCTGATGCAAGAGCTCAAAGAAGCAGGCGTGATGGACGTCCGGCGCGCCATGGAAACAGTTGCCTCGCACCTTGGGGTCTCGCGGGCGGCGGTCTACACCTACGCCAAATGACCTACGTCGAGCGCGCCACGGCTTCGACGAGGGAGGGAAGGGGAGCAGATTGTTTATCGGCGCCGCCGTGGCCAATCACCGCCGTGGCCACGCCGCAGCCGACACGATGGCCCGGGCCAGGTAACTCGGGAAAGTGTGATTGCCAAGATCTTGCATGGAAAGGACCTCTGAAAGTGAACCGGGCACAAGCGCGCTGCATTTGCTGTCTGGATAAAATATCCAGAACCATACAAAGTGTAAGGGCTTGCATGCCCATCGTCTTCAGTGCCCGACCAACTCTTCCAGCAACTGCTGCTTGTAGCCCTGCAATACCGACGAACTGCGCTCCCTGGGGTGCGGCAAGTCCACGTGGATTTCATGTTTGATCCGCCCCGGGTGCGCGTCCATCACGATCACCCGGTCACCCAGGTACAGCGCCTCTTCAATGTCGTGGGTCACCATGATCACCGTGCAGCGCTGTTGCACCCAGATCCGTTGCAACTCCCGCTGCAAGTGCACCCGGGTCAGGGCATCGAGGGCGCCCAGTGGCTCGTCGAGCAGCAGCACCTTGGGTTTGTTGATCAGCGCCCGGGCGATCGCGGCACGTTGCGCCATGCCGCCGGAGAGCTGGTGGGGGTAGGCGTTTTCAAAGCCTGTGAGGTTGACCAAGGCGATGTGCTCGGCCACCTGCCGGTCTTTCTCGGCCTGGGCCAACTTGTGGTTTTTCAGGGCCAGGGCGATGTTTTGGCTGACGGTCATCCATGGGAACAGGCGGTGGTCCTGGAACACAATGCCGCGCTCCAGGCTGGTGGCGGCGATGCGCTGGCCGTCCAGCAGGATATCGCCTTCGTACTCGGCCTCCAGCCCCACAATCAACCGCAACAAGGTGGATTTGCCGCAGCCGCTGGCGCCGACGATGCTGACAAACTCCCCTGGCCGCACGTCGAGGTTGATGTTGTGCAACACCGGCAGCGGCTTGCCTTCGATCCGATAGGCCTTGTTCAGGCCGCGAATCTGCAGGGCGCCGGTCTGCACGGCGGTGTGGAGGGCGTGGTGGGCAATTGCGTTCATGTTCATGGCCTTCAACGAATAGAGCGCCAGCGCAGCACGTGGCGGCTGAGGCGGGTAAACAGCAGGTTCATCAGATAGCCCAGCAGGCCGATGCACAGCACGCTGAGCACGATCACTTCCATGCGCGAGCCGGCTTCGGCGTTCATCATCAGGTTGCCCAGGCCGGCGCCGGAGGACAGGAACAGCTCGCTACCGATCGCCGTTACCCAGGCGAAGGCGAGGGCATGCAGTACGCCGGTCGCAATGCTTGGCAGTGCCGCCGGCAGCAGCACATGCACGAACTGCTGCACCGGGCTGAGTACCAGCACCTGGCCGACTTCACGATAACGCCGCTCCACATGGCTGAAGCTCTGGAAGGTGTTGAGCACCATCGGATAAAAGGCCGCGAGGCTGACGATCAGCACCTTGGAAAACTCGCCATTGCCGAACCACATGGCGATCAGCGGAATCCAGCCCAGCATCGGCACCTGGCGGATCGAATGGAACAATGGGCCGATCAAGCGGTTGGCCACGCCGGACAGCGCCATCAGCACCCCCAGCACCACGCCGAACAGGATGCCCAGGGCCAGGCCGCCGCTGGTGCGGGCCAGGCTGGCCAGCAGGTTGACCAGCAACTCGCCGTTGCCGAGCATTTCCAGCAACGCCGAGCCGATCGCCGACAGCGGCACGAAGGCGTAGGCGCCGGCCGCGTCCTGGCGCGAGGCGTATTCCCAGGCGATGACCAACAGCAATGGCAGCAACAGGCCGCGGGATTTTTTCAAGAGAGTCATGCCGGGCTCCTAGCGGGTTTGCCAGCGAAACAGCCGCTGTTCGAGTGAACGAAAACCAAAGTCGAGGGCAAAACCAATCACCCCGGTGACCACCACGCCCACCATCACCACGTCGATGCGCAGCATCTGCCGGGCCATCTCGATCATCTGCCCCAGGCCGCTGTCGGCCGCCAATAGCTCGGTGGCCACCAGCACCACCCAGGCGCGGGTCAGGCTGATCCGAAAACCGGTGATGATCGGCGGCGCGGCAGCGGGCAGGGCGATGCGCCAGACAAAGGTCGGCCAGCGCAGGCGGTACACGTCGGCCACTTCGAAGTAGCTGCGGGGAATGCCCTTGACCCCTTCGCTGGCGGCCAGGGCCACCGGGAAAAATGCGGTCTTGGCGACGATGATGATCTTGAAGGTTTCATCAATGCCGAACAGCAGCACGAACATCGGGATCAGCGCGATGCTGGGGATCTGGCGCAAGGTGTGGAACAGCGGGGCGCAATACACCTCGACGGTTTTCGACAGGGCCATCAGTACGCCAAAGGCCAGCCCGCACAGTGAGCCGATGCCAAAGCCCAGCCCGAGCCGGGACAGGCTGTTGCCCAGGTGTTCAGCGAGTTCGCCGCTGGCGAGCAGTTCTTCAAAGGTTTGCAGGACCTGGGCCGGCGGTACCAGCAAGTTGCGCGGGAAGATCCCGAGGTGCGCCACCAGCGTCCAGGTGGCGAGCAGGGCCAGGGGCGAGATGAGCCAGGTCAGGGCGGTGAGTAATCGATAGGGGCGCATGGCGGGTCTTATTTCAGCGAAGTACCCGAGGGCTATCGCAAGACATGTGCCAGTGAACACAACAGGGGAGAACAATGAAGGCCAAATGTGGGGGCTGGCTTGCCTGCGATGACGGTGGGCCAGTAAACATTGAGGCTGGCTGATCCACCGTCATCGCAGGCAAGCCAGCTCCCACAATGGATGGGTGTACATCCGAATGCCTGAATGATGCCTGGCCAACAATGGGCTGCTGCTCCAGCAACACCCCATCAGCATCATCTCAGAAGTCGTAGCTCACACTGGTGTAGTAGAACGCACCCTGCGCACCCTCCGGGCTGGTGATCGAGTAGATCGGCACGCCATACAGCTGCGCACCGGAGGCCTTGTCCGGGTGGGTGTTGAACAGGTTGGTCGCGCCGGCGGAAAGCTTGATGCCCTTGCCGAGGAGGTAGGACACGTCCAGGTCGGTCACCCATTGCGGGCTGAAGGTCTGGTCGAGGTTCGGGTTGGCGGCGTTGAGGCTTTTCCATTCGCCATAACGGCGCTGGGCCACGGTGACGCCCCATTGTTCATAGGCCCAGTTGGCGCTGAGGGTCAGTTTGTAGTCTGGCGTACCGTGCTCAATCAAGCCTTGGGTGGTGCGGCCGATGATCTGGTTGCCGGCGATGTTGCCGACGTTGCGCAGGTCGGTGATTTGTGTGCGGTTGCGCGCATAACCGGCGTTGAAGTTCACACGGCCCCATTGCTGCAGGTTCAGTTTGTAGTTGCCGGTCAGCTCGATGCCGTCGGTGCGGGTGTCGGCGATGTTGGTGTAGAACGCCGCGCTCTGGATGTTGGCGTAAGGCGTTCCGGCGAAGATCGGCGAGACCACCGAGGCCGGCAACTGGTCGGACAACGTGATGCGGTTGTTGATGTTGATGCGGTAGGCATCCACCGTCATCGACGCGTTGTCCAGCGGCTGCCACACCAGGCCCAGCGAGTAGTTGGTCGACTCCTCGGGCTTGAGCTGCGTGCCACCCAGGGCCTGGGCCTCCGGGCTGTTGGCGCGCAGGGTGCGCTGTTGCACCTCGACGTAGTTGCCGCTGCCCGGCGGCTGCTCCACCACCTGCACACTGAACGACGACATGCCACTCTGGGCCAGAGACGGTGCACGATAGCCGGTGCTGGCGCTGGCCCGTGCGGCGATCTGCGGGGTGAAATCGTAGCGCAGCGACAGCTTGCCGTTGGTGGTGTCGCCAAAGTCCGAATAGTGCTCGGTACGCACCGCGACACCGGCCTGGAACTTCTCGGTGACCTGACCTTCGACATCCACATAGGCGCCCAGTACCTTGCGTTGCTGCGAGGCCGCGTCGACCGGCGTAATCCCTGAGTAGTACCCGGAGAGCCGGCGCCCGGTCACCGGGTCAACGGTGTTGAACAGCGGGCCGTTTTGCGAGGCCGCTGGCGCGCCTGCGCTTAACTGGTAATTCTCCTGGCGCCAGGCCAGGCCCGCCGAGACGGTCAGCGGTTTGAACAGCAAGTCGGTGGGGAAGTCGCGTACCCAGTCCAGGGTCAGGTTGGTCTGGTCGTTCTTGCGCTCGCCGGTGTAGATCGTCGACGGGCTGTTGGCCCCCCAACTGGGGTTGATCGCATTGTAGTCGGTGGACTTGACGATGTTGGTGCCGTGGTTCAGCGCCAAGTCGAACTTGCCCAGTTGCTCGTTTTCGTAACGCAGGCCACCGGTGGCGGCATAGTCTTCCAGGGTATAGCGGGTGACCGGCAAGCGGCCGTCCGGGTAGCGCTGCAACGAAACGCTGCCGTAGTTGTTATACAGCGCGGTGGGCGGGTCGAAGAACCCGGTGGAGTCGGTGTTCTTGTGGGAATAAGTGGCAAAACCATAGGCGGTCAGCCCTTCGCCAATCCCCATTTCACTGTTGGCCAGGAAGTTGTACTGATCGGAGACACTGTTGGAGCCCCAGTTCCAGGTGCGATAACGGTTGTTCTGCTCGCGAGGCGTGTTGACGCTGGTATCGCCGCGATAAAAGATCCGGTTGTCGGGGTTGGTGTCGCTGGCCGGGTCCTGGCTGCCGGCATCGAAGCTCAAGGTCAGGAACCCGTCATTAGGCAACTCGAAGCCTTTCCAGCCGCTGTATTTGCGCTGCAGGCCATCGCCCTTGTTGTAGCCACCGAAGCGATAGCCGACGTTGCCGCCGTCGTCCTTCTGCTTGAGCACGATGTTGATCACCCCGGCGATGGCGTCGGACCCGTACTGGGCGGCAGCGCCGTCACGCAGGATTTCCACGTGGTCGATCGCACTCAACGGGATCAGGCTCAAGTCCACCGCTGCCGCGCCCCGACCATTGGCCAGGCTTTGGCGGGTGATGTTAGCGCTGGTGTGGCGACGTTTGCCATCCACCAGCACCAGCACCTGGTCGGAAGCCAGGCCGCGCAGCGAAGCGCCCTGGGCGATGGACCCGGCGAAGGCACCCTGGGGCGACTGCGGGAAGCTGAACGATGGCGACAGTGCCGTCAGTGCGCCGGACAAATCGGCAGCACCGGTTTGCTGCAACTGCTCCCCGGTCAAAACATCCACCGGTGCGGCGCTTTGCAGGGCGGTGACGTCGCTGCGGCGGGTGCCGAGTACCACTACGGTGTCGAGCTTGTCGGTCTTGGCAGTGGGCTGCGTCTCGGCGGCTACAGCGGGCACGGCAAGGCTGCCCATGACCAGCGCGATGGCGCCGGCCAACGGAGTACGTTGGAACATAGAAAGGTCCTTTCGAAGAATAGTGTTGGCTGCCCTGAGCCCGGCGCTACTGGTCGAGCAATGAAGATCAAATGTGGGAGCAGGCTTGCCTGCGAGACGTCGGCCCAGTCAACACAGTGGTCGGCTGACCCCGCGCTATCGCAGGCAAGCCAGCTCCCACATTTGATCTCCGTTGTTTAGCGAATAGCGTCCGGCACGAGGCTGGGGGGTTGGGTTAGAAGCGGCTGGTCACGCTCAACCCCACGGTGCGTGGGTCGCCGTAAGTGATCACGTACTGACCCAGCCCGCCGTTCGGCCGGCCATGCACCTGGTAGCGGCGATCGGTGAGGTTGTTCACAAACCCGGTGACGCTGAGTTTTTCGTCGGCGCTGTACCAGGTCAGGCGGCTGTTGGCCAAGGTGTAGTGCGGTTGGCTCAAGTCCTTGTCGGCGCTGCTCTGGCGGTCGGCAAGGAAGTATTCCTTGTCGCGAAAACTCACGTCGGCACCGGCCACCAGCTTGCCGCCGATCTCCAGCGGGATGGTGTAGTCGCCACCCAGCGACACCACGTTGCGCGGCGAGCGCACGAAGCTGTTGCCGCTGTAGTCACCGGTGACCGCACCGGTGTTGGGGTTGGTGTTCTTGAAGTCGGTGTACTGGCTATCGAGGAACGAAATCGCCGCCCGCAGGTGCAGGTAGTCGGTGGGTTGGCCTTCCAGTTCCAGCTCGGCGCCCTTGACCTTGCCCTTGGCGCCGTTGGTCAACGCGGTAGTCAATACGCCATTGTTGACGGTCAGCAGGTTGACCTGAATGTCCGAGTAGTCGTAGTAGAAGATGTTCGCGTTGGCCGTCAGGCGGTGGTTGAACCACTCGGACTTGACGCCGAATTCGTAGGCGTCGAGTTGTTCCGGGTCCACTGTGGTCAGCTGCGACAGGCTGGTGGACAGCCCGGTGTTGAAGCCGCCCGAACGAAATCCGTGGGCATAACGGAAGAACACCCGCACGTTGTCGTTGATCCGGTATTCCGGGGTCAGGTCATAAGTCCAGGCTTCCCAGGTCTTGTCTTCCTGGCGGTTGCCATTGGTGCCCACGCCAGCCAAGGGAATCAGCGGGCCGTTGGCGGTGGCGCGGGTCAACTGGGTGAGGTTGAGGTCGATATCTTTCTTTTCCTGGGTCCAGCGCAGGCCACCGGTGACGCTGAAGTTATCGGTGAGGTCGTACGTCAGGTTGCCGAACAGCGCATAGCTGTCGGTGGTGTGGTTGTAGCCCAGGTCACGCAAGTCTGTGGCGCCGTTGATTTGGTTCGAACCGGTGCCATTGGGTGTGGGCCCCGGGGCGATAAAGCGTCCGGCGCTGCTGTCCAGGTCTTCATGGAAATAGTGCGCGCCGGCCAGCCAGCGCAGGGTTTCCTGCTGGGGCGAGGCCAGGCGGATTTCCTGGGAGTACTGGGTGTATTTGTTGTCGGCGGTGGCGGTGCCGTTGACCTCGTAAGGCGTGTAGTCGGCATCACCGCTGGATTGGCCGCGAATGTAATCGTAGGCGCTGATGGACGTCAGGGTGTAGTCGCCCAAGTGCCAGTTGAGGGTCAGTGATGTGCCGTCATGGTTGAGCTTGGAGTCGTCGTCCACGTTCAGCGCAATGTTGCGCCCGGCGGGGCGCGTGTAGCCTGCGTTGTAGTAGCGCCCCAGGGTCAGCGCACCGTTGGCGCCGTCACCCTTGAACTCGCGGCTGTGGATCTTCCACAGCGCGTCCAGGTCCGGGTTGAGCTGGGCGAAGAATTGCAGGCGCACGGCCTTTTTGTTGACGTCGCCGTAGGTGTGATCGTCGATCAGGTTTTTCTGGAAACCGTCGCGCTCCTCGGAGTACAGCGAGATGCGCGCCGCGAGTTTTTCCGGGACCAGGGTGCCGCCGATAGCGCCGTTGACGATGCGCTCGTTCTTGCTGCCAAAGCCGATGGTGCCGTAGCCATCGGTGTCGAAGGACGGTTTCTTCGAGATAATGTTTACCGCGCCCGCGGTGGTGTTCTTGCCATACAGCGTGCCCTGGGGGCCGCGCAGGATCTCGATGCGTTCAAGGTCGAACAGCGGGCCGCCACCGGCGATTGGTGCATTCAGGTACACGTCATCGGCATAGATGCCCACCGGGTACACGGTGGCGGCGCCGGTGTCGCCGGTGCCCAGGCCACGAATGTACCAGCGCGGGCGCCCGTCGCCGTCGGGGTTCTTCGCCGAAGCGTTGGGAATGAAGGTGGTGATATCGCCCATCGACCGCACGCCGTCGGCAATGATGCTGGTGCCCTGGACTGCAGATACCGCCACCGGAACCTCTTGCAGGGTTTCTTCCCGGTGTTGTGCGGTCACGGTCACGGTCTTCAGCGACGGTTCGGTTTTGCTGGCGTCGTTTTCGGCAGCGTCGGCGGCCAACAGAGTTTCGCTGGCGGTGCCGCCTGCCAGCAGTAAAGCGAGCCACAGGCCCTTGGTGATCGGATTAAGCATGTGCATGAAATCTCCCCCGGAAAAGTTTCCTTGAAGGGGCTAGAGCAGAGATCGTGCCAAGGCCATTTCAATCTCGATACATGATCATAAGCTATTGAAAAATATAACAATAAATAATTTTAACAACAAGATTTTCAAGGCCGCGAAAGGCCTTTGAACAGACCTGTGGAGGATTCAGCAGAAAGTGCGTGGCAGGTGCTGCTGGAGCAGCAGGGGAGGTGTTGCCGTAGCAGCTGTCGAGCTCCGGCGAGGCTGCGTTTGCGGTGTGTCAGATGCACCGTTTACGCAGCCTCGCCGGAGCTCGACAGCTGCTACGTGGGGGAGGTCAAACAGCTACGCGAGAGGTGGAGCCGATGACCTTTTCCAGCACGCTGAAATCAATCCAGTCGCGTACATCGAAGCGCCGTGGAATGAAGTTCCAGCGATGCAGGAAATCGGTGAAGTCCTGCAAGGCGTCGATGGAACGCGAGTCTAGTGTGGTACGCAGCCGGCGATGGGCATCCTCGCCGTAGGCGGCGGTCACCCAGTACTCGCTGGTGTTGAGCTCCTGGGCCAGGAAGCGCCGGGTCTCATCCGGATTGGCCCAGGCCCATTGCTCGGTGCGCAGCACGGTGTCGACGATTTTCACGCTGGCGTCGAAGTGCTCCTGCAACAGGTTGATGTCTACCGTCAGGGTGCGCGGCGTGCCGTTGTTGGAGCGGATCAGCGGGTCCGGATGCGAGCCGGTGTCTACCACCACATGCAAGCCAAACTCGTTGGCCAGGTGCACCGCATGGGCACCCTTGAGGAAGATCGCGTCGATGTCGCCGCGCAGCAGGCCGATCAGTTCGTTATTGCGCCGGCTGAAGCGGCTCACTCCGAGGCTCGCCGGGGCGCTGTAGACGTATTGCACCTGGTTGTCGCTGTAGGTGCCGCCGTAGGGGTAGTCCACCAGCTCCACGTCGGAGACTTCCAGGCCTTCGAGCTTGAGCGCGTTTTCCAGGCCACGCAGGGCCTGGGCGCGGGTGAAGTCGATCTGCACGTTGGCCCATTTCGGCAGGCCGAAGCGCCGGTTTTTCAAGTCGCGCACGCTGCGCACACCGCTTTCGGCGGTGGTCAGGATCAACTGCACCTCATCGCTCCACGACAGCCCCAGCACCCGGGTTTCCACGCCGCTGGCGTAGGCCCAGATCGCCGGGATGTT
This sequence comes from Pseudomonas sp. Bout1, assembly GCF_034314165.1. Classification (GTDB taxonomy): domain Bacteria; phylum Pseudomonadota; class Gammaproteobacteria; order Pseudomonadales; family Pseudomonadaceae; genus Aquipseudomonas. The sequence goes on along the minus strand of NZ_JAVIWK010000001.1, from coordinate 3,979,360 downwards.
ACCGCCGTGGCGCACCGAGTTTTTCAGGTGGTGGTCGTAATGCGCCTCGCGAACTTCGCGCTCCGTGGACTCACGCAACGACTGGATATTGGTGCCAAAAGGCAGGAAAGCCTCCGCCAGGCGACCGGACTGCACCGCAATGCCGAGGCCGGTGGGAACCGGGCTGTGGGTGTACCAGAGAGTATCGAGTGGTTTGCTCATAAGGGTCTTCGTTCAAATCCATGAAATAGGAAACCTTTGTAGGAGCACGGCTTGCCGGCGATGAGGCCCTAAAGGTCATTGCCGCATTCAAGGCCGTCATCGCCGGCAAGCCGGCTCCTACACGGGTTAGCCTGCCAGCGCGGTTTTGCCGTTCAAGAGTGCTTCCAGCGGCCGTGCATCAATCCATTCACGCACATCAAAACTGTTCGGGATAAAGCGCCAGCGGTGCAGGAAATGCGTGAAGTCCTGCAGTGCGGCAATCGCCTGTTCATCGAGCCTGGTGCGCAGGCGCAAGTGGGCGTCGTTGCCATAGGCGGCGGTGACCCAATACTCACTGCTGTTGGTTTCCTGGGCCAGGTAGCGCCGGGTTTCCTCCGGGTGGGTGTGGGACCATTGTTCGGCGCGCAGCACCGAATCGAGAATCCCGCTGGCCACGTCAAAGTGGTTTTCCAGCAGGTTCAGGTCCACTGCCAGGGTGCGCGGCGTGCCGTTGTTGCTGCGGATCAGCGGGTCCGGGTGGGAGCCGGTGTCGATCACCGTGTGCAGGCCGAAGTCATGGGCCTGCTGGGCGGCGTGGGCACCTTTCAGAAAGATCGCATCGACTTCACCGCGCAGCAGACCGATCAGTTCCAGGTTGCGTTCGCTGGCTTTTTGCGTGACTGGCGTGCCGGCGATATTGCGCACCGGGGTATCGCTGAAGGTGCCGCCGTAGCGGAAGTTCTTGAGCTTTACGTCGCCGACTTTCAGGCCTTCCAGCGACAGCGCGTTTTCCAGCCCGCGCAGGGCCTGGGCGCGGGTGAAGTCGATCTGTGCGCCGGCCCAGTCCGGCAGGCCGAAGGTACGGCCCTTGAGGTCCTTGACGGTTTTGATACCGCTGTCCTGGCGGGTCAGGATCAGTTGCACTTCATCTGCCCACGACAGCCCGATCACCCGGGTTTCCCGGCCCTGGGCACGGGCCCAGATCGCCGGGATATTCCCGCCATGGCGCACCGAATTGCGCAGGGTGTGATCAAAGTGCGATTCGCGTACCGCCTTGTCATCGGACTCACGCAGCGACTGCACCTCGGTGCCGAGGGCGCCGACGGTGTCTTGCAGCCAGCCTTTTTGTACTGCAATGCCCAGGCCTGTGGGCACGGGGCAGCGGGTGTACCAGAGCGTATTGAGGGGTTGGGTCATCAGGGGTTCTCCCACAGCGTTCAGGCGCTGGCTTTCAAAGGTTGGATGGCCGGGCGCTGGTGCACCAGAGGCAGGACTTCCTGGCCAATGCGCAGGGCTTCTTCCAGGTGGGGGTTGCCGGCGAGGATAAAGGTCGAGAAGCCGGCGTCGCGGTATTCCACCAAGCGCTCGGCGATATTCTGGTGGCTGCCGACCAGGCCCACGGTGGGCCCGGGCTTGGCCTTGGCAAAGCCGGCCCAGAGGTTGGGGCCGATGATCAGGTCGTCGAAACGGTCGACGTTCTGGTGGTAAGCGGTCTGGCGCGCGCCGCCGACAGAGTCCGAGCCGCTGGTAAACCCCTTGGCGACCTGGCTGCTCTTGCCTTCGAGCTTGTCGAACTGGCGGCGCAGGTCTTTCCAGGCTTGCTCCTCGGTCTCCCGGGCAAACAGGTCTACCCGCAGGCCGAAGCGTACGGTACGGCCTTGCTTGTCGGCCAGCTCACGCACGCGCTCGATGTGTGGCTTGAGCTTGTCGATGGGCTCGGCCCAGTTCAGGTAGACGTCGGCGTGTTTGGCGGCGACGTCGAGGGCGGCGTCGGAGAAGCCGGAGAAATACACACCGGGCTTGCGTTCGTGGTGCAGGCCGTGGGGCAGGGTGCCGTTTTCCAGTTGGTAGATATCACCGTCGTAGGAGAATCTTTCGTGTTCCCAGAGGCCTTGGATGATGTCGAGGAATTCGCCGGTGCGTTTGTAGCGCAGGTCGTGTTCGAGGAAGTCGCCGTTGGCGCGTTGGCTGGCCGGATTGCCGCCGGTAATGATGTTCCACTCTACGCGACCACGGCTGAGGTTTTGCAGGATTGCGGCTTGTTGGGCGGCGTAGGCGGGCAGGGTCCAGGTGGCCTGGAAAGCGATCAGGAACTTGATGCGCCGGGTTTCGCGGGCCAGGGCCGCGGCGACGATCCAGGGTTCGGGGCCGGTGGGCAGCAGGGCGCCTTCGAAGCCGGCGAGTTCGGCGGCCTTGGCGACCTGGGCGATGTAATCGATGTAGGTGAAGTCGTCGGGTTGGCCGTTGGGCAGGCGGCCGGGAGCGATGTTGCCGGGGCGGTGGTCCGGGTTGCCGCGGTTGTGATTGTCGGTGGTGAGTTGCGGGCCGTCGGTGCCCAGTGGCAGGCGCCAGAAAAATTCAGTGGTCATGGGGGCTCCGGGTTTAGTCACGTTAGGTGCGGGGACCTTTTGATAATGGGATTGCAACGGGCATGCCATGGGGGCTTGGGTCAACGGTGGCGGGTTTTTTTGGTTTTTTTGGGGTGGGGGGTGCGTCTGTAGCAACACTGGGTCAGCAGTGGGTGCTGTAGGTGAAGCACTTTGTGTACATATCCGTTGTTGCGGTCAGGGCCGCTATTGGTTTCGCTCTTACAGCGAGTCACTTTGCAAAAGCGGCAAAGTAACCAAAGCGCTCTGCCCCGCCTGTCGGCGCCTCGCTGTGGCTCGGCGTTCCCTCACTCCGGCACCGCGAAGCGGGCCGCCGCGACGGGCCATCCATGGCCCGGCGCGGCTAAACCGGCGTCCTGCCGGTTTACCCGCTCCGCAATACCTGCGTTCGGCCTCGGGCTGATTGGGGCAGTCAGATCAAGAACAAGATCAAAAGCAAGAGCACGGCGGCCTGAAAGCCGACCTGAGTGTTAAAAGCAAAGCGCTTTTCTGTAGGAGCTGGCTTGCCGGCGATGCAGACAACTCGGTCTTGCAGGTAAACCGAGGTGATGCCATCGCAGGCAAGCCAGCTCCTACATTTGACCGTGCCGCTTTTGATTTTTCTGTTGCTTCTAACACTCATGTCGGCTTTCAGGCCGCTGTGTTCTTGATCTTGCTTTTGATCTTGATCTTGATCTTAGGCGCCCCGTTAAACCACGCTGGCCGAACGCAGGTATTACGGAGCGGGTAAACCGGCAGGACGCCGGTTTAGCCGCGACGGGGCAGGGACGCCCCGTCGCGGCGGCCCGCGGAGTAATGCCGGAGCTGAGGGCACACCGAGCCTAGGCGAGGTGCCGAGTGGTGGGGCAAGAGCGTTTTGCTTACTTTTGCGCTTTTCAAAAGTGAGCCGCTGTAAGAGCGGAACCAATAGCGGCCCTGACCGCAGCAACGGATATGCCCCCCCCAATCACCCGACAACCAAATCCCCCGCCCGGGCACTCCGCAAATACGTCTGATACAACGCCGCATAAGCCCCCCCACGCTCGATCAACGCATCATGCGCTCCAAGCTCAACGACCTGCCCATGCCTCACCACAGCAATCCGGTCCGCATCCCGGATTGTCGCCAACCGATGGGCAATGATGATCGCCGTCCGGCCTTCGCACAGCCTGCGCAACGCCCGCTGAATGCGCCGCTCCGTGTGAATATCCACCGCCGAAGTCGCCTCATCCAGCACCAGCACCGCCGGGTCCGCCAAATACGCCCGCACCAGGCAAACAAGCTGCCGCTGCCCATGGCTCAAATGCGCCCCCAACGGCCCAACCTCCGTGTGGTACTGATGCGGCAACCGCTCCAACACCTCATCCGCCCCCAGCTCCCGGGCCGCCGCGATCAGCGTCGGGTCTTGCGCCAACGGCGCCGCCAGCCGCAAGTTGTCCAGAATGCTCCCGCTGAACAACACATTGTCCTGCAACACCACTGCGACATTGCGCCGCAACGCATGCTGAGTCAGTTCACGCACATCGATACCATCGAGCCGCACCGCACCCGACTGCACCTCGTAAAACCGCGTCAGCAACTGCACCAGCGTGCTTTTGCCATGCCCCGACGGGCCCACAATCGCTAACACCTCTCCCGCCGGAATATGCAGATCCAGTCCATTGATCACCGGCGCCTGCGCACTTGGCACATAGCTGAAATCCACCTGCTCAAACCGCACCTCGCCCCGTGCCCGTCCCAGATGGCGCGGCGTTGGGCTGTCGGTGATCTGCGCCTGGGTATCGAGCAACAGAAAAATCCGCTGCGCCGACGCCGAGCCGGTGGCGTAACGCTCAAACAAGTCCGACAGCTCCTGCAACGGCCCCAGGAACAAAAACACGTAGAACAAACTCTCCGCCACCTGGCCGACCGATACCTCTCCCGCCGCCAGCCCATAGCCACCTACCAGCAGCAATAAGGCGATTCCCGCCGAACTCAGCAGCGCGGTAAAGGGCGCAAACCACCCCGAGCGCAGGCTGCCGCGAATCAACGCATGGTTGAAATCATCCAGCAGCCCGCGATAACGCAGCAGGTTCGGCGCCTCCTGGGCACACTGCTGCAGCATCCGCGCGCCACTGACGCTTTCCACCAGGTGCGCGGTGAAGCGGCTGCGGTTTTCCGCAACGCTGGCCCAGTTGCGTTGGGAGATCCGCTTGAAACTCCACGTGGCCAGCACCAGCAGCGGTACGGTGGCCACCAGGCTGAGGAAAAAGCGCGGGTCGATGCGCCACAGCATCACCGACGCCAGGCCACAGCGCAGCAAGGCCCCGAGCAGTTCCGGCGGGCCCTGGATTACCAGGGGTTCGAGGGCATCCACGTCGCGGTCAACCCGGGAAATAATCCGCCCGGCGCGGGTCTGGTCGAAGTAGCTCACGCTCAAGCCTTGAACATGCGCAAACACCTGCACCCGCAGCGCATTGAGCACGCGTATCGCCGCGCTTCCTGCGACAAACTGCGAGACGCCAGCCAACAGGAACCGCACCAGCCAACTGGCGGCCAACCCGAGGCCCAGCCACAGCACCAGGCGCTCGTCCAGCAGCCAGTGATCGGCCTGCTGAATCAAGCCCCGGTCCAGCAGTTCACGCACGAACCAGGGCCGCAAAAACACTGTGAATACGAGCAATAATTCAAGGCCAATAACCGCTAAAATCGAGCGGCGGATTGGCCTGAGCAGCGGTAGCAAACGCTTGAACATGCTGCGATCGAGGGCCCTTTTTGCGAGCATTTCTTCAATTTCGATATCGCTCAAGGCTTTGCCGGCGATTGGATTAGCCATGGTCGATCCCCAGCAGGTCGCGGTAGTGTGGGTTGCTGTGTTGCAGCTCGGCGTGTGGCCCGGCGGCGGCGATTTTGCCGTTCGCCAGCATCAGCACCCGGTCGGCCAGAAGGATGGTCGACAACTTGCTGGAGATCACCAGCACCGTGGTGCCATGCAGTTCCCGCAGGTTGTTCAGCACGTGGCGTTCGCTGATGGCGTCGAGGGCACTGGTGGCGTCATCCAGGCACAGGATGTCTGGTTTGCCGAGCAACGCCCGGGCCAGGCACAGGCGCTGGCGCTGGCCGCCGGATAAGGTCACGCCGCGATCACCCAGCGGCGTGGCGAGGCCGTGGGGCAGGCGCTGCAGGATGTCGTCGGCGGCGGCGAAGCGCAGGGCGTCGTGCAGTTGTTCATCGGTGGCGTCGGGCGCGGTCAGGCGCAGGTTGGCGGCGAGGCTGCCGGCAAACAGAAAGCTCTCTTGCGGCACCACGTGCACCCGTTGGCGCAGCGTGCCGAGGTCAAGGTTGCGAATGTCTTGCCAACCCGCGTCGTCATTGCCGAGTAACAGGCGCCCGGCGCTCACATCGGTGAGACGCGGTAGCAGGCTGGCCAGCAGACTTTTCCCGGTACCGGTGGCGCCCACCAGCGCGACAATTTCGCCGGGCACCAGGGCCAGCGTGCAGTCGTGCAGAATGTCGCGGCCGCCCCCGGGCGTGCTGACGCTGACGTGTTCCAGGCGCAGCCCCAGGGGCGAAGCGGGCAGGGTGGCGCTGCCACTGCGGATGCCCGCCGGGGCATCCAGCAGTTGCCAGATGCGTTCGGCGCTGGCCCGGGCATCGGCGAAGGTCTGCATCACCCGGCCAATGCCTTCGATACGAAATACCAGGGTGGTGGCGATCAGCAACGAGGTCACCAGCTCACCAATGCCCAGTTGACCGGCGGCCACCAGGTGGGCGCCGTAGACCAGGATCCACACATGGCTCAGGGCGACCACTGCCTGGGGCAACGGAATGCGTGAGCTGGAATAGGCCAGGGCCTGGCGGGCCAGCCCGGCGAACACTGCGACCTGTTCGGCAAAACCCTGGACACGGCGTTGCTCAAGGGCAAAGGACTTGATCACCCGCACGCCACCGATACCTTCGCTAAGGTCCTGGTTAACCCGGTCGTAGGCCGCGCCGACGTTGCGGTCGAGTTCAACCAGGCGTTCGGTCTGCAGTACGAAAATCCACAGCCCGGTGACGGTCAGCAGCAGCGGTACCAGCCCCAGCCACGGGTTGTACCAGCTCAACAGGCCAACGGTGGCCAGCACTACCAGCGGGGTTTCCACCACCTGGCGCCAGAAGGTGATCAGGGCGTCCCGTACCTTGTCGGCGTCACGGGTGGTGCGGGTGATCATCTCGCCCATGCCGTGCTGCCAGTGATAGCCCAGGTGCAGGCTTTGCACCTGGGCAAGGATGCGTTCGCGCAGGCGTGTCAGCAGTTCCTGGCTGAGGACCAGGGACAACACGCTGGCCGCGTATTGCAGTACGCCACGGCCCAGGGCCACGGCGAGCATCAGCCATAACCAGTGCCAGCCCAGGCTGGCGTCGAGGCTGCCGTCAGCCTGGCGGATCACCGCGCGTCCGGCGCTCACATCGTTGACGGCATGGCCGATCAGCCATTGTTGCCAGACCAGGCCGAGGTTGATGGCCACGAACAGCCCGGCGACCAGAGCGAAACGCCAGGGCATTTCGCGGTAGATCGCCAGGCTGCGCAGAAGAGGGTGTCTTTCGATCATGAAAAGCTCAATGGGGGTTATTGATCGTTCCCAAACTGCGGCGAAGGCGCAAGCGCCCTCGCCACGGGTATGTATTGGGCTGGCCTAGCGGGTGGTGGCGCCCTGGGTTTCTTTGGCGTTGAGGATCGCTGTGTACTCACCCGGATCAATTCCGTTCAGGTAGTAATTGCCCACGTGGTGCAAACGCCAGCGAATCGGGTCATGGGTGGTGTGCACCCGCGCGTTGCGCCAGAACCGGTCCAGGTTCCATTTGCTCAACGATGAACTGGCCCCCAGCAACGAGAAGATATCGCTGGAAATCTTCAACGACGCGCTGTCCGAGTGCGCCCGAGCGGTGGCTACCGACAGGATCAATTCGTCCTGTAGTGCCTTGTTTTCCGGGTCCATTTCATGCTCGTCAAACACCCGCGCCGCATCCCGCAGCAGTGACTCGGCCGCGCGCAGGGCCACCGCGTATTCGCCGATCTGCTTGATGATGTGCGGCTCTTCATTGGCGTGGTCCACGCCACTTTCTACCCACGGCCGGGCGTTGTGCTTGAGGTACTCCACTGCCGCCGTCAGTGCGCCCGAGGCAATCCCGGTATCAATTGCCGCGTGCAGGATCTGCGGGAAGGTCAGCCCGGTGCGCTTCATCGGGCCCTTGCGGCGGGAGACGAAGTCTTCGTCCAGTTCGATGTTGTCGAAATTCACCGTGCCGCTGACCGAGTTTTTCTGGCCGAAAGCTTCCCAGTCATCCACCAGCGTCAGGCCGGGCGCGTTGCGGTTGAGCAGCACGCCTGCGCCGCCGTCATCGGAGGCGGCGGTGAGGGAGATCCATTCGGCAAGGTAGGAGCCGGTGGAGTAAAACTTGCTGCCGTTGAGTACCAGCTTGCCGTCGGCACGCCGCTCGACGCGGGTCTTGAGGGCGAACTTGTTCTTGCCGCCGACTTCCGCCAGGGCATTGCCAAAGCGCTTGCCGGCCAATACGTCAGCCACCAGGCGATCACGCGCTGCATCCGGATAGCCGTTGAAGATACCCCGCAGCATCACGTTGTGAATCTGCAGCAACTGCCCTACACCACCATCGGCCACCGAGACCAGGCGCACGGTTTCGACGATGGTTTGCACCGAGGCACCCAGCCCGCCAAATGCCTTGGGCACGCCGATGGCGGTCAGGCCGCTCTGGGACAGCAATTGCGCCTGGCGCCACGGCAATTGGCCGTTCTGACTGCTGTCGGCGGCGATCGCGGCGATCTCCACAGCGATCTCTTTGGCCGCGGCAATCGCCTCGGCCTCGCTGTGCAGTTGGCGTACCGGTACCTGTTCGAACGTACTCATAGTTTCTTCCCCTGATTTGGCCCGTGTGTTTAAGCCCCTGTAGGAGCTGGCTTGCCAGCGATGGACTCAAGTGCACCGCGTAAACCCGTCAGTACACGTCATCGTTAACCACCATCGCTGGCAAGCCAGCTCCTACAGGGGATTGCGCTGGATGTCGGGCATTGAAGGTGCCTTGAGCAAGTTCTGCGCCAACGCTAAAAACCGCGCCTGGCGGGCCCTGCGAGAAGGCGGTGTTGCTGGGGAAGCAGTGTCGGGCGGGTGACTGCTGGGCCAGCAGCAGTGCTGCTGACAGGCCAGCAGCGGTGTTTCAGGTGGATGGGCCAAAGCCTTGCAGGCCGGGGCTTTGGCCAATTGGCACGGCCTCTGCAATAGCCCCAGCGACTGCCTTGCCCAATTTAATGGAGCTGCCCATGACCCTTTCCGCCATCCTGCCCAAGCCTGCGCTTGAGCAGATCTGGTTTACTCGCTGCCCGGTGCCGACCGCTTCCGGCATCGCCTACAAGCTCGGCTGGCTGAGTGAAGAGTTCGCCGCCGACGGCCTGCCGGTCTCGACCCTGCAAGAGGCCCGTCAATTGGGCCATCACCACTACGATCACGAACTGCCAGGGCTGTTTCGCGAGGGCGGTAATGTGCCGGCCCTGGCCGCCCGTGCCGCCGGTGCCCCGAGCCGTTTGATCGGCCTGACCTGGATCGAGGAATGGCAAACCATCCTGGTCCGCCCGGACTCTGGCATCACGCGTCCCGAACACCTGAAAGGCAAACGCCTGGCCTTGCCGGCCTGGGGCGACAACCGCCCCGGCAGCATCGCCCGCGCCATGAGCCTGCACGGTTATAAAGGCGCGTTGAGCCTGGCCGGCCTGGGCTTTGATGATGTGCAACTGGTGGAGGTGGCGCTGCATGACCAGCAGCAGGCGCCCAACCCACAGGAGGGTTTGCAACGCCTGTGGTCGGGCCTGGATTACCTGGTGCGCGGCGAAGTGGATGCGGTGTACGTCAAGGGGGCTTCGGCCGCCGACGCGGCGCGGCGTCTGGGCCTGGTGGTAGGCATCGACCTGGACCTGATCGCCGAGCCGCGCTACCGCATCAACAACGGCACGCCGCGCCCGATCACCGTCCACCAGAGCTTGCTGGACAACCACTTTGACCTGGTGGTGCGCTTCCTCGCACAAACCCTCAGCGCGGCTGACTGGGCCGCGAATAATCGCGAGGGCCTGAACGCGATTCTCGAAGAAGAAACCCGTGCCGGCAGTGCCGGGGTGGCCGAGGCCTATCGCGGCGACTTCCATACCACCCTGGCGCCAGACCTGTCGGCCCAGCGCCTGGATTTTCTCGGCGTCCAGAAAAACTTCCTGTACCTGCACGGCTTCCTGGAGCGCGATTTTTTGATCGCCGACTGGGTCGACCCGCGCCCCCTGCAAGCTGCCCATGAACTGCTGGCCAAGCGCCGCGCCTGAACCCGGAGAAACTGCCATGACTGCCATTGTCCACGCCCAACCGATCACCCAGCAACTGCAGGACTTTATCGACAAGGTGCTGCTGGAAGCCGAAGAAGCCTTCACCGTCTTCCGTGAGACCAACACCATCACCGCCAATGGCACCGTGGGCTTTATCGAACGTGTGCCGGGCCAGGAACTGCTGGTGTCGGTCAACTACGGCGGCCCGTGGAACTACCGCAAGCCGCTGCAGGCCACCGTCACCGACTTTGCCGGCAACGTGATCTTCGGCAAAGGCAAGGGCGGACTGGGGCGCTACACCAAACTGTTCCAGCAGCATGCAGACGTGACCACTGTGTCTCACGTGCACTCGCCATACCTCGGCGCCTGGGCGCAAACCCACCGCACGCTGCCGTTCCACTACGTGCCGGTGCAGCGTTACCAGTTGGCGCGCGAGCTGCCGGTGTACATCGACCGCCGCCAGCAGGAAGTGGATTTCATCCTCGACAAGATTGCTGAAAACCCCTTCAACCTGGCGATTCTGGAAGCCAACGGCGGCTCCACCGTATGGGGCAAGCAAGGGCTGCGCGCCACGGCTGAATTCATCCTGTTGCTGGAGGAGGGCGCGCAGCTGCAATTGCTGGCGGATGCCCTGGGTGGTTCACGGGCTTACGGCCCGGGGGTGTTGACCCAGCAGTGGAAGATGAGTGGGTTGTTTGAGCAGGCCACGGCGCTGGGCCTGGTCCCCGCCATCGACCGCAAAAACTGAACACACCCTTATCACGGTGACTGAAACCACCACGACCCCTGTAGGAGCCGGCTTGCCGGCGATAGCGGTGCATCAGGCGACATTCCTGTTGGATGTGCCACCGTCATCGCCGGCAAGCCGGCTCCTACAAGGGGCGGTTCCATTCAAGGACGTTGCCCCATGGCGGTAAAAATTCTCTGGTACCTCACCACCCCCGACGGCCCTTATCCATGGGAACCCGAAGGCCGCTGGAAGACCGACTTCCAACACCTCAAGCAACTCGCGGTCGCCAGCGACCGCTTGGGTTTCTACGGCTCGCTGCTGGGCTCCAGCCCCAACGAAAGCCTGGCGGTAGCCGCCTCGCTGATCGACGCCACCCAGCGCCTGCGCTTCCTGGTGGCGCAACACCCGGGCGAGCTGTCACCGGCTGTCCTGGCCAAGTGGGCCCTGACCTTTGACCAATTCTCCAATGGCCGCCTGCTGTTCAACGTGGTCAATGGCAACGACGCGGGCCTGGCGACCCTCGGCGTGCACTACCCCCATGACGAACGCTACGCCTTCAGCCTCGAATACTGGCGCGCCTTCCAGGGTTTCTATGCCGGCGATACTCGGGGTTATGACGGCCAATACGTCAAGCTCGCACCGCGTGCGCCGGGGGCGGCCAAGCATCCGTTGGGCGGCTGGCACCCGCCGTACCAGAAGCCGGGCATCCCGCTGTGGGGCGCCGGTACGTCGGGCCCGGGCGTTGAGCATTCGGTGCAGTTGCTCGACGTGTACCTGAGCTTCGCCAATACGCCGCCGAAGCTGGGGTACAAATTCCGCAAGGTCGCCGCCGAAGCCGCGAAGATCGGCCGTGAACTGACCTTCGGCACCCGCCTGCAAATCATCGTGCGCGAGACCGAACAAGAGGCCTGGGCCCACGCCGAGAAACTGCTGCAACGCACCTCGCTGCAAACCGCACGTAACGCCATCGAGCGCCAGTTGCCACCCGGTGTGAGCTTCGAGGATTTCCACAGCGACGACCCGCAAACCCAGCGCAACGTCGAGACTATTCGCGCCGGCCGCCTGCCCAAGGCCCGCGACCTGGAGATTTACCCCAACGTATGGCTCGGCCCGAGCCTGTTCGGGTTCAACATCCTTGGCCCCGCCGCCGGCACTTACCTGGTGGGCAGCGCCGAACAGGTGGCCGAGCGCATTCGCGAGTACGAAGCCCAGGGCACCTCGGCATTCATCCTGTCGGGTTTCCCGCTGATCGATGAGGCGCACCGGGTGGCGGACCTGCTATTTCCGCTGCTGGACCTGGACCACGGTTTTGAAGTGCCGCGTCTGAACGCCGTGCAACACCACGAGGCGTAGCTGATGAACGAAGGATTTTCCCGCCGGGTGTTCCTCGGCAACAGCCTGGCCATCGGTGGCGGTTTGCTGCTGGGTGGCTGTGACAGCGGTGCCGCGCCGGCAGCGCTATTGTCGACCACACCGACCACTGGTGGACGCCTGCGCATCGGCATCATCGACGGCGACCAGTCCGGCAACCTCGATGCCCACAAACCGGTGGGCGGCGGGATCATTCGCGGCTGGGCGCTGTACAGCAAGTTCTGGGAATGGAGCACCGACGTCAGCACGCGCCTTGCCCTGGCCGAGTTCGCCGAGCCGAACGCCGACGCCAGCGCATGGACCATCCGCATCAAGCCGGGCCTGGAGTTCCACCACGGCAAGACCATCGGCGCCGACGACATGCTGTTCTCGCTGCTGCGCCTCACCGACCCGAAACTCGCCTCGCCATTTGCCGGCCTGGTGGGCGCCATCGACCGCAATGCGCTGCGCAAGCTGGATGAGCGCACCATCGAAATCCGCTTCAAACAGGGCCAGAGTTTTTTCCCTCTGGACGAAACCCTCATCAGCTTCGGCGGCATCGTGCCCACCGACTACCACCCCATCACCAACCCCGTGGGCGCCGGCCCCTACAAGCTCAAGCGCTTCGTGCCCGGCCAGCGCTCGCTCTACAGCCGGTTCGAGAATTACTACAAACCCGGCCAGCCCTATGCCGACGAACTGGAGATCATCGAGTTCAAGAACCAGGTGTCACGGGTTGCCGCGCTGCGTGCCGGGCAGATCGACGTCGCCAGCGGCGTGCAGGCCGAGCACAGTGCGCTGCTCAAGGCCGACTCGCGCCTGTCGCTGTGTGTGTCGCCCAGCACCTCGTTCACCGGTTTCAACCTGAACCTGGCCAAGCCGCCGTTTGACGACGTGCGGGTGCGCCAGGCGTTCCGTTTGCTGGCCGATCGGCAAGAGCTGGTGGGCCGTGGCCTCAACGGTTTCGGACGCATCGCCAACGACCTGTATTCGCCCCACGACCCCACCTACAACCACGACATTGCGCAGCGTCCCCATGACCTGGACCAGGCACGCTCGCTGCTGCGCCAGGCCGGGCAGGCCGATTTGCGGGTGGAGCTTACGACCCCGTCCGGCTCCGGCGTGAATGCCGCTTTGGTGTTTGCCCAGCAGGCGAAGAACGCTGGCGTGGAGGTCCGCGTTACCCAGGTCGACGGCGCCGTATTCAACGGCCCGCAGCGTGAGCAGTGGCAACTCTCGCCGGGTTCGACCCCGGCCCGTGGCTTCCTCGCGTCGGCGTTGCACAACGACGCGCCGCTGGCGATCTACAACCGCAGCAATTTCCATGACCCGCGTTTCGATGCGCTGTACCGCCAGGCGCTGGCGCAGCCGGATGTGCAGTTGCGCAAAGGCCTGGTGCACGAGGCCCAGCAGATCCAGCACGAACGCGGCGGGCTGCTGATCTGGGGCTTCAGCGATGTGCTGGACGCCGCGTCGGTGCGGGTTGGCGGCCTTACGCCAGAACAGACCACCTTCGCCTCCTGGCGCTTTGACGAGCTGTGGTTGAACCATGTCTAAACCCTTGCGAACACCCGCCTGGCTGTCGTGGTTTATTGGCCGGCTGGGCTATGGCCTGCTCACCGCCTGGGTAATCAGCCTGGTGGTGTTTATCGCCACCCAGGCGCTGCCCTCGGACCCGGCTCGGGTGATTCTCGGCCCCGACGCGCCGCTGCAAAGCATCCTCACCCTGCAACATCAACTGGGGCTGGACCAGCCGATCCTGCGCCAATACCTGCGCTGGCTCGGCTCGGCCCTGAGCGGTGACCTGGGCGTGTCACTGGACTCCAACGCGCCAGTCAGCAGCCTCCTGTGGGGCCGTTTCGGCTACACCCTGGCGCTGCTCGCCGGGGTCATCGCCGTGGTGGTGCCTGCGGCGCTGGGCCTTGGCGTGTACCTGGCGCTGCGCCGCGACAGCCACCTCGACCGCTGGAGCCTGTCGTTGCTGATTTTCCTCAAGGCCACGCCCGGCTTTCTGTTGGCCATCGGCCTGGTGCTGCTGTTTTCCATGCCGCACATGGACTGGTTGCCCGCGGTGTCGATCCTCGACCCGGACCAGTCGCTGTGGCGCCAGTTGCCGTTCCTGGTGCTGCCGGTGCTGGCCCTGGGCCTGTCGGCGCTGCCCTACCTCACGCGCATGGTGCGCGCGGCAATGATCGAGGCGCTGGAGTCCGACTACGTGATTGCCGCACGGCTGCGGGGCATTCCGCAGTGGCGCATCGTGTGGCGTCATACCTTGCCCAACGCGCTGGTCCCGGCGATCCAGGGTGTGGCCCTGACCCTGCGCACGCTGATCGGCGGCGCGGTGCTGGCCGAGGTGATCTTCAGTTACCCCGGCATCGGCACGGCCCTCAACGCGGCGATCCAGATGCGCGACTTGCCGATGATCCAGGCCATTGTGCTGGTGATCACCCTGGCGGTGGTGCTGATCAATCTGTTGGCCGACCTGTTGACGGTGCTGCTCACGCCCAAGCTGCGCACGGCCCGTCGCGTGACCATGATTTTGCGCAACCGCCGGGGCATTACCCCATGGTGGCGGCGCTCGCGAGGTGATGCATGAGCAACAGTCGAATCTCCCGCTGGCTGGCCGAACCGCAAACCCGCAAGGGCGCGCTGGTTACCTTGCTGGTGATCGCCGTGGCGCTGTTCGGCCCGTTGTTGGCGCCCCATGGCTCGACGGACATGGTCGGGCCGGTGTATGGCGCTCCTGCTGGCTGGGCGCTGCTTGGCTATGACTTCCTGGGGCACGACGTGTTGTCGAGGCTGCTCAACGGTGGCCTGTCGGTGCTGTGGATGTCGCTGGCGGCGGCGGGCATTGCCCTGGCCGTCGGCAGCACCCTGGGCCTGCTCGCGGGCCTGTCGCGGCGGCGCCTGGACCAGTTGATCACCTGGCTGGCGGACGTGTCGCTGGCGTTTCCCGACTTGATCCTGGTGTTGTTGATTGTGTCGATGCTGGGCCGTGCGCCGTGGTTGATTGTGCTCACGGTGTCGATTGCATTTATCCCGGGGGTGATCCGCCTGGCGCGGGCCAGCGCGGTGGCGGTGGCGGGGCAGGAGTTTGTCGAGGCGGCGCAGATGATGGGCTATTCGCGGCGGCGGATCCTGTTCAAGGAGATCCTGCCGAATATCCTCACGCCGTTGCTGGTGCACTTTGGCAACATGCTGACCTGGGGCGTGGGCATGCTCTCGGGCCTGAGTTTCCTCGGTTACGGCGTGGCACCGCCGACGGCGGACTGGGGCTTGATGATCAACGAAAACCAGGCCGGGTTGCTGGTGCAGCCCTGGGCCGTGCTGGCGCCGGCGGTGTTGATCGGTGTGTTTGCCTATGGCACCAATATCCTCGCCGAAGGTATCGGCCGCAGCAGCGCACGCCTGGGAGAAAAACAACCATGAACGCCATCGCGGAGATTACGACGACGGTGCTGCAGGTGAGTGACTTGCGGGTTGAATTGGCGGGGCAGGTGGATGTGCTGTCCGGTGTGTCCTTCAGCCTGCAAGCGGGTGAAATCCTCGGGTTGGTGGGGGAGTCGGGTTCAGGTAAGACCACCTTGGCCACGGCGCTGCTGGGTCATGCCCGGCGCGGCGCACAGATTATCGGTGGCCAGGTGCACATCGCCGGCCAGGCGTTATTGAGCCTGGAAGGTGAAGCCTTGCGCCGCGCCCGTGGCAGCCTGATCGGCTATGTGGCGCAGGACCCGGCCACGGCGCTGAATCCGGCGCTGCGCATTGGCAGCCTGCTGCGCGAAACCCTGGCGGTGCATCCACTGCGACTGGACAAGGCGGCGCAGCAACAGCGGATTATTGAAACCTTGCGTGATGTCGGCTTGCCTGATGACGCGCAGTTTCTACGGCGCTTCCCCCATCAACTCTCCGGCGGCCAGCAACAGCGGGTGATGCTGGCCCTGGCGTTCGTGCTGCGGCCCCGGCTGATCGTGCTGGACGAACCCACCACCGCCCTGGACGTCACCACCCAGGCGCATATCCTCGCCACGTTGCGCCGCCTGTGCAAAAGCCAGGGCGTGGCGGCGGTGTATGTGTCCCATGACCTGGCGGTGATCAAGGACCTGGTGGACCGGGTGATGGTGATGTACGCCGGGCGGATCGTAGAAACGGCCACGCGGGCCGGGTTGTTCAGCCGGCCTGCGCATCCCTATACGCGCGGTTTGCTGGCGGCGATTCCCGATGTGGCCGGGCGCCGTGAATTGCTGGCGATTGGCGGGCATGCACCCGCGCCGGGGCAGCGGCCGCAAGGCTGTGGTTTCGGGCCGCGGTGTGAGCGTTTTCGGCCTGAGTGTTCGCAGCACGAACCGTTATTGCAAACGCTTTTGGCGGCGCATGAAGTGGCGTGTTTCGCGCCCCACGACCAACCGTTGCAGCGGATTGCCCTGGCGCCGATTGCAGCCGTAGATACGCGCACCCACCAGGCCTTGTTGGAGGTCAGCGGGTTGAACGTGGCGTATGACCGGCAAGTGCTGTTTGACGTGTCGCTGCAGCTGCTGCCGGGCGAATGCCTGGCGCTGGTGGGTGAGTCCGGCTCTGGCAAGACCAGCCTGGCGCGGGCGGTGGCCGGGTTGGGGGAAAATGCCGAAGGCGAGCTGCGATATGCCGGGCTACCGCTGCCGTTACAGGCACGGCAGCGTGAGGCGGGGTTGCGCCACCAGATTCAGTACATCTTCCAGAACCCGTACCGGGCGTTGAACCCCCGGCAGACGGTGTACCAGACCCTGAGTGCGCCGCTCGAACATTTCTTTGCCGTCAGAGGCGCAGCCGCGCGGGAGCGGGTGGAGGCGGTGCTCAAGCGCGTATCGCTGCCGGCTTCGGTGGCCGGGTTGTATCCCCATAGCCTGTCGGGCGGCGAACGCCAGCGCGTGGCGATTGCCCGGGCGCTGTTGTGTGAGCCGAAACTGTTGATCTGCGATGAGATCACCTCGGCGCTGGATGTATCGGTACAGGCGTCAATCCTGGATTTGCTGCGTCAGTTGCAGCGGGACGGCTTGACGTTGTTGTTTGTCACTCACGACCTGGGTGTGGTGCGGGCGATTGCTGACCGAGTGCTGGTGCTGAAGGTCGGGCGGGTGGTGGAGCAGGGCGCCGTGGACAGTGTGCTGGATCAGCCGCAGGCGGCGTATACGCAGACGTTGCTTGCGCATTCGCCGTCGTTGGGTTGATTCGCCGGCAAGCCGGCTCCTACACGAACCCTGTAGGAGCCGGCTTGCCGGCGATGGCGTCCGTCCGTTCACACCCAAATGGCATCCCACAGCGGATAGTCATGTACCCGCCGCACCAGCCCCGCCCGTATTGGGTTGGTGATGATGTAACGAGCCACGGCCTGCAGGTCTTCCTCCCGGCGAATCGCCCGATCGTGAAAACCTTTCTGCCAGAAGCGCCCCGAGCGCCCCAAGTGCGCGTTAACCGCACGCGCACTGCGGGACTTTGTTGCAAGCATCAGTTGCGGCAACGTACTGTGTTTGAGCTCGACCAGCCAATGGAAATGATCAGGCATGACTACCCAGGCGAGAGAGTCAACCAAACCTTCGGTGTGGGCCTGACGGAATTGATGAACGACTAATCGGCCGACCCGCCAATCGGTGAAGACAGGATCGCGGTGCTGGGTGACGGCTGTCAGCATGTAAATCTGCCCGGATTCGGAATAGCGGCCGGTGCGTAGGTGTTTGGCGTGGGGAAGCGTGGACATTCCCTGTCCTCCTGTTGGTAATACAGGCAGGAAAGGCTAGTGCGTAACGTCGAGATTTGGGGCGGGCTTTTGGCTCAGGGTGTGTCTGTGGGGGCGCCATCGCCGGCAAGCCGGCTCCTACAGGTTTCGTGTAGGAGCCGGCTTGCCGGCGATAGCGGAGGCCGTCTTTACGCGGCCTTGCGGCGCCGAGCCTCTTCGCGCACCGCCGGAATGATCCACCGCCCATAATCCACGGTGTCATACAGCGGGTCATACCCCCGGTTCAAAAACGTCGTGACCCCCAGATCCACATAATCCAGCAGCGCCTGGGCCACCGTCTCCGGTGTGCCCACCAACGCCGTGGTGTCGCCATACGCCCCAACAGCCGTCGCCGTGGGCATCCACAATGCCCGATCATGCCGATCCCCCTGCGCTGCCGCTGCCAACAATCGCTCCGACCCGGTGCCCTTGATCCGCTTCTGCCACGGACTGCCCGCCGCAAACTGCGGGTTGGCCTTGATCTGCGCCAGAATCTGCTCCGCCCGCTGCCAGGCCAATTCCTCGGTCGGGCCCAAAATCAGGCGTACCGACAAACTCACCCTTGGCGCCTGTACACCCGCGGCACTGGCTGCCGCCTTGAGCTTGGCAATCTGCTCCGCCACGCCGCTCAACGGCTCGCCCCATAGTGCGTACAAATCCGCATGCTTGACCGCAATCTGATAGGCAATGTCCGACGAGCCTCCAAACGAGATCGGGATGTGCGGCTGTTGCAGCGGCTTGACCGGCGAAAACGCGCCCTTGATGTTGAAGTACTTGCCCGCGAAGTCGAACGGCTCTTCGGCGGTCCACGTACGCCGCACAATCTCCAGGTATTCGTCGGTACGTTGGTAGCGCTCGGTCTTGTCCAGCAGGAAGTCGCCCTCCTGGGGCTCGGCGGTAATGCCGGTGATGGCGTGCAGCCGAATGCGCCCGCCGCCAGTGGTGTGGTCCAGCGTAGCGAAGGCTCGCGCCGCGACTGTCGGCGCAGTGAGCCCCGGGCGGTGGGCAATCATGAACCCCAGGCGCTCGGTGTGCGCTGCCGCGTAGGCGGCGATTTGCAGGCTGTCGGCACTGCCGGGCCCGCTGGCGATCAGCACCCGGTCAAAGCCTGCGTGTTCATGGGCGCGGGCGTGGTGGCGGATAAAGTCGAGGTCGAAATCCGGGCTGCGCACGCCACGGGTCTCGGACCATTGGCGGGGGAAGATCATG
Source organism: Pseudomonas sp. Bout1 (assembly GCF_034314165.1). GTDB lineage: Bacteria > Pseudomonadota > Gammaproteobacteria > Pseudomonadales > Pseudomonadaceae > Aquipseudomonas. The sequence continues at coordinate 3,960,431 of NZ_JAVIWK010000001.1, read as the reverse complement.
CCGACAAATTCAATGGACATGGTGGGGCTCCTGTGAGGGTTAGAACTGGTAGTCGACCTGGGCCAGTAAGGTGCGGCCAGGCATCGGTTGCAGGAAGGTATTGGTGGAGCCGGCCAGGCCGCTGACGAAGTTCAGCTCGTTGGTCAGGTTCAGCACGCGCAAGGTGGTGCTCCACTGCGGCTGGCGGTAGTACACGGCAAGGTCGAGGTTGTATTCGTTGGGGATCTTTACGGTCTTGCTCAGGTTCAGGTACCAGTTGCTGGTCCACCAGCCGGACAGCTCGGCGCCAAAGCCCGAGTCAAAGCGGTAGTCGACGTAGCCACTGGCGGTGTATTCGGGAATCTGCACCGCGTCAAAACGCCCGGAAGGTCGCTGGTTGAGGCTGTTGTTGTCGCCGAATACCGTGCCGTTGTCGGGCACAAACCCGGCTGACGCAAAGCCTGCCTGGGAGGTGAATTCGTTGTAGGCGTTGAGCTTGGACAGGTTCAAGCCGCTGCGCAGGTGCTCATCCGGCTGATAACGCACGGTGGCTTCCACGCCCTTGATCACCAGCCGCGCGATGCTGTTGTTGCTGTCTGGCGCCTGGTCCCGGGCCTGCTTGAACGCGGCCAGGGTCATGAACAGTTGGTTGGGCACCGCTTCCACCTTCACGCCCACTTCGTGCAACACGCTCAGGCTCTGAAACGCCAGCGGGTTGAGCTGGTTGGCGCCACTGCCGCTGCCCCAGCCCAGGCCGTTGGAGAAGAACCCGGTGTTGACCGCCAGCGAGCGATCGAAGGTGTAGTAGAGCGTGGTGTTTTGCGTGGGTTTGACGTAGGGGCTGACCTGGAATGCAAACAGCCGATAGTTGTCGCTGTCCTTGCGCGGGTTGCCGCCGGCGAGCACGAACGGATTGTCGATCTCGGCCTCGATCCAGCTGCGGCTGGCGCCGATGTTCAGGCCGAAATAGTCGCCGTACTTGAGGTTGTGCTGGCTGAAGAAGGTCTTGGTGGTCCAGGTGCTTTCGGCGGTGTAGGGCGCTACGGATTCGGCGTACAGGCCGTGCCCGGCCGGGTACATCGGCGGCAGGTTCAGCCAGCCATAGTAGTTGGAGTATTGCGGTACGCCGGGTTGGCCGATCCACGCACCATTGCCGCCGGCGGGGTTTGCGCCGTTCAGGCCCAGCAGGTCGCCCGGGTTTTTGCCGGATGGGTCCTGGGTCAAGTCATAGGCGTTGATGGTGGAGCCAAAACTGTTGTTGGCGGCAATCGACTGGTTGAATTCGCGGCGATAGATCAGGCCGGTGTTGCTGTCATCGCGCAGGGTCCAGCCGCCCAGCCGGGTTTCATTGCGTGAGCGGAATTCGAAGCGGTTGTCGAAGATGTTGTCTTTGGATTGCACCTGGAACGAACCCACGGCATCGGTGATGTCCTTGGAGCGTTGGTAGAACGTGCTGTTGGCCACCGTGATGGTGGGCGACAGGTCGGCCTCGATGCGCAATTGCGTGGTAAAGCGCCGGGAGCTGCTTTCGTCTTCCTTGCGCTGCCCGGTTTGCGAAGACAGCGAGCGTTCGCCGTTGCCCGCCAGCGTCGGGTCATACACCCAACCCCGCAGGCTGCCGGGGTTGCTTTGGGTATTGGGCGAGGCGGTCTGGAAACTGCCGTCCACCACACTGTATTGGCCCTGGGCATTACGCTGGCGTTTCACCCAGCCAAGGGTTGGTGCGTCGGCGGCACCGGAGGCCAGCACCGGCGACCACAGGCTGTTGCCGTTCTGGATAATCGGTGTGGCGCGGCCGGCGTAGTACTTGCCGTTGTCCACCAGGTCCTGGGTGGCGCGGTTCCAGCCGTGGGTGATGTTGTAGTCGTAGTAGTTGTCGTAGCTGGCGTTCCAGTCCACCCGTACGTTGTCGTTGCGCCAGGCGAGGGCGCCGTAGAAGGCGTCGAAATTGTTGTCGACGTTGTCGTAGAAGTCCTGCTGGCGCTGCTTGGTGATGCTCAGGCGGTAGGCCAGGTTGTCGCTCAAGGGCCCGGTGTTGTCGACGCTGAATTTGGTCGAGCTGCGCGAGGTGCCGTCCGGTATCCACGAGCCGAGTTCGCCGCTGAGTTTGGTCTTGAACTCGTTGAAGTCGGGCTTCTTGCTCAGGTAGTTCACATAACCGCCGCTGCCGGACACCGAACCGTAGGTGACCGAGGACGGGCCGGCGACAATGTCGGCGCCTTCGTAGGCGTTGAAATTCGCCGGGTGGCGTACGCCGTAAGCGCGCTGGCCATCCTGGAACACTTCGGAGCCCTGGGCGCGAAACTGCGGTGCGATCCCGGCGTTCTGGCCGCCGCCACGGGTGATACCGGGGGCGTATTTGACCAGGTCGTCGGCGCTGCGGATCGAGTCGTTGGCCAACTGCTCGGCGTTGATTTGCACCACCGAGCGCGGCGTATCGAGGACTTTGGTTTCGGTACCGCCGTACACCGACGTCGGTGGGCGAGTGGGCAGGGCGTCGTCATCGGACTGGCTGGCACTGGCCTGCACGGTCACGGTTTGCAGTTGGGTATCGGCGGCAAAGGCCTGAATTGGCAGGCTTGCGGCCAGCAGCAGAGGTAAACGCAAGGCGATAGCGTGCATGGCAGAAATGCCCCATAAAAAGAATGAAGAGCGCACGGTCCCTTGTAGGAGCCGGCTTGCCGGCGATAAGGCCCTTGAGCCCTGCGCCGGTCGACCGGACGCCATCGCCGGCAAGCCGGCTCCTACAGGGCGATACGGTGTAAGTGGCTCAGGCCGTGTCTTTGAGCCAGAGCTTTTCAAAGCGCCAGGTGCTGAACAGCGACTCTTCCGACTGCGCTCCGCCGACGCGGGTGGAGACGCTGTCGAGCAAATCGGCGTAGCCCCAGATCAGCATCCCGCCGCGCTCGTACTGGATCTGCTGGACCTGATGCACCAGGGCCTTGCGTTTTTCCAGGTCGGGCTGGGCCATGGCGGCCAGGAACAGTTCACTGAATTGCGGGTCGTTGAAGTGGGTCTTGTTGGACACCGCAAACGGCGCGTCGGTATGGATCGCACTGGCCAGGAACGGCGCGCCGATGCTGCCGCCGGTGCTCAGGGTCCAGTCGTTTTTCAACGGGCCCTGGAAAGTCGCCAGGTCCACCTGCTTGACCTTGAGGGTCACGCCAATGCGCTTGGCCTGCTCGGCCAGCACCAGCGCCGAACTCAAGCCTGGCCCCGGGGTGGTGATCAATTCCACCTCGAGGTTTTCCTGGCCGGCGTCCTTGAGCAGTTGCGCCGCCCGTTGCGGGTCGTAGGGGCGTGGCCCGAGGTCGTGGTTGAAGGTCGGGTCGCTGGGCGCATACAGGTCATTGGCCACCCGGCCCTGGCCGTTCAATGCGCGGCGCACCAGTTCGTCACGGTCGGCCATCAGGCGAAACGCTTCGCGCACCCGCGGGTCGTTGAAGGGTGGCTTGTCGAGGTTCATGTCGAACGACAACCAGTTGCCGGTCACCGAGGTGATCACCTTCAGGCGCGGGTCCTTTTGCAGGATCGGCAGCTGTTCGGTGGGCATCACGTTGGCCATGTCGATCTGCCCGGAACGCAGGGCGGCGAGGCGCGAGACCTGGTCCTTGAAGTCGATGATCTCCAGCTCATCGGCGTAGGGCTTGCCGTCCTTGTAGTAGTTCTCGAAACGGGTGAACAGCGAGCGCTGGCCGGGGGTGAAGCTTTTCAGTTTGTAGGGCCCGGCGCCCACCGGGTTGGTAACCGGGTGGTAATCCACCGGCACGATGCCGCCGAAGTTGACCCAGGTTTCTGCCAGCGGCATGTAGCTGCGACCCTCGCGAAAACTCAGGCGCACGGTGCGGTTGTCGAGCTTGACCAGGTTGTCGCGGTCCACCCAGTGCAGCAGCGCCGCGTAGGGCGAGGCCAGCTGCGGGTCGGTGAGGCGGCGGATCGAGAAGATCAGGTCATCGGCGTCGATGGTCTTGCCGTTGTGGAACTCCAGGCCGGGGCGCAGGCGCAGGGTCCAACTGCTGGCGTCGGCATTCGGCTCGGCAAACTCGGCCAGGGCCAGGCGCGGCTGCATCTGCTCGTCCCATTCCCAGAGCTTGCTGTACAACGCAAAGCCGCGAACGATGCCGCTGCCAATGGGTTTGTGGGCGTCGAGGTTGCCGCTCTGGTTGCCGTCGAGAATCCCCAGGCGCAAGCGCCCGCCGTAGCGGGGTTGATCGTCGGCGGTGACGCTTTTGGGCGTGTCAGCGGGGCCGCAACCGGCCAGCAGCAAGCCGCCGCCGACGGTCGCGCTGTAGCCGAGAAAGTCCCGACGGCTGAACAGTAGGCTCATGGCATCAGACTCCGGCCGGGCCGTTGGCGGAGCGCAGTTCCAGCACCGGCTCCTGGGGACGACTCAGTTCGCCGCGTTCACTGCGAAAGTGCGGCAGGATGTGCTCGCCGAGGCGGTAGGCTTCTTCCAGGTGCGGATAGCCGGCGAGGAAGAACAGGTCGATGCCGATGCTGTTGTACTCGCGAATTCGCGCCACCACGTTCTCGTAGCTGCCCACCAGCGCGCAACCCGGCGGAACACCGATGTAGCCAAAACCGGTCCACACATTGGGGTGGATGAAGAAGTCATCGAAGCCCTGGGTCTCGGTTTTTTCGCTGAAGCCGTGCTCGTAGCTGAGCTTGCGCGCCGTACGCAACCCGGCGTGGGCCGCCACGGCCTTGACCGCGCCTCGGGCGATGCCTTCGTCGAAGAAGCGTTTGGCTTCGGTGCGGGCCAGTTCTTCGGTTTCCCGAGTGATCACGTCAATCGACAGGCCGAAGCGAATGTCGGTGCGGCCCCATTTCAACGCGCGCTCGCGCAGGTCGGCGATCAGGGCAGCGATCTCGTCCGGGTGTTCGGCGCGCATAAGATAGAAGTCGGCATGCTTGGCGGCAAACTCCCGGGCGGGGATGGACGAACCGGCGGTGCAGATCAGCGGCAACTGGGCCTTCTTCAATGGCCCGCGCAGGCCGCCACCGTCGGCCTTGTAGAACTTGCCGTCGTAGTGGAAGGACTCGTTGTGCCAGAAGCCCTTGACCACGTCCATGAATTCGGTAGCGCGTGCGTAGCGTTCATCGTGGTCGCTGAAGTCGCCCACTTGGCGTTGGATCGCGTCCGAGCCACCGTTGATGATGTTCCACACCAGGCGGTTGCCGGTGGCCCGCTGGTAGGTCGCCGCCTGTTGCACCGCCACCCACGGGGTGTAGTGGTAAGGCTGGAAGGCGGTGACGAATTGCAGGGTGCGGGTTTCCCGGGCCAGCAGCGCGCAGACGGTCCACGGCTCCTCGCCGGTGGGCGCGTTGACCATCAGTGCGCCGCCAAAACCGTTGATTTCCGCAGCCCTGGCGATTTGCCCGAGGTAGTCGATGTAGGTGAAGTGATCACCGACACTGAAGCCCGACACCGCGCCGGTGCTGGGCCCGCCGCGATGCCAGTCGCCACGGTTGCGTGGGTCGCCGGGCAAAAACTGGGTTTCGCCGTGCAAGGGCAGGCGGGTGAAGAATTCAATGCTCATGCAAGCCTCCTGCTTATTGCGCGGTGGGGGCGCAGATCGGGGTGATCGGCTGGTCGTTGATGACCTTGTGGGCAAACGGGATCGAGTCCTTGAGTGACGCGTTGACCGTGGCGCTGTGGCCCAGGCCTTTGTACAGGTGGCCTTCGACAATGGAGCCGGCCTTGCAGGCGTCCTGCATCAGTTTGACCTGGGTCGCGGCGGCGGGGGTGGTGTCTTCGGCGCCGGTGCCGATGAAGATCGGCTTCGAGGTTTTCAGTGTCGGGTAGGACACTTGCGCCAGCCACGGGGCGAGTTGCTTGCCTTTGTAGTCTTTCTTGGTGTTGGCGATGCTCAGGCCGAGGCCTTCGACGTCGCCTTCGAGGGCGAACAGGCAACTGGTGCGGGCCTGCTCGAAAATCGGCAGGGCCTTGTCGGTGTAGAAATCGGCCGGGTTGATACTTGGGTCGTATTGTTGGGCGGCGAGCAGGGTATAGAAGCCGTAGGCCAGGGTGGGATCGACCTTGTTGCGCACTTCTTCGCTCGGGTTCTTTGCATAGTCGAGGGTGTAGATCACGCCGGTGCCGATGCTGCCTTTCACCCCCAGGTCGGGGGCGTAGGTAGCGGCATAGGCCGCTGCGGCGAAGGCGCCGGCACCGCCTTGGGACTGACCGACGATCAACACCTTGTCGGCCAGCCCCGGTACATCGGCAACCACTGCCTTGGCGGCGTCGAGAATCCCGTAGGCCGCCATGCGGCTGTTCAGCAATGGGTGGCCGCCGGGCACGCCCAAGCCTTGGTAGTCGGTGGCGACGACGGCAAAACCTTCGGCCAGCCAGCGATTGAGGTAGGCCACGTCACGATACGAGCGACCTTGCCACGACGGCGCACACACGTCCGCCACGCCCACGGTGCCATGGCCCCAGCTCGCCACCGGCCAACCACCGGCAGGCGGCGTACCTTTTGGCAGGAACAGCGCGCCAGACACCACAATCGGCGTCTTGTTATCGATGCCGTCTGTTGAGGTGTACAGAATGCGCTGGGCGCTGGCGGCATTGGCCAGGCTCAGGGTGCTGTCCAGGGGTTCGCTGCGCAGCAGTTTGCCGGGAACGGCCGGGATGGCTTTTTCCCAGGTGTAGAACGCCGAGACGCGGCCATCGCCTTGCAGCGGGTCGGGTTTGGGGGCGTAAGCGTCGGCAGCAAACACGCTCATGGACAGGGCCAGGACGCTAAGGCCAAAGGCAAAGGAGTGCGGCAGTTTCATTATCAATTTCCCTATTACGGATTGGTGCTGACCTGGCCACGCAGGGCCGGCCAGTAGTCGGTGAGTTTCAGGTCGATCAGGGCCTGGTTGGTAAAACCGGTGGCCAGTGACGGGCCGATGTCGTAGGTGTCGCGAATCAGGTGGTTGGCCAGGGCGTAAGTGGTGAGCGCCTGGTAGTGCGCCTTGAGTTGCTGGTCGCTTTTCGGCGCCCAGCGATCCTTCCAGGCCACTGGGTCGTCCTGGTCGTCGCGGCGCAACACGCTTTCGGCGGTGCCGGCGCGGGATGACAGTTGGTAATAGGCGTCCTGGTTCTGTGGCTGGGAAATCCACCACGCAGCTTTCACCCAGGCGGTGGCGAGCAGTTGGGTGATGTCCGGGTGCTGCTGTACGAAGGTCTCGGTGCCCCACAGGTCTGAAACCAGCCGCCAGTCGCTGCTGCCTTGCTTGGTCGACCAGATGATCTTGCCCACGCCCTTGTCTTGCAGGGCATAGGCCTCGTTGAGCAACACCGCGGCATCGACCTTGCCGGCAGACACGGCGGCGGCGCCGACCTGCGGGTTGAGGTTGGCGATCTTGAAGTCGTCGAGCTTCAGCCCCTTGCTGGCCAGGAAGTTGCTGAAGGCGAACTCCCATGGTCGGCCGCGATGCAGCGCCAGGCGTTTGCCTTTGAGGTCCTCGATGGTTTTCGCGGTGGAGTTTTCGGGCACCACGAGGTAGATATTGTTGCCGCTGCCTCCGGGCACGATCAGCTTGCCCGGCACGCCACCGGCCCCGGCGATCACCGAGGGCAAGTCACCGCGTACGGCGAAGTCCAGGCTGTTGTTGCTGAAGCCTTCGTTGATCTGCGGCCCGGCGCCGGCGTGGGGCAGGGCGATCCACTCCAGCTTGACCCCGCGCTCACGCAGTTGCGCTTGGAGCCAGCCGTCTTCGATAACGCGCCCGGCGATGCCGCCGAACACCGGTTTTCCGCCCTGGGTGTAGGCGACGATGGCGATTTTTACCGACGCCGGTGGCGTCGGTTCGGCCAGCACGCCGGTGCTGATCAGCACACCGAACACGGTGGCGATGTTGTTGCGCCAGAAACTTTTCATTGGAATCTCCCTGCTAAGTGATCGCGACGCCCTGTAGGCGCTGGCTTGCCGGCGAAGGCGGCCGTTTGGCCGGTGCAAGGCTTGAGGGCCTCATCGCTGGCAAGCCAGCTCCTACAGGGGAGGTGGCGTTGAGAGGGAGAGAGCAGATTGCATGCCATCAGCCGAAAAACGCGCTGCGCGCCTTGTAGAACGTGGCTTTGCGGGTTTTCTAAGTACTGGCTGGCAACGGCTTGGTGTTGATCTGCACACAGGCAGGTGCTGGCCGATTGCTGCTCCAGCAGCAGGTGGGGGGTGATGTGTTGGTATATTCTTTTATGGAATATATAAATATTAATTAATAATTAAATGGTATAGAAAACTTCATGCACTATTGACAGGCGCTTTTACTGCCAGGAATGCACCATGTCGCTGATCACCCACCCCAACGCACGTGAATTGACCAAGTCGGTGCGCGCCACCGTGCTGGTCTTCAAGGACCCGCGCTCACAGGAACTGCTGGCGCGTATCGAACGCCTGGCCCCCAGTGAAGCCAATACGTTGATCATCGGCGAGACCGGCACCGGCAAGGAGTTGGTCGCGCGGCATATCCACCACCTGAGCCGTCGCGGCCGGGAGCCTTTTGTTGCAGTGAACTGCGGCGCGTTCGCCGAAACCCTGGTGGAAAGCGAGTTGTTCGGCCACGAAAAAGGCGCGTTCACCGGCGCCACCACCCACAAGGCCGGCTGGTTTGAAGCCGCTAACGGCGGCACGCTGTTCCTGGATGAGATCGGCGACTTGCCGTTGAACATGCAGGTCAAACTGCTGCGGGTTTTGCAGGAGCGCGAAGTGGTGCGCCTGGGCTCGCGCACGCCGATTCCGATCAACGTGCGGCTGGTGGCGGCCACTAACGTGAACCTTGCCGACGCGGTGGTGGCCGGGCATTTTCGCGAGGATTTGTTCTACCGCCTGCACGTCGCCACCATCCGCCTGCCGCCCCTGCGCGAGCGGCCGGGTGACATCCTGCCGCTGGCGGAATTTTTTCTGGAAGAACACTGCCAGCGGCTCGGTTACAACCGCGCTTCATTGAGCATCGATGCCGAGCGCAAGTTGCTGGAGCACAGTTGGCCGGGGAATATTCGCGAGCTGGAAAACGCGATTCACCATGCCTTGCTGGTATGCCGCAATCAGTTGGTGCAGCCACCGGACCTGCACCTGGTGGACATGCGTTCTTCGGGCATTCGCCAAGACGAGGCGCACCAGGCGGCGCCTGCAATCGCTGGGCCGGTGAGCCTGGAAGCGGCGTTGAATGCGTTGTTCGAGCAGAACATTGCAGACCTTTATGAGCACATCGAAGAGACGATCTTCCGTGCGGCTTATCGTTACTGCCATGGCAACCAGTTGCAGACTGGGCGTTTGCTGAATATCAGCCGCAATATCGTGCGGGCGCGGCTGGAGAAGATCGGCGAGTTGGGCAAACCGGTGCTGCTCGACGGGCAGTGACGAGGGTGTTAGCGTTTCGGGCTTCTCTGATCTGTAGAGGGCTCGACGTTGATTCGACTCGCCGATTACATCGCTGATTTTTCTCGTTCGCCGCTGGCACCCTGGGCTGATCTTGCGCCTTGGGAGCTGGTCGGCCAGGCGCCTGGCGTGGTTCGCCAATTGCTGGCGGGGCTGTCTGATGATGAGTATGAAATTCACGACGAGATTGCGGTGCATCGCACGGCCGTTGTCGAAGTGGGGGCGGTTTTAAAAGCGCCGTTGATCATTGGTGCCCATTGTTTTATTGCCGCGGGGGCTTACCTTCGCGGGGGGTGCTGGGTGGATGAATATTGCATCTTCGGGCCGGGTGCAGAGCTTAAGACCTCCTTTGTTTTCAGCGGCAGCAAGCTGGCGCACTTCAACTTTGTCGGCGATTCGGTACTGGGGCACGGGGTTAACCTGGAAGCCGGGAGCATCGTTGCCAACTACCGGAACGAGCGTGACGACAAGCAAGTGCAGGTGCGCATTGATGGGCAGTTGCGGCGCACCGGCTGCGACAAGTTCGGCGCATTGCTGGGGGACCAGTGCCGGGTGGGCGCCAATGGCGTGTTGGCGCCGGGTGCGGTGCTCGGTTCAGGAAGCGTGGTAGGGCGCGGCCAACTGTTCGACGGAGAAGTGGATAACGGTTAGTCGAAAAGAACGTGGTATGCCGGCGGGTTATTAAATAGAATGAATCTCATTTGAGACTGACTCGCGCCGCGCAGGTTACTTGCCATGAATGATGCTGTAGTGCCGACGCACCTCGCTGAACCTAGCCTTCACACCCTGTACCGCGACCATCGCAGCTGGCTCGAAAGCTGGTTGCGGCGCCGCTTGGGCAACGCCTGGGATGCGGCCGACCTGAGCCAGGACACCTTTTTGCGGGTGTTGGCCAGCGCCCAGCCGATTGCCCAATTGCAGGAACCTCGGGCCTACCTGGTGACGGTGGGCAAGCGCTTGCTGGTGAATTTTCACCAGCGGCGCAGCCTGGAGCAGGCGTATCTCAACGCATTGACGCACTTGCCCGAGGCTTGCGTACCGTCGCCGGAACAGCGCTGGTTATTGCTGGAAACCCTGCAAGCCCTGGATGAATTGCTCGACGGTTTGCCGGCGGTGGTGCGCCGCGCGTTTCTCTGGAGCCAGTTGGAAGGCCTGGGCTATCGGGAGATTGCCGAGCGGCTCAAGGTGTCGCAGCGCACGGTCAAGCGCTACATGGCCCAGGCCTATGAGCATTGCCTGCTGGTGGACCTGTGAGCCGTACTGCGCCGGATCTGGCTCGTGCAGCGGCGCAATGGCTGGCGTTGCTGGAATCCGGCGGCGCCACCGAACGTGATCATGCCCGCCTGCAGCAGTGGCGTGACAGCCATCCCCAGCATGAGCAGATCTGGCAAAAAGCCCAATTGCTGCGCCAGCGGTTTACCGACTTGCCGCCAGCGTTGGCCATGGCCAGCCTCGATCGTCCGCAACCGGGACGGCGTGCAGTACTCAAGCGTGCCTTGGGCGTCGCCGCGTTGTTGCCAACCGCGTGGTTGCTCAGTCGGCAATTGCCTATCGACGTGTGGCGCGCCGACCTGCACACCGCCACTGGCGAACGTAAGCGGGTGCCGCTGGTAGATGGCAGCAGCCTGCAACTGAATACCGCGAGTGCGGTGGACGTGGATACGGCCCAGCGGCGTGTGACGCTGGTGGAAGGGGAGATGGCGTTGACGGTGCCGGGGGCTGGTGCGCTGACGGTGCAGACGCGTTATGGCCAGGTGATCGTCAGCCAGGCTGAAGTGTGTGTGCGGCAGTTGTCTTCCGGGTGTTTGGTGTCGGCGTTGAAGGGCGCGGTGCAGGTGCAGGACCTGCGTGGGCAAGTGGCGACATTGCAGGGTGGGCAGCAGGCACGGTTGCAGGCGTCGGGGATGGGCGCTGCGGTGGTGTTTGATGCGTTGCAATTGGGTTGGCGCGACGGTGTGCTGACTGCGCAGAACCAGCTGTTGGGTGATTTTTTGCGGGAGTTGGAGCGGTATCGGCCAGGGGTGATGCGTTGGGATTCGAGCCTGGAAACGCTGCGGGTGAGCGGGAGTTTTCAGTTGGCCGACACTGATCGCATCCTTACGCTGCTGGCGTCGACGATGGCGCTGGAGGTGCAGTTTCGTACGCGGTATTGGGTGACGCTGGTGCCGCGCAAAGTGGTTGTCTGATGCGATCTGTGAGCTGGGGACATATCCGTTATTTAGGTCACGGCGGCTTAGGGTTTCGCTCTTACAGCTTGGCGCAGCTCACGCAAGGGCAACTGGACGCGCTGCCGGTGCCGGCCAATGCCATCGAAGATGTGTACCGGCTGACTCTCGCCTGGCTGTAACTCCAGAACCTCGCCGAGGCGCGCCAGTGGTGGCAACAGAACCTGCAAGGGTTCGAGCGCACCACGCCGATTCCAAGCGACCGGCCGTTCCTGCGCGATCATGCCGGCCACAGCGGCGGCATGGTGGTAGGCGACTGCTACACCCGCCTGGATGTGCGCGACGTGCTGTTCGGCGTCACCGTGGCCGGTCGCCCGGTAGAAATGCCGGAGATGCAGCGCACGGTCGGGCTGTTTATCAACAGTATCGCGTTGCGGGTGAAGCTGCCCGAAGACGATCAACCGTGCAGCGTGCGCCTATGGTCCGGCGGAATGCTCGGATGACGTGGCGTTCTTCCGTGTCGACCTGACGTCGACCCTTAGCACCTACCTGCCGACTGGCACGCCGACCGACAACAACCGGTTGTACCTGATGGATGGTGCGTTGGAGTTGGTGCCTCAAGGTGCGGAAGGGGATTTGGCCCGCCGTCGCAGTCCGCAAGGCCTTGCCGGCGCTGGAGATTGGGCAGTTGCACAGCCAGGATTATCTGGCGCCACGCAATGAGCTGGAGCAGACGTTGGCCGGGATTTGGGCCGAGGTGCTGAAAGTGGAGCGGGCGGGTGTGCAGGGCAACTTCTTTGAGCTGGGCGATGTTCGAGTGCAGCACGGTGGAGGAATTGGCGGGGTATATCGAGGGGCTTGCGGCGAATGAAATCAGTGTGGAAAAGGCGGATCGGTTGAGTGATTTGATGGCGGAGCTGGAGGGGTTTTAAGTCGGTCAGGTGCTCGTCTGATGCACTGATGCACTATCGAGCTGGCTACCGTTGATCGGGGTTATGCCCCTGCGGGGGTAGAACTGTCAATTCTCACAGTAGGCAAGGTTGCAGTTCAGCGCGTTAGATAACCGGGTAATCATGGCCTGCTCGATAGAGGGGGCAATGTTATCTCTTGCTGAACAGGAGTTCTTGTCGTGGTTAAAAAAACGCTTTCTGAACTCACCGTAGCAATTCCAGAGGCTGCCAGCCCCGAATTGCCCTATGTGCAGATTCAACACGCAATCAACAACAGCTTGCTTTATCCCCTTGATGCCAAGGATGGCACGCTTGCAATGATCACAGTCGAGAACATGCAGGCTGCCCCCGTCACGTTGTATTGGGCAATCAAGGACCAGGCAGAGCCAGTGTTTGAGCCGATTGAAGTCCCCGGCAGAACCGACGGCAATGTTGAGATCCCGATTCCCTGGCAACGTATAAGCACGTGTATCGGGCATACGGTGCTGATCTGGTACACCGCCACGGTGGCCGGTCGACCTCAGGAATCGTTGGTCCTGGAGTTGGAAATTCAGGATGTCCGGGAGGCCGATCTTCGCGTGTCATTGCCTGTGTTCCTGCATTCCAGGCTGGAATGGAGCACATGGTGGCTGAACATGTACGAGTTCCAGGGCGACGAAACCATCCAGATCAAGGCATGGCCAATGATCCAGGCCGATCAGCGGTTATTTGTCACCGTCGCCGGTGACCAGCACATCGTGCCGTATCAGTTTATCTGGGTGGCCTATGACCATGTCGTGACCGCTGCCGAGGCACATGCCGACCACCTGTTCGAATTCAGGCTGGCTCGCGGTTGGATGTCGTTGCGGGAAGACTATTCAGCCCTGACAACCCATATGGGGGTCATCTGGGACGGTACAGCGCCGATACTTCCTGCACCGGACGATCCCGTTCATGAGAATCCGCTGCCTATCAATGCCCAGGATTTTCACCTGCGCACGACTACGCTTTTGCGGGTTGACCCTGCACTGGGCTTGCCACCGCCGCATCTTAAGGAGTCGACGGAGTTCAACGGCAGTTGGGTGGTCAACCCGACCAACACCCTGAACGGCGCACACTTGCTGATTACCTACGAGGGTATACATGCAGGTGATCGTGTTTGCCCCACGTTTTCCGGCACGCCTGGCCTGGGTTCGCCAGCGATTGGTTGCCGTACCGTGCAAGCGGGCGAAACCTCGCTGGAGTTCTGGGTGCCACCTTCGGCGATCAGCGCCAATTTCGCGCAGAACATTACGTTGACCTATACGGTATCCCACAGTGGCACCGGCCCTTGGCTATCTCCACCGCGAGTGGTGAATATCCTCGATGTCGCCGGGCTGCCCACCCCACAGGTGGAGCAAGCTACGGGTAACACGCTGGACCTTAATACGTTATCTGGTGACGCCGATTGCACGGTCATAACTTGGCCTTACATTGAGTTGGGGCAAGTCTGCTGGTTGAATGTAATCAGCAGCACCTACAGCTTCCAGGTTTTGGAGGGGGAGCCTGTGACCGAGCAGTGGCTGGGGAGTGGCGTCAACACTCCCTTGCCCCGTAGCGAACTGAAGAAGCTGGCGGATTGCAGCGAGTTCGAAGTGCATTTTGCGGTGAACTTCAATGGCTTGGCCGATAAGGCCTCCGCCAAGAAATTCCCGGTACTGACATTGGGGATTGTCCAGGAAGATTTGGTGCTTGATGCACCCACCGTGCGCGAAGCGGTAGGGTCACAGTTGACAGTCTACAACGGTCGTGACGGGGTGACCGTGCGGGTGGCATACGAGGGGATCAATCCGCGTCAGACCATCAGCGTGTGCTGGAAACAACCGGACGGCAGTTGTCTGCCCCTGGCGTCGAAACCTGGCACCAGCAATCCCAAGTACGTCGACTTCCAGATCCCGCGTGAAGCAGTGATTGAGGGCAGCGGCAAAACGATTACGATCAACTACACCGTAATCAGCGCGTGCAAACACGCCACTTCTGAAGATCTGAACCTGCAGATCAGCGTACCGGTGCGTTTGCCCACGCCGGTAGTGCCAGAGGCTACACCGCCGGCCACCCAGGGAGGCATCCTGGACCTGCGAACCTTTAACGGGGATGCGCATATCACCTTGGAGAAATGGTGGTTCATTTTGGAGGGCCAGGTTGGTTACATGGACTGTATCGGTACCAAGGATGATGATTCTGCCTACACCATCAGGGTGATGATTGGCGAGCCGATTACCGATATCGATGTGGAAAATGGCCTGTCCCGAGTGCTCAAGCGCGAAGAGTTGGAGAAACTGCGTAATGAAACTTCCTTGCTCGTCGTATTCCAGGCGACGACGCAGATCGGTGGCACTTTATCTAATTCGATAGAGTTTCCAACATTGCAGCTGGAGTTTGGCAAGCGCTTCAGAGACGAGACGGACTTTGATCCCGATTACAAGGGATGGAACAACTGGCAGAAAGGGGCGGGTGCTACGGACCCGAGGGATCTTGAACTGAAATATGGGGCAGGCCCGCAATCGACACCGATGTATTACTTGTTTGATTGGGGTTACACCAACACGAGAAACCCGGTCACTCAGCGGGAGAAGTTGTACAAGGTGTATACCGAGCTTGAGTCGGGGCGTAGTTACAGGTTCAGCGCCTGGGTTCATGATAACAGTGGCGTAAACAACAAACCTCGGATGGTGCTGGTCGCTCAAGGGGTTGAAGTCACTCCCGTCACAGAGCCGGGTACAGCCTGGCAACTGCTTCAGGGCGTGTTCGTTGCCACTTCACATACGATGCGACTCAGCGTTGATAACCTTCAAATGGGAATAGCGCCCGGCAACGACTTTGAAGTGACGTTACTTATCGTGGAAGAGGTGTGATCGGCTTGGGCCGAGGCGTATAAAAGAAAAGGCCTCCGATTTTGGAGGCCTTTTTCCTGTTTATTTTGGCCCCAAAATCTTCACCAGCTTATCCGGCGAAGGCGCCCCTTGCTGTTGCTGCAAACCGCCCTTGTCATCCAGATAGAAAATCGCGGCGTCGCCGACAATTCCAGTTCATCCATCAGCTTCATATTGGAGTCGAGCTGTAAGAGCAGAACCCATCGAAGCCATCACCTGAATAACGGATCTGCCCCCAGCCTGACTTAGCCCCAACACGTGCCTTTCAGATCACATGCGCCCGCTGCAACTCAGTCAACGCCAGTGCCTTGAGCCGCGCCAACAGCGGATCCCGCCGATCCCGCGGATGCACCAGCGTCACCGCCAGTTCCTGGCGAATACTGCTCGGCCGGTTGTCCATCACCAGCACCCGGTCGCTCAGGTACAGCGCCTCGTCCACATCGTGAGTCACCAGCAACAGGGCGATCCCGTGGTGTTTGGCCAATTGCAGCAGCAGGTCCTGCAGCTTCATGCGGGTAAACGCATCCACTGCGCTGAACGGCTCGTCCAGCAGCAACACCTGCGGCCTTGAATACAGCCCGCGAGCAATCGCCACCCGTTGCGCCATCCCGCCAGACAATGCCTTGGGCAACGCCTGGCCGAAGCCGGTCAGCCCCACTTCGTCAATCAACTGCGCGACCCAGGCCTTGTCATAGCCGTCGTCATCGCTGAAGCCGATGTTTTGCTCCACCGTCAGCCACGGCATCAGGCGCGGTTCTTGAAACACAAACGCGACCTCGCCACCGCCTTGCAGCAGTTCACCCTGATAGTCCTTTTCCAGACCCGCGACGATCCGCAGCAAGGTGCTTTTGCCGCAGCCACTGGGGCCCAGCAAACTCACCGCTTCCCGCGGCTGCAAGGCCAAATGGACGTTGGTCAGCACGGTGGTGGCGCCGAAGTTTTTACGCTCGACGCGAATATCCAGTAGCGCTTCACTCATGCTCAATGCTCCGGGCCTTGGCCGTTGAAGGTGTCGCGCCAAGCCAGGCAGCGTTTTTCCAGCGCGGCCAACAGGCCATCGCTGATCTTGCCCAGCAGGGCCAATACGATGATCGCCGCCAGCACAATATCGGGTCGTGAGGTTTCCCGGCCATCGCTGAGCAGGTAGCCCAGGCCCTTGGTGGCGGCGATCAACTCGGCTGCCACCAGGAACATCCAGGCCAGGCTCAGGCCGCTGCGCAAGCCGGTGAACAAGCCGGGCAGGGCGGCAGGCAACAGGATGCGGCGCACCAGGCGCGTGCGGCTGAAGCCATACATCTGCCCGACTTCCACCAGCTTGCGGTCGATGTCGCGAATCGCCGCGACGCCGTTGAGGTACACCGGGAAGAACGCGCCGATGGCAATCAGCACGATCTTGGAGGTTTCATCAATGCCCAGCCACAACAGCAACAGGGGTACCCAAGCCAGGCTCGGGATCGAGCGCAGGCCGGCGAAAGTCGGCTCCAGGTACGCCTCGGCCTCGCGGCTCAGGCCAACCCAGGCGGCGAACACCAGGGCCAGGCTGGCGCCGATGGTGAACCCCAGCAGTACCCGCAACAGGCTGGCGCTGATGTGTTTCCACAGTGCGCCTTCAGCGAGGTCGGTAAGGGTCACGGCGATCTCGCTGGGTGCGGGCATCTGGTAGGACGGCAACCAGCCGATGCGCACCACCACCTCCAGGATCACCAGGATCAGCACCGGCAACGCCAGGCCCTTGAGCCGCCGTGGCCAGGCGCTGCGCTGGGCGGTGATCGGGGGTGCCAGGCTCACCGGCAGGGTTTCGCTTTTGCTGCTCATGACGCTCCCCTTATGGACGAGGCAAGGCCTGGCCGAAGCGTGGGTCGATCAACTGGTCAATCACCTGGTCCACATTCACCCCACGGCGCACCAGTTCCTCAGACACCAGGATCGGCGCGGCGGCCTTGGACGACACCACGTCCTGGGCGGTGAGTAACGGGCTGCTCAAGTCGGTACGGGACAGTTGCAGCTTGGCCACGTCCAGCGGCAGGCCGGATTCGTCTGCCAGCAGCCTGGCGAATTCGTCCGGGTGCTTCACCGCCCAGTTGCGGGCTTTTTCATAGGCGCCGAGCACCTTGGCGATGGTCTGAGGATGCTCCTTGGCGTAGGTGTCGGTCACGCTGACCACGCCGTAGCTGTTGAAGTCCTTGTTGCGGTACAACAGGCGCGAACCGGCCTGGATTTCACTGGCCGCCATGTGCGGATCAAGACCGGCCCAGGCGTCCACATCACCTTTTTCCAGGGCGGTACGGCCGTCCGGGTGTTGCAGGTGCACCAGTTCCACATCGTCCTTGCTCAGGCCGGCTTTCTGCAGGCTGCGCAGGGTGAACAAGTACGGGTCGGTGCCCTTGGTGGCGGCGATTTTCTTGCCCTTGAGGTCGCTCACATTCTTGAAGGTTGAGTCCTTGCGTACCACCAGTGCGGTCCACTCGGCGCGGCTATACACATACACCGATTTGATCGGGCTGCCGTTGGCCCGGCTCAACACCGCCGACAGGCTGGCTGAGGAGGCGAAGTCGACGCCGCCGCTGTTGAGGTATTCCAGCGAGCGGTTGCTGCCCTGGCTCAACACCCAGCCGACCTTGGTTTGCGGCAGCGCTTCTTCGAGCCAGCCGAAGTGCTTGAGCACCAGGCTCACCGGGGAGTAATAGGCGTAGTCGAGGTGGACTTCAGCCGGGTCGGTTTCTGTCGCGTGGGCCACAGGTTGCAGGCTGAGGGCGAGGGCGCAGGCGCCCAGCAAGGTATTGACGAAGGGTTTCATGGAACAGCTCCGGGCAAGGCGGGAAAGAGAAGGCTTTTCTTATATTCAGAAAATTCATATGGCATGTTCCATCATGCGTTATAGGAATATGCAGTCTCTGTGCCAGCATCTTTGCAGCGCAGGGCAACACCTTGACGTAGCAGCTGTCGAGCCTAAGCGAGGCTGCGTTCGCGGTGTGTCAGGCAGACCGCTGACGCAGCCTCGCTTAGGCTCGACAGCTGCTACGCGGAGGAGTGGTTGGGAGTGGGGAGAAGGGCACTTTGTTGAATCACTGTTGGCTGTGCAACAGCTTGCATATGTTTTTATGGAATAAATAAAGAGTTATATATTCCTTTTGTTGTTTTCATGAATAGGGCACTTTGAGTGCCTGCGCATTCGTGCGGATTGACCCAACAGACCAAAGGAAAGCCGACATGACCATTAAAGCGATCAACGTGCGCAACCAGTTCAAAGGCGTGATCAAGGAAATCCTGATCGGCGAAGTGGTGTCCGAGATCGACGTGCAAACCGCGTCGGGGATCGTGACGTCGGTGATTACCACGCGCTCGGTGCGCGACCTGGAATTGAAAGTGGGCAGTGAAGTGATTGCCTTTGTGAAGTCGACCGAAGTCTCTATCGCCAAGCTGTAACGGTGTGAACCCAATCCAAATGTGGGAGCTGGCTTGCCTGCGATGACTGAGTGTCTGTCGACCGATTTGTCGGCTGATACACCGCTATCGCAGGCAAGCCAGCTCCCACACTGATTTGTGTAGATTTAGTTAAGCCGAGGCCCGCCTCCTGATGGCCGAGATCCGGGCTTCTCACCCGAAGCGTCCGGCAGTTCCTTGGGCTTTTCACTCGGGTCCTTGTAGTCCTTGTGCAAATCCCCATCCAGCCGGTTGCTCGACGAGCCGCCGCTTTGCGGTGTAGCGTCGAAATGCTCCCACTCCGATTGCTGGAAGCGGAACAAACTGTCATCGGTCGGCGTGTCGCGGCCGTGGTAGTGGTGGATCTCGTAGTGGGCGTATTCGACCTTGTCCGCCCAGTTGTCCTGCAACAAGCCGTCGCCAGCCAGGTCGCGGTACCAGTCGTTTTCTTTCTCGGTGGCCTTCTGTTTTTTGTTGTGGTCGACGAAGTAGCCGATGATCCCGCCCACCACCGCCAACACCACACCCACCAGGAACAGTGGCCCGGTCAGCGCGGCCGCCGTGCCCGCACCAAACAGGGCTGCCGCCCCCAATACCCCGGCCGACGCGCCGAACGCACCGCCCGCCACCTGCAAACCACCGGCTGCCTGAGCCAACGGGTCTTTGCTGTCTACGCCGCTTTTGATCGCCAACGCGCCAAGCACGATGTCGGCAAAACCACCGGCGATATCCGTTGCCGGGCCCAGCACCTTGATAACGGAACCGGCGATTTTGGCTGATTGGGACGCGCCAAGCTTGGCCGCGCCTGCTGCCGCCAGCCCATCATCCAGGTGGCTGGCCAGGCCTTCGGTGGCTTCAGTGACAGCTTTATCACCTTCGCCAAACAGCTTGGCCACACCGTCGTACTGGCTGTCGGGAACCGCATCCAGCGCGGCGGCGATCTCCTTGCTGACCTTGGAGTCGATCTCGGTGGGCTTGCTGAAGTCGATGACTTTGCCGGCCGCGCCTTCCTTGCCCCAGATTTCCGGCAGGGTCTTGTCCAGGCCGAGGAAGTCCACCAGGCCGCCCTTGCCCAGGGCTTCGCCGATCTTGTCACCCAGCTTGACGAAGTGGCTCGCGCCGCCGGCAAAACTCAGGAAATCCTTGGCGATGGTCATGCGTTGGGCCGGGGTTTCGCCGAGCTTGCCGCCTTTGCCCACCAGTTGGTAGATCCCCGAAAACAGGCTGACACCGGCGCCCATCGAACCCAGGATGCCTTTGCTGTTGAGGGTGTTGAACACCTCGCCGAGCATGCCGCGATCCGCCACCGGGATATACGGTTTGCTCAGGGCGGTTTTCACATCGGCTTCACTGATGGTGCCGCTGTTCTTGTAGACGTCGCCGAGTTCTTCCAGGGCCTTGGTCACGGCCGAGGATTTCTCCTTGCCCTCCAGGCCTTCGTTGAGGAACTTCTCCAGCACTTCCTGGCTGCGCCGCGGCAGGTCCAGCAGGTTGCCCTTGAGCACGCCCTTGAGCAGGCCGAACAGGTCCTTGGTGGCCAGTTCCTTGTTGTCGTCGGAGATCTTGCTGGGGTCCGACAGGATTTCGTTGAGGTCGGTGGTGAGGCCGTCGGCCTGGATATTCTGCGCCGCCTTGGTAGCAGCCTCCGGGTCGAACAGCGACAGCGAGGTGAGGGTGTTGCTCAGGTCCTGCTGGGCTTCGTGGCTCTTGCCCTGTTTTTGCAGGTCCTTGAGGTAGAGCACGTAGTCGGGGTTGTTGGTCAGGTCGAGGAGCTTTTGCTTGATCTCGTCCTTGTTGGGCAGGTGGCTGATGGCGTCATCCATCTTCGCCTTGTAGTCGGCCTGCACGGTCGGGTCTTTGAACAGTTCGCCGATCTGCTCCTGCACCGCCTTGCCGTCGATGATGTCGTGCATGTCGGCCGAGGTGAGTTCGGTCTGCTTGTCATCGAACTCGCGCCAAGTGGTATTGAACGGACGCTTGGACTCTTCGTAGCCGGTGATGCCATGGCCATTCTGGTAGGCGGCCTGGGCTTCCAGGGCGCGGACCAGTTTGGCGCGCGGGTCGTCCTTGGGAATCGAGCCGTCCTTGACGCCGGCGCGGTAGGTGTCGATCAGTTCGGTGGTAGCCAGTTCGCTGACGCTTTGGGTCGGCGATTTGTCGTCGTCCTTGTCGGCATGTACGCCGGTGTCGAGGTTGAGCACGTCCAGTTCGTCGTTGCTCGGCAGGTTGTACTTGGCCCGGGTCTCATCCACCGTGCCGGCGCTCCAGGCTTCCCACTTGGCGACGACTTCATCGTAGAGCTGCGGACTGAGCTCCTTGGAGACGATGACCTTGCCTTCGCTGGTTTCATAGCGGATCAGGCCGTCGCCCAGCTCATCAGGTGAACCGAAGGTGATCTCGGTGTTTTTCAGGAAATCATTCGGCCCGGCCAGTTTGTAACCGGCGTCTTCGCTGCTGTGGATCTTGCTCCAGGTGTCCTGGGCGGTGGCCACGCTCTTGAACAGTTCCGGGCTGACATCCGCCGACACCACCACCTTGGTGCCGTCGTGGGTTTCATAGGTCAGCACATTGCCTTGCTGGCCTTCGATCCAGCCGAAGCCCTTGTAGTCATTCAGTTCCGGTGCCTTGGTGTTGGCGTCCGCGAGGGTCGAGCCATCGTTGAGCGCGGATTCTACAGCGGCCTTTTTGTCCGGGTTGGTGTAAACCTCGTGCAGGCCGGCCAGGTAGTCGAACAGCTTGGGGTTGTCGTCGCGTGCCACGACCATTTTCTGGCCGTTGCTTTCAAAGCGGATCAGGCCCGGGCCCACTTCATCCTCGGGGCCGACGGTGGTGCCGGCGTAGGGCGGCCACACTTCGTTGTCGCCGGCACGCTTGTAGCCGGCGTCTTCGCTGCTGGTAAGGCCGGTGAAGCTCTCATAGGCTTCCTTGGCTTTCTGGAATGCCTCGGGGTTGTCGCGCTGGCTGATGACAAACTTGCTGCCGTCCTGGGTTTCGTAGCGGATCACGCCGGGGCCGGTTTCGTCGGGCGGGCCGAGGGATTTGTAGTCGCCGAGTTTTTCCGGGGCCGTGGCATCGCCGCCCAGGCGCTGGTAGCCGGCGGCTTCGCTGGCGTTGACGCCGGAGAGTGCCTTGAAGTCGGCGCTGACTTGCTTGAACAGGTCGGGGCTGTCTTTTTCGCTGACGATGACTTTCTTGCCGTCCTGGGTTTCGTAGCGAATCAGGCCGGGGCCGACTTCATCCGCCGGGCCGATGGCCTTGTAGTCACCCAGGCTTGTGGGCGGTGCAGCATCCTTGGCGGCCAGCTCATAACCTTGTTCCTTGCTGGCAGCGAGCCCTTGCGCGGTCTTGTCGCCGGCCTCGACCTTCTTGTTGTTGGCGCTGTTCTTGAGCAGCACATGGAACGCCGCGCCAGACTTGGGCGGCGCGAGGGGAAGGGCTTTGGGGTCGGACGAGCGATTGAGCGGCTGGGTCGTCATGCCATGGAACTCCTGCTGTTACCGGTAGGGCGAGTCGGCAAAAACAGTAACAGCAGGGGTTCGGCGCTCGTTGCGAAAAGTTGTGAATTGCGCCTTAACGGTGACGCAGGCTACGTTCCATGCGAGCAATGCCTTCTTCAAGCATGGCCCTTGGGCAGCCGAAGTTCAGGCGCACGAATTGCTGGCTGTCGTCGCCGAATTCCAGGCCGGCGCTGAGGCCGACTTTGGCCTGTTCGAGGAAGAACCGTTGCGGGTCGTCCAGGCCCAGGGCGCTGCAATCGAGCCAGGCCAGGTAGGTGCCTTGAGGCGCGTGCATCACCACGCCGGGCAGGCGCGTTTGCACGGCGTCCAGCAGGTAGTCGCGGTTGCCTTGCAGGTAAACCACCAGCGCTTGAAGCCAGTCGCTGCAGTCGCTGTAGGCGGCACGCGTGGCTTCCAGGCCCAGCGGGCTGACGCTGTCGACCATGCCGCAGCGGGCGTTGTTGAAGCGCTCGCGAATCGCGGGGTTCTGGATCACCGCAAAGCAGGTCTTCAGCCCGGCGACGTTATACGCCTTGCTGGCCGACATCAGGGTGATGGTGCGCTGGGCGATCTCGGGGCTGAGGCTCGCGGTGGGAATATGCCGACGGCCGTCAAAACACAGTTCGGCGTGGATTTCATCGGAAACGATCAGCGCGCCCTGGTCCAGGCAGGCGGTGGCCACGGCCAGCAGTTCTTCACGGGGGAAGACCTTGCCCATCGGGTTGTGCGGGTTGCTCAACAGCAGGGCACCGGCGCCGGTGAGCGCCTCACGCATGGCAGGCAACGGCGTGAGGTACTCGCCCTCGGCGCTCAACTCAAACGGCACTTCGATCTTCGGCAGGTTCCAGTGCCCGGGCGCCAGGCGGATCGGGCGATAGTTGGGGGTTTGCAACACCACCGGTTGCCCGGGCTGCACAAACGCGTGCAGTGCCATGTTGAAACCCGGCTCGACGCCTGGCAAAAACAGCAGCTCATCGGGCTGCACGCGCCAGGCGTACTTGGCCCACAGATCGGCGACGATCGCCTCACGCACGCCATCGCAGGCCACGCTGTAGCCGAGGATCTGCTGGCCCAGGCGCTGGTGCAGTGCCTGAAGCACGGCCGGTGGTGCGGCGATGTCCATGTCGGCAATCCACATCGGCAGAACGTCTTGCGGGTAACGACTCCACTTGGTGCTGCCGGTGCCGAGGCGGGAGTGGATCGTGTCGAAATCAAAGCTCATGGGGGGCTCGTGTCAGGGAGGCGGGCGTGGAATGGCGCCAATTCTAGCGCCATAAATTTTATAGGCCAGCATTTGCGCATCTTCATTCGCCACATCCGCCCCAAGCTTCTACCCTTGAGGCATACCCCTCAGGACACCCAGCGCTCATGTACAAAGACCTGAAGTTCCCGGTTCTGATCGTACACCGCGACATCAAGGCCGACACTGTCGCCGGCGACCGCGTCCGGGGTATCGCCCGGGAGCTGGAACAGGAGGGCTTTAGTATTTTTTCGGCGGTGGACTACGCCGAGGGCCGCCTGGTGGCTTCGACCCACCACGGGCTGGCCTGCATGCTGATTGCCGCCGAAGGTGCCGGGGAAAATACCCACCTGCTGCAAAACATGGTGGAGCTGATCCGCCTGGCGCGGGTACGGGCGCCGAACCTGCCGATCTTCGCCCTCGGTGAGCAAGTCACCCTGGAAAACGCCCCGGCCGACGCCATGAGCGAGCTTAATCAACTGCGGGGCATTCTTTACCTGTTTGAAGACACCGTGCCGTTCCTGGCCCGGCAAGTGGCCCGTGCGGCGCGTGCCTACCTGGACGGCCTGTTGCCGCCCTTCTTCAAGGCGCTGGTGCAGCACACGGCGGATTCCAATTATTCCTGGCACACGCCCGGGCACGGCGGCGGCGTGGCTTATCGCAAGAGCCCGGTGGGGCAGGCGTTTCATCAGTTCTTCGGGGAAAATACCCTGCGTTCGGACTTGTCGGTGTCGGTGCCGGAACTGGGTTCGCTGCTGGACCACACCGGCCCGCTGGCCGAAGCCGAGGCGCGAGCGGCGCGCAACTTTGGCGCCGACCACACCTACTTCGTGATCAATGGCACGTCCACCGCCAACAAGATCGTCTGGCACTCCATGGTGGGCCGCGACGACCTGGTGCTGGTGGACCGCAACTGCCACAAGTCGGTGTTGCATTCGATCATCATGACCGGCGCCATCCCGCTGTACCTTTGCCCGGAGCGCAATGAGCTGGGGATCATCGGGCCGATTCCCCTGAGCGAGTTCAGCCCCGAGTCGATCCGCGCCAAGGTCGACGCCAGCCCGCTGACCCATGGGCGGCCGGCCAAGGTCAAGCTGGCGGTGGTGACCAATTCCACCTACGACGGCCTGTGCTACAACGCCGAGCTGATCAAGCAGCAATTGGGCAACAGCGTCGAGGTGCTGCATTTTGACGAAGCCTGGTACGCGTACGCGGCGTTTCATGAGTTCTTCGCCGGCCGCTACGGCATGGGCACCTCGCGCACGCCCGAGAGCCCGTTGGTGTTCACTACGCACTCCACGCACAAGCTGCTGGCGGCGTTCAGCCAGGCGTCGATGATCCATGTGCAGGATGGTGGCTTACGCAAGCTGGACCGCGACCGTTTCAACGAAGCGTTCATGATGCATATTTCCACCTCGCCGCAGTACAGCATCATTGCCTCGCTGGACGTGGCGTCGGCCATGATGGAAGGCCCGGCGGGGCGTTCGTTGCTGCAGGAGATGTTTGACGAAGCCCTGAGCTTTCGTCGCGCCCTGGCGAACCTGCGCCAGCATATTGCGGCCGAAGACTGGTGGTTCTCCATCTGGCAGCCGCCGTCGGTGGCGGGCATTGACCGGGTGGTGACCGCGGACTGGTTACTGCAACCGCAGGCGGAGTGGCATGGCTTTGGCGAAATCGCCGAAGATTATGTGCTGCTGGACCCGATCAAGGTCACCCTGGTGATGCCCGGCCTGAACGCCGGTGGCGCGTTGAGTGAGTGCGGAATCCCCGCGGCGGTGGTCAGTAAGTTCCTTTGGGAGCGTGGGTTGGTGGTGGAAAAAACCGGGCTGTATTCGTTCCTCGTGCTGTTTTCCATGGGCATCACCAAAGGTAAGTGGAGTACCCTGCTGACCGAGTTGCTGGAATTCAAGCGCAGTTATGATGCCAACGTGAGCCTTGCCAGCTGTTTGCCATCGGTGTTCCAGCAAGGGCCTGCGCGGTATCAAGGCTTGGGTTTGAAGGACCTGTGCGACCAGTTGCACAGCTGTTATCGCAGCAATGCCACGGCCAAACACCTGAAGCGGATGTACACGGTACTGCCGCAAATCGCCATGAAGCCGGCCGATGCCTATGACCTGCTGGTCAAGGGCGAAGTCGAGGCGGTGTCCATCGACGCTTTGCCAGGACGCATCGCAGCGGTCATGCTGGTGCCTTACCCGCCGGGCATTCCGTTGATCATGCCGGGGGAGCGTTTCACCGAATCGACTCGCTCGATCATTGATTACCTGGCGTTTGCCAGGACGTTCGATAGCAGTTTCCCGGGCTTTGTCGCCGATGTTCATGGGCTGCAACACGAAGATGACGGCAATGGTCGTTGTTACACCGTCGATTGCATCAAGGGTTAAACATGTTTATGCAAGCTGTAATGAATCCGAAGTACCCGGGCCTCAGTGTCCGGGTGGCTGACGAGGGATTTGACGCCTACGTGTGGGGTAACGACTTCAGCTTTGAGGTCAGCGCCTACGGTGTGCCGGAAATGGGCAAGCGCGTCGACCAGTGGGCGGTTGAGCGGATCGTACCGTACCGCAAATGCTACGGCATCGACCCCGAGGAGTTTGCCAGTTTCCGCGATGCCGCCGACAGCGCGGTGTTCATGGCGTACCTGGATGACCGGCCCGCGGGGCACATTGTGGTCAGCACCAACTGGAACGGCTTTGCCCATGTGGATGAACTGGCGGTGGTATTGCCCGCGCGGCGTCACGGGGTGGCCAAGGCGTTGCTGGACGTGGCGCAGTTCTGGAGCCGCAAGAAGAACCTCCCGGGGATGATGCTGGAGACCCAGAACAACAACCTCGGCGCCTGCCGGCTGTATGAGCGTTGCGGGTATGTGATGGGCGGGATCGATCAACTGCGTTATCGCGGGATCGATCCACAGACCCGTGAGGTGGCGATTTTCTGGTATCGGTTGTTCAAGTCGGAACTGGAAGCGGTCTAAAGCGATCAGCCCGCGAGCAGGCTTTCGGCCTTTTCGGTGACAATCTCCAGCAATGCATTCAAGGCCGGCGATGCCTCGCTGTCCTTCAGGGTCAACGCATACAAGGTCACCGGAATCGGTGGTGACAACGGGCACGCATCCAGCCCGGCTGCCCGCGCGCCGGTGGCGGTGAACGGGTCGACAATCGCCAAACCTTCCCCGGCCTCGACCATGCTGCGCATCATCTGGTACGTCTGCACTCGCGTTTGCACCACCGGCAGCGGGTGCAGGGCTTGCAGCTTGCTGTCCAGCAGGCGGCTGAGTGGGTCGTGGCCTTCAAGCCCGATCATCGCCTGCCCGGCCAACTCCTGCAGCGCAATGTACTTCTGCCGGGGCTTGAGCCAACCATGTGGCGCGAGCAATTGCAGTTTGCCGTGGGCCAGCTGTGTGCTGTGGATTTGCGGGTGTTGCGGGTCGTGCAGGCTCAGGCCCAGGTCCGCTTCGTGAAGCAGCAGGCTTTTGACGATATCCCGGGTGGAGTGGCTGGAGAGGTTGCACGGCACGTCTTGAAAGCGCCGGCGCAGCACGGCAATCGCCTGGGGCAACAACTGATTGGCCAGCGGCGGGGTGCACAGTGCGCGCAAGGGCGGGGCATGGTGGTGCTTCAGGCTGCTGGCCAGGCGCTGCACAGGCTCAAGGGCGGCATAGAGACGGGCGATTTCGCCCTGCAACTCCTGCGCCTCACGCGTGGCCTGCAAGCGTCCGCGCACACTGGCGAACAGCATGAAACCCAGTTGCAACTCGGCATCCTTGAGCGTTGCGTCCACTTCGGCCACAGGCAGTTGCAACCATTCGGCGGCCGTGCCGAGGTGTCCGGTCTGCAAAATCGCTTGAATGACTTCGATATGACGTAAACGCATGGCCGGAGTCTATGTTCAGCGCGACGTGGATTCAATGGCTTAGGCCAGGCTGCGCAAAAAAGACCCGGCACGGGAGCGGCCCAACTAGACTTGCACGATCAAGTCCCAGGTACCTGCAACCAACAGGTCATACAAAGGGCGTATCAACCAAGGGATCCATGGGGGAGCCTGATCGATGCTCGGTAAAACACAGATGCGAGGGTTTTCGTCGTGGGATTTGCTGGTGGTACTGCTGGTGGTCGGCGTGCTGGCGTTTGCGGTGGGGCCACGGCTCTTTGGTGACGTGACCCAAGCGGAAATTGCCACGGCCAAGGTCCAGCTGAATGAGCTAGGCAAGGCGGTGGAGCAGTTTCATCAGGATGTGGGGCGTTATCCTACCGATGACGAGGGCCTGGCGGTGTTGACGGTTAAACCTGCGGGGGAAGGGCAGTGGCGGGGACCCTATCTCAAGGATGAAGACATGCTGACTGATCCTTGGGGTGTGGCCTACCAATACCACTCTCCTCCCAGCCAGGCCAAAACTCACTTTGATCTGTTCTCGTTCGGCAAGGACCGGACACTGGGAGGCGTCGGCGATAATGTTGATATCGCCTATGGGGAATAAGGTCTTATGAAGCGTGGGTCGTTGCGGATTCGCGGGTGATGATGGTGCCCGACTGAATCAATCTGAATTCATCGCCATCCAGTTTTTCTACACGATCGCCAATGGCCAGCTTGTAGGTAATGGTGGGCGCGGAGCCAGTCAGGTCGCCTTGGGGCGGGTTGGATTCCTGGAACTCATGCACCGAATAAACGCGACCTTCTGCGTCTCTGGCATGGAACTGTCCGACAAGTACTGCTGCCATCTGCTTAGAACCTCTGGAGATAAACACTCGATTTGCGGTTCTGTAGACCGTAGGAGAGCGGGGTAGTTTACCTATGGAAAAAAAATACTATTCGTTGACTTTTTCAGACATTACTTACAAATCCATCTGCGGTGTAAAGGTCCCTGGGGATTGCAAGAACGGGCTGGTGATCACGCCGCGCAGGCTCTATAACTACAAGCTCCTTAAGTCAGAAACCGGGAAACCTCAATGAGCAAGGTCTACACGATTGCCGTACTGGTCGGCAGCTTGAGAAAAGAGTCGATCAACCGCAAGGTCGCCCTGGCATTGGCCGAGTTGGCGCCCGCCAATCTCAAGTTGAACATTGTCGAAATTGGCGATTTGCCGCTCTACAACGAGGACATCGACGGTGCTGCACCGCCGGCAGCCTACAGTACTTTCCGTCAACACGTGCGTTCATCCGACGCGGTGCTGTTTGTGACCCCCGAATACAACCGTTCCGTGCCGGGTGTATTGAAGAACGCGATTGACGTCGGTTCGCGCCCTTACGGCCAAAGTGTCTTCAGTGGCAAGCCAGGTGCGGTGATCAGCGTGTCCCCCGGCGCCATTGGCGGGTTTGGTGCCAACCACCATTTGCGCCAGTCGCTGGTGTTCCTTGATGTGCCGTGCATGCAGCAGCCGGAAGCCTACCTGGGTGGCGCGGGCAGTGTGTTCGATGAGTCGGGCAAGGTGTCGGAAAAGACCAGGCCGTTTTTGCAGGCGTTTATTGATGCCTACGGTAAGTGGGTGGAAAAACAAAGCGCATAAGTAAACTGTAGGAGCGAGTGTGCTCGCGAAGGTCGGTAACGATGACGCGGGCTAGTTGAAAGCCCGCGTCGTCTTGAGGTTTTTCGCGAGCAAACTCGCTCCTACAGTGTGCCGGGGTTATCTGAGCCAGTTGGTTTTCGCCAACTCAATCACTTCATCACCGCGCCCGCTCATTACCGCTTTGAGCATGTACAGGCTGAAGCCCTTGGCCTGTTCCAGCTTGATGCTCGGTGGCATCACCAGCTCCTGGGTGGCGGTGACCACGTCCACCAGCACTGGGCCGTCGTGGGCCAGGGCGCGGCGCAGGGCCGGCTCCAGGTCTTCGGATTGCTCGACACGAATCCCGAGGATGCCCATGGCATTGGACATGGCGGCAAAGTCCGGGTTTTTCAGCTCGGTGCCGGTGTCCAGGTAGCCTGCAGCTTTCATCTCCATGGCGACAAAGCCCAGGGATGAGTTGTTGAACACCACCAGTTTCACCGGCAGATTCAACTGCGCCAGGGTAATGAAGTCTCCCATCAGCATGGTAAAGCCACCGTCGCCAGACATCGAAATAACCTGCCGCCCCGGGAACGCTGCTTGTGCGCCGATGGCCTGGGGCATGGCATTGGCCATCGAGCCGTGGTTGAACGAGCCGATCAGCCGGCGTTTGCCATTCATCTTCAAGTAGCGTGCTGCCCACACGGTAGGCGAGCCAACGTCGGCGGTGAAGATTGCATCGTCGTCCGCCAGTTCACTGAGCAGGCGTGCAACGTATTGCGGGTGAATCGGCCGGCCAGCCTTGGACGGTTCTGCCAGGTCATCCAGCCCCTGGCGCGCTTTCTCGTAATGCTTGAGCGAGGTTTCGAGGAAGCTGCGATCGGTCTTGCGGGTCAGGCGCGGCAGCAGCGCCTGGAGGGTTTCGCTGACGTCTGCCGCGATCCCCAGGTCCAGCGTGGCGCGGCGGCCCAGTGCCTGCGGGTTGCGGTCGACCTGGATGATCTTCGCGTCGGTGGGGTAGAACTGGCGATACGGGAAGTCGGTGCCGAGCATGATCAGCGTGTCGCAGTTGAGCATGGCGTGGTAGCCGGAGCTGAAACCGATCAGGCCGGTCATGCCGACGTCGAACGGGTTGTCCCACTCCACATGCTCCTTGCCGCGCAGGGCGTGAACCACAGGGGCGCCCATTGCGTCGGCCAGGGCCACGACTTCATCGTGGGCGCCCGCGCAGCCGCTGCCGCACAGCAGGGTGACTTTGCCGCTGTGTTCAAGAATGTCGGTGAGGCGTTGCAGGTCCTGTTCGGCCGGCAGCGTGCGGGGCGCCAGCAGGGCCGGCCATGGCTTGAACTTATCTTCCACTTCCAGCAACGACACATCGCCCGGAATCACCACTACCGCCACGCCGCGATTGAGGATCGCCGAACGCATGGCGCGGTGCAGCACGTGGGGCATCTGTTCGGGGTTGGTCACCAGCTCGATAAAGTGGCTGCACTCCTTGAACAGCTCCTGAGGATGGGTTTCCTGGAAGTAGTTC
Organism: Pseudomonas sp. Bout1; assembly: GCF_034314165.1. Taxonomy (GTDB): domain Bacteria; phylum Pseudomonadota; class Gammaproteobacteria; order Pseudomonadales; family Pseudomonadaceae; genus Aquipseudomonas. The sequence continues at coordinate 3,929,901 of NZ_JAVIWK010000001.1, read as the reverse complement.
AGGCCGATCTCGGAGGAGGGGATCTGTGCGGCGATGGCCAGCACCGGCACATGGTTGCGATGGCAGTCGAACAGGCCGTTGATCAGGTGCAGGTTGCCCGGGCCACAACTGCCGGCGCACACCGTCAGTTCGCCGGTGGCCGCCGCTTCGGCGCCGGCGGCAAACGCAGCCACCTCTTCGTGGCGTACATGCATCCACTCGATGCTGTCCATGGTGCGCAGGGAGTCGGTCAGGCCGTTGAGGCTGTCGCCGGTCAGGCCCCAGATGCGCTTGATGCCCGCCTGTTCAAGGGTGGTCGCCAGTTGCTGGGCCAGGGTGATTTTCGCCATGAAGAACTCCAATCGTCAGTGAGGGTAAAAGCTGCTGATCAGTAGAGGACAGTTCCATGGCGTTGAATGCTCCCCGCTCAATGTGAAGATTTGGTCATTGCGGCGCGATATTGGCGTGATGACCTCTTGGATATCGTCCTCGGTCATCGCCTTGGGCTGGGCGAACATCTTCGAAAAGCCACCCAGGTCGAGGGATACCGCCGAAGGCGCCAGCGCCTGCTGGCCGAGGTTGGCCATGGTCTGGCGCCCGGAGTTGCGGGCGGTGATCGCGACCGTCAAGGCTCACCCGGAAGGCGAGCCTTGCTTGATCAGTGGGAGCTCGCTCCCACGTGTAGAGGTTACCAGTCGACTGCATAACTCAGGCTGAACGTGCGGCCTTCAGCATTCGGGTAGGGCGCGCGGGCGTTGGCCTGGGCAAACATGTTCTGGTAGTTGCGGTTGGTCAGGTTGTAGACCCCGCCCTCCAGGCGACCCACCGGCAAGGCTACCGAACCCAACACGTCGAACAGCGTGTAGCCCTTGATATCGCGACCGTTGTTGTCGTCGAACGCAGCGTCATAGTTGGCCAGTCGCATGCCCTGCACGCGCAGGTTGTAGTCGCCGCGGTCATAACCCACGAACGCCGTGGTCTTGGCCGGTGAAATGCGCGTGGCGGGCAGGTCGATCCATTTGCCGTTCTGGTTGGTCTCGCCCTTGGCGTAAGCGTAGGTGCCGCCCACCGACCATTGGTCCGTCACATTGTAGGTCAGCGTGGTTTCCGCGCCGCGCACCCGTTCTTTCTGGTTGATCAAGCGCAGTACACGGTCGTTGGCATCATAGAACTGGGTGACGTCGGACGTATTCTCGTAGGCCGTGACGCTGGCTTGCCACTTGTCCCAGTTGCCACGCCATCCCAGCTCATAGCTGTTGACCTTGAGGGCCTGGGCGTTGAGTTTCTGGATGTCGAAGGTGCTGTTGACGTCACGCAGGAAGCGCTGGATATCCGGCAGGGAAAAGCCCTGGCTGAAATTGGCGAATACGTCCTGGTTTTCGCTCAGGTGGTACACCGCGCCGAGGTTGTACAGGGTGTCGTTGTATTTCAGGGTGCCACCGGGAAGGGTCGCACGGTTGCCGGTCTGGACGATTTCACCGTAGGCGATGCTGTCGGAAATCTCGCTGTCGATCCATTCGCGACGCACGCCGCCGCGCAGTGTCCAATCACCGATGTCGTAGGACAGTTGACCGAAGATCGCCTTGTTGGTGGTGGTGATGTCCGGCCCCAATTCAAAGGTAGTCCCGGTCTTGGTGTAGCTCAGGCCATTGACCCGGTATTGGTCGCCGCGTTGGGTTGAGGTTTCGTGATTGTAATCCGCGCCCCAGACCAACGAACCCGTGGCTGGGCCGATATCCGGCATGGCGGTTTCGATGGCGGCCCGCAGGCCATACACATCCTGCACGCTGTTGTTGTCGGAAACCCCGGCGCGCCCCCGTGACAGGTCCGGAAAGAACAAAGCATCGGCGCGCCGCCAGTAGCTTTCCACCTGCAGGCCCTGGCCGTAGAAATCCTTGTCGGTGTAGTTGAGGTTGACGGCCTGGTTGTGGGTGAACGGCTGGTCATCCAGGTCCAGGCCTTTTACGGCGACGGCTTGGCTGGTGATGCGCGGGTTCTTGGTGTAGTCGGTGTCTTGCTGGTCTTTGTAGTCCTGCAGCGACAGGCTGATCTTCTTGTCGGCGTCCAGCTCGTAACCGAAGCGACCTTGCAGGTCGTAGGTGTCGGTGTCCATGTTGCTGCCCTGGGACGTGTCCTGGGGGATGCGGTGCCCGTTACCGTCAAACTGGTCGTTGCGTTGCACACCGTTGGCCGACACGTACCAGTCGAGTGCGTCCTTGCGCCCGGTAGCGCTTTGGAACACGTCGTAGGCGAAGCCCTTCTTGTTGAGGTTGTTGCCGGAAGTCAGTCCGACCTTGCTGCTGAAAGCCAGGTCTTCGCCTTTGTTGCGCTTGGTGATGATGTTGATGATGCCGCCCGATGCGCCGGCACCATAGACACTGCTGGCGCCGGAGACCACTTCGATGCGCTCGATGCTCTCCGGGGCGATACTGTTGAGCTGGCGGAAGTTGTCTCGCGTCGAGTTCTGCGAAACCCCGTCGATCAGCACCAGGGTGTTACGCCCGCGCAGGGTCTGGCCGAAGTTACTCATGCCGCCGGTGGCGGGAGAAATGCCCGGCACCAGTTGGCCCAGAATGTCCGAGACGCGTCGCCCGGCGCCGGTTTGCTGGGTGATCTGTTGTTGATTGATCACCTGCACAGAGCCGGGAATCGAGGCGATGCTGGCCTCGGTGCGGGTGGCGGACACCACCACTTCCTGCAACTGCATGGCGTTGGACGTGTCAGGCGCCGTCTCGGTTTGATCGGCCCACGCCGGGGTGCTCAATGAGCCGATTAAGGGCAATAAGATAGACAGTTGGATTTTTTTCATTTTTTCTTTTTAAGTGTTGAGAAGTGTTGGCAGAAGAAAACGGCTGGTAATGCAGCCCATCCATTTACTGGCGACGGCGGTGAAGGCCAGGGTCAGTGCGCAGGCTACGGCCCGACAGCAAAGGGTCGAAGCGCGGGCGGGTGTGGTCGCAAAGGGTCACCTGCAGCGGTGGTGATTTTCGTACTCAAGTGCGTCTGCGCGCAGTAACCCATCACGAAACAGCGCCTGGATCAAACGTTGCAAGCTGCGCTCGGCAGCGGGTGCCAAGGTGTTGATCAGGGAGTCGAGTGTGATGCGATGGGGCTGCAAGAGGGGAGTGCCACGTGCCTCGCTCCAGCGAGTCAGTAGCAATTGCGGTTTTGTGCTGTATTCGTACGTCAAGTGGTAGTCCTTTTGCGCAGCCTTGAGTAAAAAGCAGGCGGAGGATACCCAGTTAAAATGTGTAAACCAATGATAATCATTGTTATTCACAGCTTGACGTTTACAGTCTGATACATTTTGCGCAGGTTTGTGGCGTCTGGCTGAACCGCTCTAGCCCTTGGATTCATTGGCCTTTGCGAGTGGTTTCAAGGCCCTGAGGGAGTACTCCGTATCGATGTGTAAATATCTCCTGCGCACATAGACGACTGTTCTTACAGTCCATATTCAGACTGTCCCGCAGTTGCCCCATTTTTTCAGCAGGCACAAAAAAACGCCGCGTACCTTGCGGTACGCGGCGTTCGTTACAGCAACAAAACCTTAGGCTTGAATCACAGGAATGTTGGCGTTTGCAGCGGCCTCACGGAACTCGGCGATCTGGTCAAAACTCAGGTAGCGATACACGTCGCTGGCCATGGTGTTGATCTTCGCGGCGTATTCCATGTACTCCTCGACGGTCGGCAGACGACCCAGGATCGAAGCCACGGACGCCAGCTCGGCCGAAGCCAGGTAGACGTTCGCGCCGTCACCCAGACGGTTCGGGAAGTTACGGGTCGAAGTCGACACAACGGTCGAGTTCGGCTCTACACGTGCCTGGTTACCCATGCACAGCGAGCAGCCCGGCATTTCCATGCGCGCGCCAGCCTTGCCGTAGATGCCGTAGTAGCCTTCTTCGGTCAGTTGGTGAGCGTCCATCTTGGTCGGCGGCGACAGCCACAGACGGGTTGGCAGCTGACCCTTGACCTGATCCAGCAGTTTACCGGCAGCGCGGAAGTGACCGATGTTGGTCATGCACGAACCGATGAACACTTCGTCGATCTTCTCGCCTTGTACCGACGACAGCAGACGGGCGTCGTCCGGGTCGTTCGGCGCGCAGAGCACAGGCTCTTTGATGTCGGCCAGGTCGATCTCGATGATTTCAGCGTATTCGGCGTCAGCATCGGCAACCATCAGCTCAGGGTTGGCAACCCAGGCTTCCATCGCTTGGGCACGACGTTCCAGGGTACGCGCATCGCCGTAGCCTTCGCCGATCATCCAGCGCAGCAGGGTGATGTTGGAGTTCAGGTACTCGGTGATGGATTCTTTCGACAGCTTGATGGTGCAACCGGCAGCCGAACGTTCAGCCGAAGCGTCGGACAGCTCGAAAGCTTGCTCGATGCTCAGGTTGTCCAGGCCTTCGATTTCCAGGATGCGGCCGGAGAAGGCGTTCTTCTTGCCTTTCTTCTCTACGGTCAGCAGGCCAGCCTGGATCGCGTAGTAAGGAATGGCATGAACCAGGTCACGCAGGGTGATACCCGGTTGCATTTCGCCTTTGAAGCGCACCAGGATCGATTCCGGCATGTCCAGTGGCATAACACCAGTGGCTGCGGCGAATGCTACCAGGCCGGAACCGGCCGGGAACGAAATGCCCATCGGGAAACGGGTGTGGGAGTCACCACCGGTACCCACGGTATCCGGCAGCAGCATACGGTTCAGCCAGCTGTGGATGATGCCGTCGCCTGGACGCAGCGATACACCGCCACGGGTCATGATGAAGTCAGGCAGGGTGTGGTGGGTAGTCACGTCGATCGGCTTAGGGTAAGCCGCGGTGTGGCAGAACGACTGCATTACCAGATCGGTGGAGAAGCCCAGGCACGCCAGGTCTTTGAGTTCATCACGGGTCATCGGACCGGTGGTGTCCTGGGAGCCGACGGTGGTCATCTTCGGTTCGCAGTAGGTGCCTGGACGAACGCCAGCCACGCCGCACGCCTTGCCGACCATTTTCTGCGCCAGGGTGTAGCCCTTGTCGCTTTCAGCCGGAGGCTCAGGCAGCTTGAACAGGGTCGAAGGTGGCAGACCCAGCTCAACGCGAGCCTTCTCGGTCAGGCCACGGCCGATGATCAGCGGGATACGACCGCCAGCACGGACTTCGTCCAACAAAACCGGGGTCTTCATTTCGAAGGTGGTCAGGACTTCATCGCTGTTGTGCTTGGTGACTTTGCCAGCATGCGGGTACAGGTCGATCACGTCGCCCATGTTCATGTTGGTAACGTCGAACTCGATTGGCAGTGCGCCAGCATCTTCCATGGTGTTGTAGAAGATGGGAGCGATCTTGCTGCCGAAGCAGAAGCCGCCAGCGCGCTTGTTCGGCACGTAAGGCACGTCGTCACCGAAGAACCACAGGACCGAGTTGGTTGCCGACTTACGCGACGAACCGGTACCCACCACGTCACCGACGTAGGCGATCGGGAAGCCCTGGCCGCGCATTTCTTCGATCTGCTTCATCGGGCCGGTTTTGCCTTGCTCATCCGGCACGATGCCTTCACGGGCCATTTTCAGCATGGCCAGGGCGTGCAGCGGGATGTCAGGACGGGACCAGGCGTCCGGGGCAGGGGACAGGTCGTCGGTGTTGGTTTCGCCAGTCACCTTGAACACGCGCAGGCTGATCTTGTCGGCCAGGGTCGGGCGGTTCTGGAACCACTCGCCGTCGGCCCAGGACTGGATCACGTCTTTGGCGTGCTGGTTGCCGTTCTTGGCTTTTTCTGCAACGTCGTGGAACGCGTCGAACATCAACAGGGTGTGCTTGAGTTGGGCGGCAGCGACGGGAGCCAGTGTGGCGTCGTCCAGCAGATCGACCAGGGTCACGATGTTGTAGCCGCCTTGCATGGTGCCGAGCAGTTCAACAGCGCGTTTCTTGTCGATCAGGGGGGAAGTGGCTTCGCCCTTGGCCAGGGCAGACAGGAAACCGGCCTTGACGTAGGCAGCTTCGTCAACGCCTGGTGGAATGCGGTTGGTGATCAGGTCAACGAGGAATTCTTCTTCGCCAGCCGGGGGGTTTTTCAGCAGCTCGACCAGGCCTGCGGTTTGTTCGGCGTTAAGCGGCTGGGGAACGATACCCAGGGCGGCGCGCTCTTCGATATGTTTGCGGTAGGCTTCAAGCACAGTTATTACCCTCATCAGTGGTCCCACGGGACGCTCATCCAGAAATGCACGGCACGCATGCGCTCGGGGGCTTTTTGGGCCGTAGAGCCAGCGCTGCCGGCAATCCTCACAGAAGCTGCTTTCAAAGTTTTACGCCTGCAGAACGGAGCTGATGAGGGTTGGCGCTGGCTATTTACCGGGTAAATAACCATCGCCAACACCGTTCTTTAGGAACGACTGTGCTCGTGACGCTTTGAAAACAGCTTCCAACGGATTATTGGCGCCTTACAAGGCCGGATGATTCTACGGCAAAAAAAATCTAAACGTAAGTTGCCTTGCCAAGTTTGCGGGGTGATGAACCTTAGACAAAGGGCTAACATGTGCAACTGTTTCGCTGATTTGTGCGTTGTCGACCATGTCCAACCAAACTATCAAGACCCCCTGCGTCGGGCTGTGCTCCACGGTTTACGGTGATCTTGTGTGCCGGGGGTGTAAGCGTTTCCACCATGAGGTGATTCAGTGGAACGGGTATAACGAGGAACAAAAACGTGCGGTTTGGCTGCGGCTGGAGCAGTTGTTGGTGCAGGTGATGGCGGGGAAGCTTGAGGTGTTTGACCCCAAAATGCTGCGGGGGCAGCTGGAGCAGCGCAAGATTCGGTTTGTGCCGCATCAGTCGGAGTACTGCTGGGCGTATCAGTTGATTGCCCGGGGGGCTCGGGTGATCAGCAATCTGGAGGCTTATGGGATGGTGTTGATGCCGGAGTTTCGGGAGTGGGGGTTGCCTGAATTGCGGGATGCGATTGACCGGGAGTTTTTCATCCTGTCCGAGGCGCATTATCAGCGGTATATCGCGCCGGGGTTTCTCAGGGATGCGTTTGGTGGCTGATGGTTTTCTTGGGTTGAGTGTATATCCGTTGCTGCGGTAACGGCCTCCTAGGGTTCCGCTCTTACAGCGGGTCACTTTTGGCAAACGCCCCAAAAGTAACCAAAAGGTCTTTGCCCCACCACTCGGTGCCTCGCTTAGGCTCGGCATGCCCGCACTCCGGCACGGTTCCGCGGGCCGCCGCGACGGGCCATCCATGGCCCGGCGCGGCTAAATCGGCATCCTTGCCGATTTACCCGCTCCACCGTGCCTGCTTGCGGCCATCGTGGTTGACGGGGCCCGCAGATCAAGGTCAACAGCAAGAGCACGGCGGCCTGAAAGCCGACCTGAGTGTTAAAAGCCAAGGCAAAAGCTGTAGGAGCTGGCTTGCCGGCGATGCAGGCGACTCGGTTTTTCAGATACACCGAGGTGATGCCATCGCCGGCAAGCCAGCTCCTACGGGCGTGTTCGCTGTTGATTTTGCTTTTAACACTCAAGCCGGCCTGTAGGCCGCTGTGTTCTTGATCTGTTGTTGATCTTGATCTGACTGCCCCATTCAGCCCGAGGCCGAACGCAGGGATTGAGGAGCGGGTAAACCGGCAGGACGCCGGTTTAGCCGCGACGGGCCAGGGACGGGCCGTCGCGGCGGCCCGCGGAGCAATTCCGGAGTGAGGGCACACCGAGCCTAGGCGAGGTGCCGACAGGCGGGGCAGAGCGTTTTGGTTACTTTTGCGCTTTTCAAAAGTGACCCGCTGTAAGAGCGGAACCCATAGCGGCCCTGACAACAACAACGGATATGCCCCCCAAAACCAGCATCACCCATTAGCCAGCTCTTCCAGATGATCCATCAACTCCTGCGGCTTAAGCACCAACACGTCGCTGTCCACCGCATCCAGCACCACCTCCGCCGTATTCCCGATCAACGCCCCGGAAATCCCGGTACGCGCCACCGTACCAATGATGGTCACCACCGCCTGACACTTATGCGCCGCATGAGGAATCAATACATCCGCCGGCCCTTCCTCAATGTGCAAATGCGTGTCGTCAATATCAAACTCCGCCTGAAACGCCTTGCACTGCTCCCGATACCGCGCCTCGATCGTCTCCTTGAGCTGAAACACCGGATCAGCCGCCGACAACATCGGCGACGGATGCGCGCTGATCACATGCAATTGCGCCTTGGCCAGGCTGGCGATATCAAACCCATGATCAATGATCGAGTTATGCAACGCCTGATGCTCGGCATCGGAATTACCCACATCAATCGCCGCCAGTATCACCCCGCCAGCCCACGGTTTGGACGTCTTCACCAGTAGCACCGGCGTAGGGCAGTAGCGCATCAGCTTCCAGTCAGCCGGCGTCAACAGGGCCTTTTTCAACGGGCTGTCAGCAAAGTGCTGCTTGACCACCAACCCACAACCCTCGGCCTGCTGCACGTCGATGATGGTTTCATGCAGGCTGTCATTCCACGCCTGCTCGGTAGTAACGCTGTAGCCATCCTCCTGCAAACCCGACTTGAGCAGGCTCAACATCGCCGAATGCTCGTGTTTCTTGTCACACACCAGTAAATGCAAATGTGCACCGGTCACACCAGCAATCAGCTTGCCGCGCTTGAGGGCCAGGCTTTCCGAATGCTCGGGCTCGATGACCACCAGGATGCTGCGGATGGCTTGCATAGTCGGGTTCTCCAAAAATGGGTGGGCGTGGAACAACTATAGTTGCTGCCCGGCTCACGTCATGTTGATGCACATCAAGCCCAGTGGCTGGCGGTCTGCGGCGCGGTCGGTATAATCGCCGGCCTTTTGTGAATCTTTGCCCGTGAGCCCGATGAACCTGCCAGAAATCCACGAATTCCTCGGTTGCCGCACCCCCGACGGCTGGGTCCAGGCCGCGTTGGCCGACCAGGAAACCCTGCTGATCGACCACAAGAACTGCGAATTCAAGGCCGCCAGCACCGCCTTGAGTCTGATCGCCAAGTACCATTCCCACGTCGACCTGATCAACCTGATGTCGCGCCTGGCCCGCGAAGAGTTGGTGCACCACGAGCAAGTCATGCGCCTGATGAAGAAGCGCAAGATTGAACTGCGCCAGCTCTCTGCCAGCCGTTACGCCTCGGGTCTGCGCAAAGTGGTACGCAGCCATGAGCCGGTAAAGCTGGTGGACACCCTGGTGGTCGGCGCCTTTATCGAAGCCCGCAGTTGCGAGCGTTTCGAAGCGCTGGTGCCGCATTTGGACGAGGAACTCGGCAAGTTCTACTTCGGCCTGCTCAAAAGCGAGGCCCGGCATTTCCAGGGTTACCTGAAACTGGCTTACCAGTACGGCGACGCCAAGGACATTGCCCAGGTCATCGACCGGGTGCGCGCCGCCGAGCAGGAGCTGATCGAGTCACCGGACGTCGAGTTCCGCTTTCACAGCGGCGTGCCGGCCTGACACCACGTACACCAGCCCACCGATCAGCGCGGTGATCCCGGCCAGTATCAGGATCACCTTTTGCGTCCCCAGCGGCGCTGCCAGCAGTGCAATCAACAACCCGGCCAATGGCTGCGAGAGGTTGTTGAGCAACGTCAACACACCCACCGTCTTGCCAAAGTCCTGGACCGGAATCACCCGTTGACGGGTGCTGCGGATGTACACATTGAACATCTTGTCAAAACCGCTCACCAGCAGGAAACCCACGGTATAAACCCATATATTCGGGCTGATGGCGGTCACCAGCGCTCCCGCGGCAATCATCGAATATGACAAGCCGCCCAGCACCTTGAGCGGCAGCGAAGCACGCGCCAGGTAGAACAGGATGGCGATGGTCACCACGGCGCCCGCTGCCTGCAACCCGGCGTAGGCGTCCTTGCCGGCGGCATATTGACCGATGACCAGCGCGGCCGAAGTCGCCAGGGTGACGCCGATGATCAGGTTCACGCCCACCGCCAGGGCGATGATTTTTTTCAGCTCCGGCAGGTCGCGGATATGCCTGAAGGCTATGCGCAACGGTTGCAGCCAAATGTCTTTGTGTTGTTCGAAGGTCTGAAGGTTGACCGTGGTGTTGCGTTGCCAGATACGCATCGCCAGGTCCGCCAGCAGGAACAGCCCGGCAATCCCCAGTACCACCCAGTGCCAGGCCCCTATTTCCAGCATCAGCGCGGCCACCAAGGGGCCCAGCACCAGCCCGGCCTGGTCGGCGATTTGTGAATAGGACAAAGTCTTGGCATAGCTGTAGTGCTTGAAGACATGCGGCAGCAGCACTTCCCGGGCCATGATGCCTTGGGTGGTCAGTACGCCACACAGCGCTGAAAGCATGACAATCCAGTAAATCCCGTCAAACATCCCGTACAACAGCACCGCCACCACGCAGGCCAACGCCCGGAAAACCTGGCTGATATGCAGGATGCGCACGGCGGGGTACTTGTCGCACAATGCCCCGCACACCGGAAACGACAGGTAACGCGGCAAGGACTCGACAAAAAAGGCCAGGCCCGCCCAGGACACACTGTTGGTGGTCTGGAACACGATCAACGGCACGATGAACAACAGGGTCTGGTCAGCCAGGCGTGACAAAAACATCGAAATAAAGAACGCCAGGTAATCCTTGCGCATACAACTCCCTGTGAATGGCGTTAAAGATTGCAGGCTATTTGTTAAAAACTCTTAAAAGCATGAAGCTTCGTCGGCCAGTGATGGCCGCCTGCTCTGGTTAGCCGGCTGCACCCTATAATGCCTGCACTTCAATCCGCGCGCGCACTGGAAAATTATGGATAACTTGGGTCTCGGCAAAGTATTGCTCGTGGAGGACGATCAGAAGCTGGCGGGGCTGATCGCCCATTTCCTGTCCCAGCATGGCTTCGAGGTGCTGGCCGTGCACCGGGGTGACCTGGCGCTGGCGGCGTTCCTGGAGTTCAAGCCCAAGATCGTCGTGCTCGACCTGATGCTACCCGGCCAAAGCGGCCTGCATGTGTGCCGCGAAATTCGCAATGTGTCCGACACGCCGATCGTGATCCTCACAGCCAAGGAAGACGACCTGGACCACATCCTCGGCCTGGAATCCGGTGCCGACGACTATGTGATCAAGCCCATCAAGCCGCCGGTGCTGCTGGCCCGCCTGCGTGCCCTGCAGCGGCGCCAGACACCGGAACCTACAGTGCGCGGCGCCCTTGAGTTCGGCCGGCTGGCCATTGATCGCAGTTGCCGGGTGGTGAGCCTGGGCGGTGAGAAGATCGACATGACCACCATGGAGTTCGAACTGCTGTGGTTGCTCGCCAGCGCCGCCGGGAAAATCCTCTCCCGCGATGACATTCTCAACCGCATGCGCGGGATTGCCTTTGACGGGCTTAATCGCAGCGTCGACGTGTACATCAGCAAGCTGCGCGGCAAGCTAAACGACAACCCCCGGGAACCGGTGTGCATCAAGACAATCTGGGGCAAGGGCTACCTGTTCAATCCGTTCGCCTGGGAGGTTTAGATGTTAAGGCTGTTTCTGCGGCTGTATATCATCCTGGCGATTGGCTTGGCAGGGGCGATCTGGCTGGTGAACTACACCTTCGATGAGTTGCTGCCGGAGGCCAACGAAACCTACAACCGTGAAGCCCTGCGCGGCCCGGCGTACGGGTTGGTGGAGCAATTGCGGCCGCTGGCCGGTGAAGCGCGCACGGCCCGCCTGGCCGAGTTGCAACCGCACTACGGGCTGCGCCTGGCCCTGGTGCAGCAGGACAGCCTCAAGCTGACCGAGCGCGAGCAGCAATTACTGGCGGGTGGGCTGTTGGTGGTGCGCGGTGATTTCATGGAGTTCATCGCCAGCATCGACGGCGGCCAGCAACTGCTGGAAATCAAACTGCCTGAAGAACCCAAGTGGCTGTACCTGTGGGCGTATGGCTTCCTTGGCCTGTGCCTGGCGATCGTACTGTATTTCTGGGTACGGCCCCATTGGCGGGACCTGGAGCACATCCGCCTGGCCGCTCAACGCTTTGGCGACAACGACCTGGGGTCGCGCATCCTGCTGCCACGCCGTTCCACCGTGCGCGAGCTGGCGGGCCACTTCAACCAGATGGCCGAGCGTATCGAAAGCCTGATCGCCAATCAGCGTGAACTGACCAATGCGGTCTCCCACGAACTGCGTACACCGATTGCACGGCTGTCGTTTGAACTCGACCAGCTCAAGCAACAGGCCGATCCACGGGAGAGCCGCGCACTGATCGCCGACATGTACGCCGACCTCGGCGAGCTGGAAGAAATGGTCTCGGAACTGTTGACCTACGCCAGCCTGGAGCGCGGCGCCACGCAGATCACCCGGGAAAGCATCGAGGCCCACAGCTGGCTCGACAGCGTGATCGGCAGTGTGGCCCTGGAAGCCGAGGCGGCGGGCGTGCAGTTGCTGCTGCGCACCTGCGAAGTCGACTGCATCCGCATCGAACCGCGCTTTATGGCGCGGGCCGTGATCAACCTGTTGCGCAACGCGATTCGCTACGCCGACCGGCGCGTGGAAGTGTCGCTGGTGAAGTTTGGCGCCGGTTATGAAGTGCGGGTCAATGACGACGGCCCCGGGGTACCGATGGAGGGGCGGGCGAAGATTTTCGAGCCGTTCCTGCGCCTGGACGCCAGCCGCGACCGCCGTACCGGCGGCTTTGGCCTCGGCCTGGCGCTGGTGCGGCGGGTGTGCCAGTGGCACGGCGGGCAGGTTGAAGTGCTGGATTCGGAGTGGGGCGGGGCGTCGTTCCGGATGACCTGGGCGTATGTCGAGTAGCCCTCTCGAAGGCTGAGAAGATCAACTGTGGGAGCTGGCTTGCCTGCGATAGCATCACCCGTGTCTAACTGAAAGACCGAGGTGTCTGTATCGCAGGCAAGCCAGCTCCCACATTCTGATTGGGTTGTCACCTTAGAAGGTGTACTCAACCATCCCCATCACCGACGTCTGCAACCGTCGCTCCACAATCGGGCTTTGGCCGGCCTTGTCCGCCAGGTACTGCACATCCAACAGAGTCGAAAGCTTTGTGTGCTCGCTGATCGGAAGACTCCACACCAAATTCATCCCGTTGCTGATATTGCCGCCGCTGGTCTTGTAGGCCTTGAAGCGACTTTGCGCGGCCTGGCCGGTCGTTACCCCGTACCACGTCTGCAGGTAATTGCTGTCGCCAAAATGGCTGCTGACGCTGGCATCCAGGGAACCGTAGTCACCGTCATACAGGTTGCTGCCCAGGCTCAGTTCCAGGTGGGTGAAGGCCTTGCCGGCATCTTTGTGATCATCCTCCTCAAGCGCATGCTCCAGGGTCGCACCGACAACCACCCCGCCCAGGTTATAGCTGCCACTCACACCAACTTGGGCGCGGGTCTTGATCTCGCCCATGCCCTTGAGTTTCTTCGAGCCCGGGCGCCCGCTCCTGCTCTCGTCCTTGCGTGAGCCGCTGGCGCCGATGTAGGCACTCAAACTCACACCGGCGCCGTCATACCCCCAGCCCAGGCCCTTGTCGGTGTCGAGGAAGATCCCCCACGGGCTCACGATTGCTGCTCCCAGCAGCGGCGCGGTCACTCGCTCGTCGCTGCCGCTGTAGCGGGGCAGGTTGGCCACGCCGGCCTTGAGGGTGTATTCCCAGTCGTCGGCCAGCAGGGTGTCAGCGCCGGCCAGCAGGCACAGCGACGTGAAGGACAGGCAGAGGTTTTTGGTGTGCGTGATGGTCTTCATGTGAGGTCAGAGGCTCAAGGGGTTGTGGGGGGAGTCGGTACGTTTGAAGTGGTAGCCGGAGGCGCTCAGGCCGTTGACCTGGCGGCTCACGGTGTCGCCCAGGCCGTAGCCGTTGCCGGCAAGCACCGCGTGGGCGTTGTCCACGGGCAGCAAGATGTAGTCGGTCAGCGGTTCGTCGTGCAATTGGCCGCGTATCACCAGGAAGCCGTCTTCCAGGCGTACGCTGATGCCGCTCAAGGGCGCGTCGGGCTCGTGGGTGTTGAGCACTTGATAGGTGCCGATGGTGTCGGCCCAAGTGCGGCTCACAGGCGTCTGTGCGATACGCTCGCCCACGGGCACCCGCTGGCCATGACTGCGGGCGGTGAGCATCTGGCGTCCTTGCACCGTCACCACATCCAGCTGTACGCGGCCCAGTTCACCCAGGTCCTTGAGCCAGAAACCGAGGAATTTCTGCTGGGCCCGCAGCCAGCCCTGGCCGTCGCGCAGCAGTTCAAAACGGGTGTCGGCCAACTCGCCGTACAACTGGCCGTTTTCGTCCTTGATACGGAAAATACCCCAGGCCGTGGCGTAGAACCCGGCCAGGCGCTGGCGGTCAATGGCGGCGGGGACCTGGCGGATTTTAAGGCCGTGGGTCGGCGCCTGGCAGCTATCGGCACACACCGGGTCGCCGGTCTGGGCCTGGAGCATCAGGCGCAGGGCGTCAGTGGTCAGGGACACCACCATCTCTTCGGCATTGCTGTCGTTGGCCATCACGATCACGGCCAGTTGCTGGTCTGGCAGCACCGTCAATTGTGCGGCGAAATCATCCCCGCCACCGCTGTGCTGGTAGGTGCGTATGCCGGGGCCAACCGGTTCGTCACCACAGGGGGCCAGAAACCAGCCCAGGCCCATCTGGCAGTCGAAGTCCAGGGCGTTGCCGGTGTTTTGCCGGGCGAACATTTCGTCGATCGACGCGCTGCCCAGTACCTGTTGGTCTTTGTAGCGGCCCTGGGCGAAGAGCATTCGCACGTAGTGGCTGAGATCTTTGGGGCTGGTCCACAGGCCTCCTGCCGCAAGGTCGCGCACCTGGGCGTCGACGCTGGCAGTGCCGTTCTCGTAACCGAGGGCCCGGTAACCCAGTTGTGCGCCCGTGCCGAGGAAGCTCGACTGGTTCATCTCCAGAGGCTTGAACAGGTTGCTTTGCAGCCGGTTCTCGAAGTCTTGCCCGCTGCTGCGCTCGATGGCGGCGCCGGCCAGGGCGTAACCGAGGTTGGAGTAGGCCACTTGGGTTCCCGGGGGCGTGCTCAACCACACCCCGGAAACGCGCAACGGCATCTGGCTCATGGCGAACGTATTGCGCAGGTCACGCAGGTGTTCGCTGGGCAGGCCGGACTGGTGACTGAGCAGGCGGCGCAGGGTGATGTCGCGGTCGGCGGCGCCCTGGTCGGTATGGAAGCGCGAGCGTACGTAGAACTCACGCAGGGTGTCCTGGATCGGCGCATCAAGGGCCAGGCGCTGCTGTTCCACCAGTTGCAGGGCGGCGGTGGCCGTGAGCAGTTTGGAGATCGCGCCGGCGCGGAACGCGGTATTCGGGGTGACCGGAATGCCCTGGGCTTTGTCGGCAAGGCCAAAGCCCCTGGCCCAGATCAGCTCCTGGCCGTTGACCAGGGCGATGGACAGGCCGGGGATGTTTTGCCTGGCCATCTCATAGGGGATACGGTGTTGCAGATAGCGGATGATTGCGCTGTAGTCGCCCTTGGGGATCGGCGGTGGGGCCGGTGGCTGGCCGTGACAGCCCAGGCTGCCGAGCAGGCAACCCAGCAACGGGATACTGCGCAATGTGCGAAACATAGTGAGCACCCTGGGGGTGGTTTGGATGCTCAAATGCTAGGGGCAGGGCGGTCGACAGTCTTTGCCAGCTTTGTCGGTAAACTGTCAAAGACTGTTAACTGCCCAGGCCCAATCGTTCATGCCACTGGGCAATGGATTCCTGTGGGTATTCTTCGAACTGCAGGTCGCCCTTGCGCACGCTGACTTCCACCCACGGCGCCTTCGACCCCAGCATCAAATGCGTATGCTCGGGCGGCACCGGCAATGGCGTATCAATCGCCGAAGCAAACGGATGAATCAACTCCGGCCACTGCGGGCTGAACAACCACAACCCCGAGCCACACTGTGAACAAAAATGCCGCTCGGCCGTGCTCGCATGCGCCCGGCTATCACCCGGGGCCTTCATCCGTGCGTGATAAATCGAAATTGCCTTGCGCCCCCGTACCTTGAGGCTGTTGGCGTCGCCCCCAAGGTTGATCGCATACCCGCCGCCGCCTTGGGTCTTGCGGCAAATCGAGCAATAGCACCGCTGGTAGGGGTACGGATGAGTACTTTCGAGGCTGAACGTAACCGCGCCGCAATGGCAGGAACCTTCAAGTTGCATGGCCTGATCTCCTTTACACAAGGTGGATGTCCTTCACAACACCTTAGGCGTTCGCCAGGCGTGGGGGTTCCTTCTCCGGCATCAAGGTCGCGATCAGCGCCCGAATAGTCCCCGGCAGCGCCTCAAGCTCGCGCACCAGGATACTGCGCTCACGCACCGCCCAGGCTTCATCCAGCTTCACCGTCACCAACTGCATCGTCCGGCTGTGCCGTACCGCCGCCGACTCGGGGATGATGCCGATACCCACGCCAGCCTCGACCATCCTGCAAATCGCTTCGAAACTCGACATCTGGATGCGCAGCGACAGGTGCTTGCCCAGCCGCTCCACATGCTCGCGCAGGAAGCTCAACAGCGTGCTGCCGTCATGCAGGCCGATATGCTGATAGGCCAGGGTTTGCTCCAGCGTCACCGAAGGCTGGCCCGCCAGCGGGTGCCCCACCGGCACCGTCAGCACCAGATGGTCGGTGCTGAAGTGCAACACCTGCAAGCCCGACGCTTCCACCGGGCCGGCAATGATGCCCATGTCACTGGTGCCATCGAGCACACCTCGCACAATGTCCCGTGACAGCCGCTCCTGCAGGTCTACGGTCACACCGGGACGCTGGGACAGGAAGCCGGCCAGTACTTCCGGGAGAAACTCGGTTACGGCAGTGGTGTTGGCAAAGATGCGGATGTGCCCGGCCGAATCGATGCCGTACTGGGTGAACTCGCTTTTCAGGTAATCCACCTGGCGCATGATCAACCGCGCATGGTGCAACAGCCGTTCGCCCGCCGGGGTGATCTCCACGCCACGGCTGTCGCGGTACAGCAGCCGTGTGTCGAGTTGACCTTCCAGGGCCTTGATCCGCGCACTGGCGGCGGCCGGCGAGAGGAAGGCACGCTTGGCGCCCTGGGTCAGGCTCGGGGACTCGGCGATATGGATAAACAGGCGTAAGTCAGCCAGATCAAAGTGCATGGAAGGCTCCGGTTTCGGTCAGCGGCGTTCAGCATAGCCGAACGCTGCTTTATTGAAATGCAAATTCTCAGAACGGCCACGGCCCAGCATCATCCGGTTCAGATTCCCTGCCCGAGGACATGCACCTGATGAGCGCCACAGACTGGATCGGCCGTAGCGAAACAGCCCACGACCACTTGAGCCACAACCTGCTCAAACGCATCGCTGCCACCTTTGGCGAAGCGGTACCGGCAGACGGCGAGGCGGTTCCACCGTTGTGGCAATGGTGCTTTTTCCAGGACCCGCTGCCCGAATCGGCCCTGGGCGGTGACGGCCATCCGGCCCGTGGCGGGTTCCTGCCGCCGGCCGATAACCGCAACCGCATGTGGGCCGGCGGGCGCATTGAGTTCTTCCATGCGTTGCGTGCCGGTGAGCCCGCCACCCGCGTGTCGACCATCACCCAGGTGGAAGAAAAAACCGGCCGCTCCGGCTCGCTGCTGTTTGTCACCGTGCGCCACGACTACTCCCAGGGCGGCCGCCTGGCCCAGCGCGAAGAACAGGACATTGTCTACCGCGAACCCACGCCGCCCAAGCAGGGCAATGGTGACGCGTTGCCTGAAGGCGATTGGCGCGAAGCCGTCGACCCAACGCCAACCCTGCTGTTCCGCTACAGCGCGGTGACCTTCAACGGCCACCGCATTCACTACGACTATCCCTATGTCACCGGCACCGAAGGTTATTCGGGGCTGGTAGTGCATGGGCCGCTGATCGCCACCTTGAGTCTGCGTGCGTTTTGCCGGGCAAACCCCGGGGCCACATTGCGCCGTTTCTCGTATCGCGGCGTGCGGCCGTTGATCGCCCCGCAGCCGTTTGAAGTCGGTGGGCGAATCACCGCGCCTGGCGTGGCTGAACTCTGGGCCGGCAACGCTGGCGGCCTGGCCCAGCGCGCCGAACTGCATTTCGAATAAACCTCCAAGAACAACAGGCGGAGAGCCGTTGATGAATCCCAATGACAACGAAGAACTGAATGCCATCCGCGAAGGCGTGCGCGCACTGTGCGCTGAATTCGACGCCGCCTACTGGCGCAAGGTTGATGAAGAAAAAGGCTTCCCCGAAGCCTTCGTCAAGGCCCTGACCGAAGCCGGCTGGCTGTCGGCGATGATCCCCGAAGAGTACGGCGGCTCGGGCCTCGGGCTGGCAGAAGCGTCGGTGATCCTGGAAGAAGTGAACCGCTGCGGTGGCAACTCCGGCACCGTCCACGGGCAGATGTACAACATGTTCACCTTGCTGCGCCACGGCAGCGCAGCGCAAAAAAGCTTCTACCTGCCCAAGCTCGCCAGCGGCGAACTGCGCTTGCAATCGATGGCGGTGACCGAGCCCACCACCGGCACCGACACCACCAAGATCAAGACCACCGCCGTCAAGCGTGGCGACAAGTACGTGATCAACGGCCAGAAAGTGTGGATCTCGCGGGTGCAGCATTCCGACCTGATGATCCTGCTGGCGCGCACCACGCCGCTGGCCGAGGTGAAGAAAAAATCCGAGGGTATGTCGATCTTCCTGGTCGACCTGCGCGAAGCCATCGGCAACGGCCTGACCGTGCAGCCCATCGCCAATATGGTCAACCACGAGACCAACGAGCTGTTCTTTGACAACTTGGAGTTGCCGCTGGACAGCCTGATTGGTGAGGAGGGCAAGGGCTTTCGCTACATCCTCGACGGGCTCAACGCCGAGCGCACCCTGATCGCCGCCGAGTGCATCGGCGACGGCCGCTGGTTTATCGAAAAGGCCAGCGCCTATGCCCGCGACCGTGTGGTGTTTGGCCGGCCGATCGGGCAGAACCAGGGCGTGCAGTTCCCGATTGCCGAAGCGCATATCGAGATCGAAGCGGCCGACCTGATGCGCTGGCGTGCCTGTGAGGAGTACGACAGCGGCGCCAATGCCGGGGCCAGCGCAAACATGGCCAAGTACCTCGCGGCCAAGGCCTCGTGGGAAGCTGCCAACGCCTGCCTGCAAACCCACGGCGGTTTTGGTTTTGCCTGCGAATACGATGTGGAGCGCAAGTTTCGCGAGACCCGCTTGTACCAAGTCGCGCCGATCTCCACCAACTTGATCCTGTCGTACGTGGCCGAGCATTTGCTCGAGCTGCCACGCAGCTTTTGAGGCGCCGACCATGAGCCATACCCAAGCGTTGTGCCGGTTCCTTGCCCAGTTGCAGTACGAACAATTGCCGGACGAGTTGCTCGCCCGCACTGAAGACCTGTTTCTCGACTGGCTCGCCTCGGCGCTGGCCAGCCAGGGCGCGCACCCGATCCCGCTGTTCGAGCGGTATGCGCGCACGATGGGGCCGGCCGAAGGTCCGGCGCAGATCATCGTCAACGGCGCCAGCAGCAGTGCGTATTTTGCCGCACTGGTGAACGGCGCGTCGTCGCACCTGGTGGAGCAGGATGACCTGCACAACAGCTCGGTATTGCACCCGGCGACCGTAGTCTTTCCTGCCGCATTCGCGGCGGCGCAAGACCTCGGCAAGTCCGGTCGCGAGCTGCTGCTGGCCTCGGTAGCCGGTTACGAAGCCGGGATTCGCATCGGTGAATTCATGGGGCGTTCCCACTACCGGATCTTCCACACCACCGCCACCGTCGGCACCCTCGCGGCGGCGGTTGCAGTGGGCAAACTGCTCGACTTCAACGAAGAGCAGTTCATCAACCTGCTGGGCAGTGCCGGTACTCAGGCGGCCGGTTTGTGGGAGTTCCTGCGCGATGCCGCCGACTCCAAGCAACTGCACACCGCCAAGGCGGCTGCCGATGGGTTGTTGGCCGCTTACCTGACGGCGGACGGGCTGACCGGTGCGCGCAATATCCTGGAAGGCGACCAGGGCATGGCGGCGGGCATGTCCACCGATGCCGCTCCAGGCAAGTTGTCGGACCGCCTCGGCAGCCGTTGGGCGCTGCTGGAAACCTCGTTCAAGTTCCATGCTTCGTGCCGCCATACCCACCCAGCGGCGGATGCGCTGCTGGACCTGATGCAGCGCGAAAGGCTCAGTCATGACCAAATCACCCATGTGCAAACCCGCGTTCACCAAGGCGCCATTGATGTACTGGGCCGTGTGACGCTGCCGCAGACCGTGCACCAGGCCAAGTTTTCCATGGGCACCGTGTTGGGGTTGATTGCCGTACATGGCAAGGCCGGGCTGACCGAATTTCACGAACTGGCGCTCAACGATGCAGCGGTGTCGGCATTTCGCGACAAGGTCTCGATGACCCTTGACGCCGAGGTCGACGGTGCCTACCCGCAGCGCTGGCTGGGCCGGGTGGTCGTGACCACCGCCGATGGCCGCACCTTGCACGGCGCCATCGACGAACCCAAGGGCGACCCAGGCAATACCCTGAGCCGCGCCGAGCTGGCCGACAAATTCCAGCGCCTGACCCAATTCAGCGGCGCCCGCACGCCCGCGCAAACCGCCGGGCTGATCGAAAAAGTCTGGAATCTGCGCAACGCCGTGTCCCTGGCTCACTGGCTTTAAGGAACTGTCATGACTGCTAATCAACGACCGCTGGACGGCATCACTGTCGTCAGCCTGGAACATGCGATTGCCGCGCCGTTCTGCACCCGCCAGTTGGCCGACCTTGGCGCCCGTGTGATCAAGATCGAGCGCCCCGGCGCCGGTGACTTTGCCCGTGGCTATGACGAGCGCGTACGAGGCCTGGCGTCGCATTTCGTATGGACCAACCGCTCCAAGGAAAGCCTCACCCTGGACCTCAAGCGCGACGAAGCCGGGGACATTCTGCAAACCTTGCTGGCCGACGCCGACGTGCTGGTGCAGAACCTGGCGCCGGGCGCAGCAGCGCGCATGGGCTTGTCATTCGAGGCGCTGCATGCGCGTTTCCCGCGTCTGATCGTCTGCGATATCTCCGGCTACGGCGAGGGCGGGCCTTATGAGAAAAAGAAAGCCTACGACCTGCTGATCCAGAGCGAAGGCGGCTTCCTCTCGGTGACCGGTGGCCCGGGCGAAGACCAGATGGCCAAGGCCGGCTGCTCGATCGCCGACATCTCCGCCGGGATGTACGCCTACAGCGGCATCCTCTCGGCGCTGTTGCTGCGGGGCAAAACCGGGCAGGGCAGCCGTATCGACGTGAGCATGCTGGAAAGCCTGGTGGAGTGGATGGGCTACCCGATGTACTACGCGTTCGACGGCGCGCCCCAGCCACCGCGAGCGGGTGCGGCGCATTCGACCATTTACCCCTACGGGCCGTTTCCCACCGGCGACGGCGGCACGGTGATGCTCGGTTTGCAGAACGAGCGTGAATGGGCGGCGTTCTGCGACAAGGTGCTGCTCACCCCTGGGCTGGCGATAGACGAGCGTTTCTCGGCGAACTTCAAGCGTTCGGAAAACCGCGACGTGCTGCGCCAGATCATCGTCGACAGCTTCGCGCAGATGAGCGCCGAGGCCGTGATCCAGCGCCTGGAAGACGCACAAATCGCCAGCGCCCGGGTCAACGACATGCAGGGCGTGTGGGACCACCCGCAGCTCAAGGCCCGCGACAGCTGGCGTGAAGTCGACAGCCCGGCGGGCAAGTTACCGTCGTTGCTGCCACCGGCGCGCAATGCCGCGTTTACCCCGCGCATGGACGCAGTGCCGGGCCTGGGGCAGCACAGCCAGGGAATTCTCGACCAGTTGGGTTATTCCGCTGAAGCCATCGACAGCCTGCGTACACGCGGCGTTATCTGATAAGGAACTGAGCGATGCCAACTTCTCTTGTGCGCTCTGCGCTGTTTGTACCCGGCAGCCGACCGGAACGGTTTGCCAAGGCCTTGGCCAGTGGCGCCGATGCGGTGATTGTGGATTTTGAAGACGCGGTGGAAGAGCCGCTCAAGCGCCAGGCCCGGGACAACCTCGGGGTGTTTTTGCAGGCGACGCCAGCGGCGCGGGTGTGGGTGCGGATCAACGCGCCGGAGCATCCCGAGCATTTTGCCGATGTGGCATTTTGTCAGGCGCATGCCGGGGTTGCGGGGGTTCTGCTGCCCAAGGTTGAAAGCGCGGCCCAAGTGGCCGTGGTGGCCGCAACGGGCAAGGTCATCTGGCCGATTATCGAGAGTGCACGGGGCTTGCTGGCGGTGGCGCAAATTGCTCGTGCACCGTCGGTGGAGCGCCTGTCATTCGGTGGCCTGGATTTGGCGCTGGACTTGAACCTGAGCCGCGGTTCCGCGGCCGCGCAATTTGCCCTGGACCAGGCGCGCCTCGCACTGATCGTGCATTCACGCGCCGCCGGGCTGGTGGCGCCGCTGGATGGCGTGCACCCGGCCATCGACGACCCTGAAGGCCTGCGCCGCTCGATTCGGCATGCCTACGAAATGGGGTTTGCCGGCGCGCTGTGTATCCACCCCAAACAAGTGGCGGTGATTCATCAGGCGTTGGCCCCCAGTGCCGAGGACTTGGCGTGGGCCAAGCGGGTGGTGGAGGCCGGTGCCCACGGGGCAGGGGCGTATCAACTGGACGGGCAGATGGTGGATGCGCCGGTGTTGCTGCGGGCCCAAAGACTGCTGGCCGCACAACCGTAAACATGTGGGAACGGGCTTGTGTGGGAGCCGGCCTTGCCCGCGATGGGATCAACTCGGTTTGTCTGAAGCACCGAGGTGCCTGCATCGCAGCCAAGCCAGCTCCCACACAAGCCAGCTCCTACAGTTGATCTCGGTTGTCTGCCAGGTCGGCGTTCGTCCACGCCGAACGCAGGTATCTAAAATTCGAAATTCTCTATACGCGTGACATCAGGCACCTTGCCCCTATCACACAACAATAAGAAGGTGATTTTCCATGCTCAAGCTTTCTCGGGCGCTGTTCTGCGCCGCCACCTTGTTTGCCGCGGGCCTGGCCCAGGCGGCCGACCCTATCGTGATCAAGTTCGCCCACGTCGTCGCAGAAAATACCCCGAAAGGCCAGGGCGCCTTGCTGTTCAAGAAACTCGCTGAAGAACGCCTGCCTGGCCGGGTGAAAGTCGAGGTGTACCCCAACTCCTCGCTGTTCGGCGATGGCAAGGAAATGGAAGCGCTGTTGCTGGGCGATGTGCAGATGCTGGCGCCGTCCCTGGCCAAGTTTGAGCAGTACACCAAGCAAGTCCAGATCTACGACCTGCCGTTCCTGTTCAACGACCTGGCGGCGGTCGACCGCTTCCAGGCCGCCCAGGGCAAGGCGCTGCTGACCTCGATGCAAGACAAGAACATTCTCGGCCTGGCCTATTGGCACAACGGCCTCAAGCAACTGTCGTCGAACAAGGCCTTGCATGAACCCAAGGATGCCCGTGGCCTGAAGTTCCGGGTGCAGGCCTCCAGCGTGCTGGAAGAGCAGTTCAAGGCGATCCGCGCCAACCCGCGCAAAATGAGCTTTGCCGAGGTGTACCAGGGCTTGCAGACCGGCACCGTGAATGGCACCGAGAACACCTGGTCGAACTATGAAAGCCAGAAGGTCAACGAGGTGCAGAAGTACTTCACCGAGTCCAACCACGGCCTCATCGACTACATGGTCATTACCAACGCCAAGTTCTGGAACGGCCTGCCGCCGGATGTGCGCACCACCCTGGACCAGGTCATGGTCGAAGTCACCTTGGAGGTGAACAAGCAGGCCGAAGCACTGAACCAGTCGGCCAAGCAGAAGATCATCGACGCCAAGACCAGCGAAATCATCGAACTGACGCCCGAGCAACGCCAGCTGTGGCGCGAAGCGATGCGCCCGGTGTGGCAGAAGTTCGAAGGTGAAATCGGTGCCGACCTGATCAAGGCCGCCGACGCGTCGAACCAGTAATGGCCGCACTTGCGTAGCAGCTGTCGAGCCCCGGCGAGGCTGCGTTCGCGGTGTATCAGGTACACCGCTGACGCAGCCTCGCCGGGGCTCGACAGCTGCTACGGGCTGCCCATTTTCCGTCCAGTTTCGCGAGGTTTTGCCATGCAAACGCTAAGGCGCGCCTGGGAGCATCTGGAGGAAGGTTTTATCGCCTTCCTGCTGGCTGCCATGACCCTGGTGACTTTTGTCTACGTCATGCTCAATAACATTTACACGCTGTTCTTTTCCCTCGCCGATAAGTGGGCCTGGAGCAGCGGCCTTTTCAACGCCCTGGGTGACCACACTATGGGCTGGGCCCAGGACATGACCTGGAGCGTGGCGCTGACCAAGGCGATGTTCGGCTGGCTGATTTTCTTCGGCATCTCCTACGGCGTGCGCACCGCCGGCCACCTCGGCGTGGACGCGCTGGTCAAGCTGACGCCGCGCCGCGTGCAACGCCTGCTGGGCATGCTCGCCTGCCTGTGCTGCCTGGCCTACGCCGGGTTGTTCATGGTCGCCAGCTACAAGTGGCTGAGTGCGGTGATGACCGCCGGCATTGGCGCTGAAGACCTCGACAAGTTCGGCATCGACGTCGGCGACATCGTGGTGATCGTACCCATCGGCTTTGCCCTGGTGTTCATCCGCTACCTCGAGATTTTCTACCGCATCTTCACCCACCGCCAAACCGGGCTGGGCCTGGCCGACGAAGCCGGTGAAGCCAGCAAGTTGGCCGGCAGCCATGAGGAGCGTCACTGATGGCCGTTCTGTGTCTGTTTTTGCTGCTGTTCGTGTTCATGTTCCTCGGCGTGCCCATCGCGATTTCCCTGGGCTTGTCGGGCGCGGTGTCGATCCTGATGTTCAGCCCGGACTCGGTGAGTTCGCTGGCGATCAAGCTGTTTGAAACCTCGGACGCCTACACTTTCCTGGCGATTCCATTCTTCCTGTTGTCGGGTGCGTTCATGACCACCGGCGGCGTGGCGCAACGGCTGATCGACTTTGCCAACGCCTGCGTCGGGCATATCCGTGGTGGCCTGGCGATTGCGGCCGTGTTGGCGTGCATGCTGTTTGCCGCGCTGTCGGGCTCTTCGCCTGCGACGGTGGCGGCGGTGGGTTCGATTGCGGTGGCGGGCATGGTGCGCTCGGGCTATCCGAAGGAATTTGGTGCCGGGATTATCTGCAACGCCGGTACCCTGGGCATCCTGATTCCGCCGTCGATCGTGATGGTGGTGTACTCGGCGGCGACCGAAACCTCGGTGGGCAAACTGTTCATGGCCGGAGTAATCCCGGGCCTGCTGTTGGGCTTGATGTTGATGGTCGCGATCTACATTGTCGCGCGCATCAAGAAACTGCCGGCCCAGCCACGGGCGACGTTCCGTGAGTGGCTCACCTGCGCTCGCCGGGCGTTCTGGGGCTTGCTGCTGTTGGTGATTATCCTGGGCGGCATCTACAGCGGCATGTTCACCCCGACGGAAGCGGCGGCGGTGGCGGCGGTGTATTCGGCGTTTGTCGCGCTGTTCGTCTACAAGGACATGAAGATCAAGGACTGCCCCAAGGTCCTGATGGAGTCCGGGCGCCTGGCGATCATGCTGATGTTTATCATCGCCAACGCCATGCTCTTCGCCCACGTGCTGACGACTGAGCAAATCCCGCAGGAAATCACCGCGTGGGTGATCTCCGAAGGCCTGACGCCGATTGGCTTTTTGATCATGGTCAACGTGGTGTTGCTGGTGGCGGGCAGCTTTATGGAGCCGTCGGCGATCGTGCTGATCCTGGCGCCGATCTTCTTTCCGATCGCGATGAAGCTGGGGATCGACCCGATTCACCTGGGGATCGTGATGGTGGTCAACATGGAGATTGGCCTGGTGCACCCGCCGGTGGGGTTGAACCTGTTTGTGACGTCGGCGGTGACGGGGCTGACGCTGGGGCAGACCATCCGCGCGGCGTTGCCGTGGCTGATGATCCTGCTGGTGTTCCTGATCATGGTGACCTACCTGCCATTCATCTCGCTGGCCTTGCCGCACTGGCTTGGGATGTAAACCCAACTTAAAGCACACCGCAAAACACATGTGGGAGCCGGGCTTGCCCGGCTCCCACATTTGATATGTGCAGGGTTTTATCTATCCATCGCACTCAAGATGGCGTGTGCCGCTTTCACCCGTTCGGCGTTCGGGTAGTTCTTGTTCGCCAGGATCACCACCCCCAGGCCTTTGCTCGGCACGTACGCCACGTAGGCGCCAAAGCCACCAGTGGCGCCGGTCTTGTTCACCAGCGTGTCGGCATGGGGCGCTTGTGGTGGTGTCAGCCAGTTGACCTTGTGCGGCTCAAAGGCCATTTGCGCCGAGTTGCCTGCAGTCAGGGCGTCCAGGGTGATCGGGTAGGGGTACATCTCCCAGCCGAGGCCCTGGGTCATGCCCTGCACGGTGTAGTAGCCGGTGTGCGTCGTGGCAATCGCCTGTTGCAGCGGCTTTTCCAGCTTCGCCGGGTGCATGTTCACTTCAACGTAATGGATCAGGTCCGAGGTGCTGGTCTTGATGCCGTAGGCCTCGGCGTCCAGGGCGCCCGGGCCGACACGCACCGGTTTGCCGGCCTTGTCGTAACCCTGCGCGTACAGGTTCATCTGCGCCTTGGGCACGGTGATAAAGGTGTGCTTGAGGCCGAGTTTCGGCAGCAGCGTTTGCTCCATCAGCCGGTCAAACGGCTGGCCCAGGCTTTGGGCGGCGAGGTGGCCGAACAGGCCGATGCTCGGGTTGGAGTAGAGGCGTTGGGTGCCGGGGGCGAAATCCGCTTTCCAGTGCTGGTAGTAGCTGATCATCTTGCTGGCGTTATCGGACTCATCCGGGAATTGCAGTGGCAGGCCACCGGCGGTGTAGGTGCCGAGGTTGAGCAGGCTGATGTGGTCAAATGTGCCGCCACGCAACGCCGGCAGGTATTGGCTGGCCGGGTCCGAGAGTTTCAGCTTGCCGTTGGCCAGGGCATAGCCTGCGAGAGTGGCGGTGAAGGTCTTGCTCACCGAGCCGATTTCGAACAGGGTGTTTTCGCTGACCGGTTGCTTGCCTTCCCTGGATGCGACGCCGTAGTTAAAGTATTGCGCCTTGCCGTTCTGTATCACTGCGACCGACAGGCCGGCGATGTCTTGTTGCTGCATCAGGGGTTCGACGGTACTGTCCACCACCTGGCGCAAATCTGTGGCCGCCATGCAGTTGCCGGCGCCGAGCAATAGGGCGAATAGTGTGACCGTTCGTGCTTTTGAAGAAAGTTCGTACATGATGATGTGGCTTCCATACGGTGATGGGTTGACGACCAATACCTGCGCGGGCGCCGCAAATCTAGGCAGTTTGTGCGGCTTCGACAAACGATGATATCTCGCAGCAGCCATTAGAAAAATTAGGGTTAAGCTATGCTCCGTTCCCATTTGCCCCTCAACGCGCTGCGCGCCTTTGAAGCTTCTGCGCGGCATTTGAGCTTTACCCGGGCGGCGATTGAGTTGTGCGTCACCCAGGCGGCGGTCAGTCACCAGGTGAAAAGCCTGGAGGCGCAGCTCAATGTCACGCTGTTCAAACGCTTGCCCCGGGGCTTGATGCTCACCAGTGAAGGCGAAACCCTGCTGCCGGTGTTGCGCGAATCCTTTGACCGGATTGCTCAAACCTTGGGCCAGTTTGAAGGCGGGCATTACCGCGAAGTATTGACGGTGGGTGCGGTGGGCACCTTTGCGGTGGGCTGGCTGCTGCCCAGGCTTGCGGATTTCCAAGCGCGCTACCCGTTTATCGACTTGCGGCTGTCCACCAACAACAACCGCGTCGATGTGGCCGCCGAAGGCCTGGATTACGCGATTCGTTTTGGTGCCGGTGCGTGGCACGGTACCGAGGCGTGCCAGTTGCTGGAAGCACCGCTGACGGTGCTTTGCGTGCCGCAGATTGCCCGGCAATTGCAGGCGCCGGCAGACCTGTTGAAGCACACCTTGCTGCGCTCTTACCGCGCCGATGAGTGGACGCAGTGGTTCCAGGCCGCCGGCTTGCCCGCCGACACGCTGGTGCCGCGCAGCATTGTTTTCGACTCGTCCCTGGCGATGATGGAAGCCGCACTGCAAGGTGCGGGGGTGGCTCTGGCGCCAGCCATGATGTTTGGCCGGCAGTTGGCGACGGATGTGATTCGCCAGCCATTCGAGGTGGGCATCACCACCGGCAGTTATTGGCTGACACGCTTGCAGTCACGGGTCGAGACACCGGCGATGGCGGCATTCAAGGCGTGGTTGCGTGGAGTGGCACAGGCCGATTAATAAAATCCACCGAAACAAAATGAAACATTTGCGGCGAGCTAACCTCTACCGTATCCCCTTGGCTGAGTGCCTCTATGAAATCCCCGCGTCCTTCTTCGCGAATGCCCCACCTCATCCAACTGCGCAACCTGAAGATGGCGCGCTCCGCCCACGCTTATGTGCGAGGCAGTACCGTTCAGTTTTATGAGTGGCTGCACAGCCAGCGCGGTCGGCGCTTGCCCCATGGGCCGGCGATCTGGATCTGCGGTGACTGCCATGCCGGCAACCTCGGGCCCACGGGCGACACCAAGGGCCGGATCGACATGCATATCCGTGACCTTGACCAGACGGTGATCGGCAACCCGGCCCATGACCTGGTGCGCCTGGCGCTGTCCTTGGCCACCGCTGCCCGCGGTTCGGATCTGCCGGGGGTGACCACTGCACGCATGCTCGAAGAGATGATGGTGGGGTATGAGCAGGCGTTCAAGGACAAGCCTGACGAGGCGCCGCCGCGCCCGTCCCAGGTCAAGGCCGGCATGCGCAGCGCGGTGGAGCGCACCTGGAAGAACCTGGCCCGTGAGCGTATTGAAAACACCCGGCCGACGATCCCGTTGGGCAAGCATTTCTGGGCGTTGTCACGGGCGGAAAAGTCAGCCCTTGAGACCTTGTGCGCCTCGGATGAAATTCACCGGCTGGTGACTTCGCTCAAAGGCCGCTCAAACGATGACGAGGTTGAGCTGTTGGATTCGGCGTATTGGGTCAAGGGC
This sequence comes from Pseudomonas sp. Bout1, assembly GCF_034314165.1. GTDB lineage: Bacteria > Pseudomonadota > Gammaproteobacteria > Pseudomonadales > Pseudomonadaceae > Aquipseudomonas. The sequence goes on along the minus strand of NZ_JAVIWK010000001.1, from coordinate 3,901,083 downwards.
TGCAGCTCCCTCGGGTTGTTGCGGTATGCGGTGTTGTTGGGGGTTGGGGACAAGGAAGATCAGGAATACTGCCTGCTCGATATTAAGGAAGCGGTGGGCGCTGCAGCGCCGCGTGCGGCACGGGCGAAGATGCCTCGTGATAACGGGCGGCGGGTGGTGGAGGGCGCGCGGCACCTGTCGCCGTCGCTGGGGGAGCGGATGCTGGCGACGCGGTTTCTGGATCACGGGTTTTTCATCCGTGAATTGCTGCCCCAGGACATGAAACTGGAGCTGGATGAGCTGAGTGAGGTTGATGCGATGCACGCGGCCGGGTACCTGGCGCGGGTGGTCGGCGTCGCCCATGCGCGGCAGATGGACCGTGACACGCGCAAGGACTGGATGGCGGTATTGCAGGAGAACCGCTCCAAGCAGCTGGATGCGCCTTCATGGTTATGGACCAGTGTGGTGCAGTTGGTAGGTAGCCATGAGGAAGGTTACCTCAACCACTGTCGGCGGTATGCGCTGGAACACTGACCGTAGGAGCTGGCTTGCCGGCGATGGCATCAACTTGGTGTACCTGATGGACCGAGGTGTCAGCATCGCCGGCAAGCCAGCTCCTACATGAGCGGTGTGTTCAGGCCAGGTATTTTTTGAACCAGCCGAGCGTGCGCTCCCACGCCAGGTTCGCCGCCGCTTCGTCATACCTCGGCGTCGAATCATTGTGGAACCCATGGTTGGCGCCTTTGTAGATAAACGCTTCATACGTCGTACCCGCCGCCTTCAGCGCTTTCTCATACGCCGGCCAGCCCTCGGTAATCCGCGTGTCCAACTCTGCGTAATGCAGCATGATCGGGGCCTTTATCCGTGGTACATCCTTGGCCTGCGGCTGGCGCCCATAAAACGACACCGCTGCGCCCAACTCCGGATAAGCCACCGCTGCCGCATTGGTCACGCCGCCGCCATAACAGAACCCGGTAATCCCCACCTTGCCGGTGCTTGCATCGTGGTGCATCAACCATTCGATGGCTGCGAAAAAGTCATTCATCAGCTTCTCGGGATCGACCTTCTGCTGCAACTCCACACCTTTCTCATCATTGCCGGGATAGCCGCCCACCGAGGTCAAACCGTCCGGCGCCAAGGCAATAAACCCGGCCTTGGCCAACCGCCGGGCGACGTCTTCGATGTACGGGTTAAGCCCACGGTTCTCATGCACCACCACCACCGCCGGCAGCTTGCCGGTGGCCTTGGCCGGGCGCACCAGGTAGCCACGCACCGTGCCGTTGCCCTTGGGTGAGGGGTAGGTGATGTAGTCGGCAACGATATCCGGGTCGGTGAATTTCACCTGTTCGGCCAGGGCATAGTTGGGGCTCAGGGCGGCGAGTAGGGCCGACGCCGTCAGCCCGCCAAAGGTGAACAGCGCCGCGCGGTCGAGAAACTCGCGGCGGTTGATCTTGCCATGGGCGTAGCCGTCGTAAAGCTCCAGCAGTTCAGGGGCAAAGTCTTTGGCAGTCAGGCGAGTCATCGGTGGCGTCCTCGATTAGCGGTGGGACTGAATGTAGACCAGTATCAGGCTTGCCGGCCATGGGCAGCGGCGGCCAATTGCCCGGTGTCGACCCGCACGAACACTGAATCGCCGATTGCCGTGAGCACGCCATCGGCGTACACCTCGCAGACCACGCGGCTTTTGCGCCCCACGTCGCCCTCGACTTTCGCGCGCAAGGTCAGCGGTACGCCCATCGGGGTCGGCTTGATGAATTTGATGCCCAGGTTGCCGGTCACGCAGTCGATACGCGGCAGACTGCCAGGTTCGCGTTGTTCGGCCCGGTAGTGGTAGGCCATGGCTGTCCAATTGGAGTGACAGTCCACCAGCATCGCGATCAAGCCGCCGTAGACCAGGTCTGGCCAGCCGCAGTATTGGGCGTCGGGCTGGTGCTCGGCGATCACGTGGATGCCGTCGGCGTCCCAGCGGCTCTTGATGTGCAGCCCATGGGGGTTGCTGCTGCCGCAGCCATAACAGACGCCTTCGGGGGCGGTGGTGTCTTGCAGGGAAAGCGCGGGCATCGTGGCTCCTTGTTGTATGAGTTCCGTCAGGGATGAGCCTAATGCCACGGGCGGGAATAAATCCAGCACCTACGCTGTTACTTCTGCACAGCGTGTTTTATTCCCGGTTGAGAATCCCATGAAACGTCGATTGCTAGCAGCCTTCCTTACCCTCGGCACCTTGTCCAACGCCTATGCCGTGGAATACACCGACGTCAACCCGGCGGCCAGCACCATCAGCTTCACCTATGACCAGATGGGCCAGCAGGTATACGGCACGTTTGGCACGTATTCGGCGACCCTGAGTTTCGATACGCAAAACCCCGCCGCCGCCAGCACCGTGCTGACCATTCAGCTACCGAGCATCAATGCCGGCAGCGACAACGCCAACACTGAACTGCCCAAGCCCGGCTGGTTCGACATGACGACTTACCCGGTGGGCACCTTTACCTCGACCCACATCACTGACCTTGGCGCCAACCGCTACCTGTTCAGCGGCAACCTGACCCTTAAAGGCCAGACCAAACCGGTGGAGGTCAAGGTGGCGCTCAAGGAGCAGAGCGGCATTGGCGTGTTCGACGGCGAGTTGGTGCTTAAACGCGATGACTTCAAGATCGGCGCGGGCGAGTGGGCGGACAGCGTGGTGTCGAATGAGATCACCATCAAGTTCAAGATGGTTGCACCCCAACGCTAGCGCGCAAACTTCTTCGCGCCCGCCACACAGGCAATCACCGCCACCGTCACCACCAGCATGCCCAGGCTCACCTGTTCATGCAGCAGCGTGGCGGCGAGCGCCAGGCCAAAGAACGGTTGCAGCAACTGCAATTGCCCCACGGCGGCGATACCGCCCTGGGCCAGCCCGCGATACCAGAACACAAACCCGATCAGCATGCTGAACAGCGACACATAGGCCAGGCAGAGCCAGGCCGGCAGGCTGATACCTGTGAAAGACGCGGGCTTGAGGATGGCGGCCAGTGGCGCGACGACCGGCAGCGAGATCACCAGTGCCCAGCAGATCACCTGCCAGCCGCCCAGGGTGCGCGACAGCTTGGCGCCTTCGGCATAACCAAGGCCGCACGACAATATTGCCAGCAGCATCAGCACATCCCCGAGGGGCGCGGCGCTCAGGCCTTGGGAGACGGCGTAGCCCACCACCAGCAGGCTGCCCAGGATCGAAAACAACCAGAACACCGGCTTTGGCCGCTCGCCGCCGCGCACTACGCCGAACACCGCCGTAGCCAATGGCAGCAGGCCGACAAAGACGATGGAGTGGGCGCTGGTGATGTACTGCAAGGCCAAGGCCGTGAGCAGCGGAAAGCCGATCACCACGCCCAGTGCGACGATTGCCAATGGCAGCCACTGGCTGCGGGCCGGGCGCTGTTCCTTGAACAGCCACAGCAGGCTCAGGCCAAGCAGGGCGGCGATGGTGGCGCGGGCGACGGTCAGGAACACCGGATCAAATTCCAGCACCGCCAGGCGCGTGGCGGGTAGCGAGCCGCTGAAGATCACCACGCCGATAAAGCCATTGATCCAGCCGCTGGCGTTGTGTTCCTGGGCGTTGAGGTGAGTGGTGCGTTCCATGGGGGGCGGGCTCGATAAGGATAAGTTGCGTCCGCCGCATCCTATGATTCAGTATCCAGACAATCAAAAAATTGTCATGGATACATCGCCTATGGCCCGCGCCCGCTACAAAACCTTGGTGGACACCTTCGCCCGGGATATCCGCTCCGGCACGCTGGCGGCGGGTACTCGTTTGCCGACTCATCGCCAGTTGGCCGCCAGCCATGGGCTGGCGCTGGTCACGGCCAGCCGGGTGTATACCGAGCTTGCGGCCATGGGGTTGGTCAGCGGCGAGACCGGGCGCGGAACCTTTGTGCGCGAAATCGCGCTGTCGCCGGGGCAGGGTGTCGGCCAGATCGCCGTGGCAGCGGGCATGATCGATCTCAACTTCAACTACCCATCCCTGCCGGGCCAGACCGACCTGCTGCGTACGGCGTTACGCCAGTTGGCGCTGTCCGGCGACCTGGCTTCATTGCTGCGCTATCAACCCCACGCCGGCCGCCTGCACGAGCGGGCCGCGGTGGCGCGGCATCTGGCGAGTCGCGGGCTGACGGTGCAAGCCGAGCAGGTGCTGATCGTCAGCGGGGCCCAACACGGGCTGGCGGTGACCATGATGTCGCTCCTCAAGCCCGGCGATGTAGTGGCGGTGGATGCGCTGACCTATTCCGGGTTCAAGGTGCTGGCCGAGACGCTGCACCTTGAGATCGTCGCGATCCCGCTGACCGCGAGGGGGCCGGACCTGGCCTTCCTCGAAAAGCTCTGCGCCCGGCGCCCGGTACGCGCCGTGTACAGCATGCCGACCCTGCATAACCCGTTGGGCTGGGTGATGAGCAGGGAGCAGCGCGAGCACTTGATAGCGATTGCACGCCTGCATGATTTGATCCTGATCGAGGACGCCGCCTACGCGTTCTTAGCCGAGGATGCGCCGCCGCCTGTGGCCGAACTGGCGCCGGAGCGCACGGTGTACGTGTCGGGGCTGTCCAAGAGTGTCGCCACCGGGCTGCGGGTGGGGTTCGTGGCCGTGCCTTCGCAGTGGATGGCGGCGCTGGAACGTACGGTCATGGCCACCACCTGGAACACCCCGGGGGTGATGACCGCCCTTGCCGCCGCTTGGCTCGACGACGGCACGGTGCTGCAACTGGAAGCGCAAAAGCGCGAGGATGCCCGGGCGCGCCAGGCGGTGGCCGATGAGGTGTTGGCGGGGCTCAATGTGATCCGCCATCCGTGTTCTTATTTTTTGTGGCTGCCCTTGCCGGAAGAGGCCCGCGCCGACCAGATCACCATGGCGCTGGCGCGGGAAAATATCTCGGTGTCCACCGCCGAGCCGTTTGCCGTCTCGGCCCACGTGCCCCATGCAATACGCGTGGCGCTGGGCTCGGTAGACCGGGCCGTGTTGCGTGAGGCGCTGGTGAAGGTGCGCTGGGCGGTGGAGGCGTACTAGGCCGTTTGCCGACGCATCTCGATGGCCCTTGAGATGACCGTGGCGAGGGAGCTTGCTCCCGCTGGGCTGCGTAGCGGCCCCAAAAAGCTGGGAGCGCTGCGCACTCCAGCGGGAGCAAGCTCCCTCGCCACAGCAAGCTCCCTCACAGCAGGCTCCTCGCCACAGCAAGCTCCCTCACAACAGGCTCCCTCCTCACAGGAAGGCATCCGGCTGCTGTCAGAACTTGTAGGCCTGACGCCCGATCAGCAGCCACTTGCCTTTCTGCTTCTGCCAAACCTGGAAGTTTTCAATTTCGGTGGGCACTTCAACACCGCTGTTTACGGCCTGGGCGGAGAAGTGGTTGCGCACCAGCGCGGTGTCGCCATTGAGGGTGATGGTCTGTTTTTGCATTTCCAGGGTCTTGAAACCGCTTCTGCCGGTTTCAATGTCGGCGATAAATTCCTGCTTGTTCTGGATCTTGCCGCTGGAGTGGCCGTAGGTGAGGTTGTTGGCGGTGAGGGCTTGCAGTTGCGAGATGTCCTTGTGCAGCATGGCCTGGGTCAGATGATCGACCGCAACGGCTACATCCTTGTCGGTTGCGGCAGGCGCGGCGGCCGCGTAACCGCTGAACAGGCACAGAAAACCAATCAGAACCTTGATGTTTTGCATGGGTGTTTCCTTGTTGTTGTGGGGTACTGGTACGACACAGGACGGGCCTTATAGTCGTCGTACAACCATGCCGTATTTTGCATGGTCAAGGAAAGTGAAATTTCACGTAAGCCAGCAGATAAGCCATATTGATCATGAGCAGTCGTCATATCACTTTCGAAATCGTTGGCGCTACTTCCCGTATAAAAAGCGCATGGCTATGCTGTGCCCGCTGCTCCAAAACCGGCGAGGGAATGCAATGCTTTTTAATTGGCACAGTGATTCGATCCAGCGCAGTACTTGCGTCACCCGGCAATACAGAAACACTCAGAACGTGCGCCGCTTCATGCTTGAACACTGCGGTGCTGGGTTCAAGTTCGACCGCGATTTCATGGCGTGGATTGGTAACGACATCCCCAAGACCATGGGCGATGTGGTGGATGAATGGCAGCGCCGCAACAGCCTATAAGGACAACAAGACATGACACCGGATCAACAGTACGCGGCGGCCATGGTGCGCCTGGGTTATCAACTCGACGAGTTCAAGATCGGCGGCAACTACACGCCGCTGTTAAGGGACGGCAACCATGTCTACATCAGCGGCCAGATCCCGCGGGTGGGTGCCGAAAACGGAACCGTCTCAGGCCTGCACATCCACACCGATATGCGCCTGCAGCCAATCCTTGTAGGCCGCGATGTTATCGGTCGACTGGTCGCCATTTTTCGCGCTGATGGCCTTGCCATCGAGGCGCCCGATGTCGAGCAGGTACTGAAGACCGTTGGCCACATGGGTGGCGTCGCTTTTGCTGAGTGACTGGAAATCGGGCAGTTCGACGGCGTTGTTTTTATCGTTGAAGGTCGCCCAGCTTGGCCTTGACCTCGGGCGTGGGGTTGGTGACCTCGATCATGGGTTGCCGAGTCCGGCAAGGCATTGCCTATTTCGACCGCTCATACGCCGCGGTCATCACCTGCCACGTCTGTGCATCCGCCGGAATCAGATGCTCGATGCGCAGCGACGTCACGGTGATGTCCTGGGGCATGCCGAAGGTCGTGAAGGTCGACATGAAGTTCAGCGGACCCTCACGCGAGTTGACGCGTGTCAGCACCAGTGGCGGCAGTTCATTGATCAATACTTCGGTACTCTGCGGGGCCGGCAGGCGCTCTAAAAGCCTGGCGAGTTGCGGATTGCCCAAGGCCTCGCGGGTTGCTCGCTGCCAGGCGATGGTGCGGATTTCTTCAGCGTTGTCCAAGTGATCACCCAGGCCGCCCGGCTGCAGCAAGGTGACCAGCAAATTCAGTCCATCAGCCGCCTCCGGCTTGATCCCCACCAGATCGAACAGCACCTGCGTGCTGGCATTGGCGGCGAGCACCTCCCAGTGACTGCCCAGCACGATCGCCGGCGCAGGATTATTCGCGTGCAGCACATGGTTGATGGCCTCGCGAACGGCTTCCATCGATGGCGAAGACAGCGGGGTTGCCTCATAGCGCGGGGCAAAACCTGCAGCCAGGAACACGTTGTTGCACTGCTCCAGCGGCGCCTCCAGCGCCATCAGCAAATTATGCAGGGTGCCCGGGCTTGGCTTGGCGCGCCCTGTCTCGATACAGCTAAGGTGGCGCTGGGAAACCCCGGTGATCAGCGCCAGTTCCAGTTGGCTCAATTGGGCTTGCCGACGCAGCACGCGCAGTTGCGCGCCGGCGGTGGTGTCGGGGTTGGCGCGGGGGAAAGGTGGGCTGCTCATGGGCTGACTCTGGCCGTGCGGGTCGGTGGTGTCGATGACCTGTGAGGTCATTGAGAAGGGTCGGACGTTATCACTAATGTGCAGCTTCCCGAACACTTGTCTCCAAGGAGGAGAGCATGCGCAGACCCTGGATTGCCCTGGCCGGGTTATTGGCTTTTACCCTGTACACATTGATCACGATGCTGATGGCCGAGCAATCGCTCATGGCCTTCGGGCTTGAATTGATGGCGAGGCCGGACACCGCCCAGGTGGTGATTGACCTGTACCTGATGGCGCTGATGGCGTGTATTTGGATGTGCCGGGACGCGCGGGCCAGAGGCAAATCCGTGGTGTCGGTGTTGCCTTATTGGTTGATAACGGCGGTTTTTGTGTCCGTGGGGCCGCTGTTGTATCTCGTGGTCAACGGGTTCCGCCGCTGTTCGGGGAGCCGATGATGAAGGTGTATGCCCTGTGCGTGTTGGTACTGTTCATCAAGATGTTGGCGATCTCTTGCTATCAAGGCTATTTCCGCCTCAGGCACCTTGCGTTCATCAACAGTGAGGATGCCGGCTTCTTCAAGCGGGCGGCTAATTCGCAGGAACTGCCGCAGGTCAGCCGAGGTGCCAGAGCCTGGGCGAATGACCTGGAGAATATTCCGTTGTTCTTTGTCCTGGGTGGGTTGTGCGTCGCATTGGAGGCGACCAGCGTTGCCACGACCTGGCTGTTTTGCACGTTCACCGTCGTTCGGGTGATGCATACGCTGATGTACCTGGGTGGCCGCCAGCCGTTGCGTACGGTCGCTTACTGCGTGGGAGTGGCTTGCCTGTGCGGGCTGGCCGGTGTGCTCTGCCTTAGCCTCACCGAGTAACCTGTGGTGAGGGAGCTTGCTCCCGCTGGAGTGCGCAGCGCTCCCGGAAATTTGGGGCCGCTACGCAGCCCAGCGGGAGCAAGCTCCCTCACTACAACAAGCTCCCCAGCCACAGTGTTCTGCGGTGTTATTCAGATCGTGGATAACGCCTGCGCCAAGTCTGCTCGCAGATCCTCTACATCCTCAACGCCCACCGACAACCGCACCAGCCCATCCCCAATCCCCAACTGCGCCCGGGTCGCCGCCGGGATGCTCGCATGGGTCATGATCGCCGGGTGTTCGATCAGGCTTTCCACACCGCCGAGGCTTTCGGCCAGGGCAAAGATCTTCACGTTTTCCAGGAAGCGTGTCGCGCCCGCGAGGTCGGTTTTGAGGTCTACCGAAATCATCCCGCCAAACCCGCGCATCTGCCGGCGCGCCAGTTCATGTTGCGGGTGCGAGGCCAGTCCAGGGTAGTAAACCCGCGCCACCTGCGGCTGTTGCTCCAGCCATGTCGCCAGTTCCAGTGCGTTGCTGCAATGCCGTTCCATGCGCAGCGCCAGTGTCTTCACCCCGCGCAAAGTCAGGAAGGCGTCAAACGGCCCGGCAATTGCGCCCACGGAATTTTGCAGGAAGCCCACGCGCTCGGCCAACTCGGGATTCTGGCCGACCACCGCAATACCGCCGATCACATCGGAGTGGCCGTTGAGGTACTTGGTGGTGGAGTGCACAACAATGTCGAAACCCAATTCGAGCGGGCGTTGGATCCAGGGGCTGGCGAAGGTGTTGTCGGCCACGCAGATGATGCCCCGGGCACGGCAGATGCGTGAAATGGCGCTGAGATCGGTCAGGCTCAACAGCGGGTTACTGGGGGTTTCGACCCAGACCATCCGCGTGTCGTCCTGCAACGCGGCTTCGAAGGCCGAGAGGTCGGTCAGGTCGACAAAGCTGAAGCGATGCCCGGCGCTGCGTTGGCGCACTTTGTCGAACAGGCGGAAGGTGCCGCCGTACAAGTCATTGCCGGAGACCACGTGGGAACCGGCGTCGAGCAGTTCCAGCACGGTGGAAATCGCCGCCAGCCCGGAGGCAAACGCGAAGGCCTGGGTGCCGCCTTCAAGATCCGCTACGCAGCGCTCCAGGGCGAAGCGCGTCGGATTGTGGGAGCGCCCGTAGTCGAAGCCTTTGTGAACCCCGGGGCTTTCCTGCAGGTAGGTGGAGTTGGCGTAGATCGGCGGCATCAGCGCGCCCGTGGTCGGGTCCGGGGATTGCCCGGCATGGATCACGCGGGTGGCGAAGGCGCTTTTATCGTGCTGGGTCATGCAAGGGATCTCCGTAGGTGATTGAGCAGGTCGACGCGGGTGATCAGGCCGTAGAAGCCCGACGCGTCGGCAATGATTGCAACCAGTCCGCGATCCAGCTCGGCCTGCAATTGCGCAAGGCTGGCGCTGGGCGCAAGGGTCTGGAGGGCGTTGGTCATGGCACTGGCGACGGTCATGGAGAAGTGCGCGGCGTTCTGGTGCAGGCCAAGCAGTACGTCTGACTCATCGAGCACACCCACCAGTTTTTGCCCGTCCACCAGCACCGGCAGTTGCGAGACGTCCGCCAGGCGCATGCGCTGGAAGGCGGTGAGCAGGCTGTCGTCGGGGCCGACGCTGATCACCCGGCCGTCTTCGAAGCGGCGGGCGATCAGGTCGCGCAGGTCGCCGTAGTGTTTGTATTGCAGCAGGCCGGCATCGTTCATCCATTGGTCGTTGTAGACCTTCGACAAGTAGCGCGTGCCGGTGTCGCAGACGAAGGTGACGACGCGCTTGGGCTCGGTCTGTTCGCGGCAATAACGCAGCGCCGCGGCGAGCAGGGTGCCGGTGGAGGAACCGCCCAGAATGCCTTCGGCCCGCAGCAACTGGCGGGCGTGGTCGAAGCTTTCTTCGTCGCTGATCGAGTAAGCGTGGCGCACGCTGGAGAGGTCGGCGATCGAGGGGATGAAGTCTTCGCCGATGCCTTCCACCGCCCACGAGCCGGGTTCGGTCAGGGTGCCGCTGCGGCTGTACTCGGCCATCACCGAGCCGACCGGGTCGGCCAGCACCATGGCCAGGTCGGGTTGCACGCGTTTGAAGAAGCGCGTCAGGCCGGTGAGGGTGCCGGCCGAGCCCACGCCCACCACGATGGCGTCCAGGTCATGCTGGGTCTGGGCCCAGATTTCCGGGGCGGTGCTGGTCTCGTGAGCCAGGGGATTGGCCGGGTTATTGAACTGGTCGGCGAAGAACGAATCGGGAATGTCTTTGGCCAGCCGGGCGGCGACGTCCTGGTAATACTCGGGGTGGCCCTTGCCGACATCGGAGCGGGTGATGTGCACCTCGGCGCCCATGGCTTTGAGGTGCAAGACCTTCTCGGTGGACATCTTGTCGGGCACCACCAGCACCACCCGGTAACCCTTGGCGCGGCCTACCAGGGCCAGGCCGAGGCCGGTGTTGCCAGCGGTGGCTTCAATGATGGTGCCACCGGGGCGCAGGCGGCCGTCGCGTTCGGCGGCGTCGATCATGGCCAGGCCGATGCGGTCCTTGATCGAGCCGCCGGGGTTTTGGGATTCAAGCTTGAGGAACAGCGTGCACGGGCCGGTATCGAAGCGGCTGACCCGCACCAGCGGGGTGTTGCCGATCAGTTCGAGCACGGCGGGGCGGGAAGCGGTGGGCATGTCGTCACCTGGCTACGGAAAGGGCGTATGGGATGGACAGCAGTTTTTAGAGCATGGTTTCGAACATAGGCCGGTATCGCGCAGGTCGCAACCGGACGGCCGCCTGAATGTCTTTTTTTGGCGCATTGCTGCTTCATCACGGAGCACGTACGAGGGCTGCTCTCACCCAGTATTTTCGCCAAGGCCACGTATTCATTGGCTTGCAGCTGATTGGCCCAGCGCTTGCTAAAGGAAATCCAAACTTGGATACAAGATGGAATCCTCAATGCACAACGAACAACTCGGCTGGACCCTGGGTGAATGGCAGGCCGCATACCGCAGCCACGCGCTGACGCCCGATATTCTGTTGACCCTGGCGGGCATGTTTCCCGCCCAGGACAATGCCTGGATCAGCCAGGTGCAACCGCAGCAGTTGAGTGCCCAGTTGGCGCAACTGGCCGAGCGGCTGATGGCGGTCGACGGCGATCTCGACAAGCTGCCGCTGTACGGTGTGCCGTTCGCGATCAAGGACAACATCGATGCAGCGGGCTGGGAGACCACCGCTGCGTGCCCTGAATTTGCCTATACGGCTCAAGCAGATGCCTCGGTGGTTGCCCGGTTGCGCGCGGCCGGGGCGATCCTGATGGGCAAGACCAACCTCGATCAGTTCGCCACTGGCCTGGTTGGGACGCGCTCGCCTTACGGCGCAGTCGGTAACAGCTTCAACCCGGATTATGTCAGCGGCGGTTCCAGCTCGGGTTCGGCCTCGGTGGTTGCTCGTGGCCTGGTGGCGTTCTCCTTGGGCACCGACACCGCAGGTTCCGGACGGGTGCCGGCGGGCTTCAACAATATTGTCGGGTTGAAGCCGACCAAGGGGCGTTTGTCCAACACCGGATTGGTGCCCGCGTGCCGTACCGTGGACTGCATTTCGGTGTTCGCGTTGACCGTCGAAGATGCCGATGTAGTGGTCGGCGTAGCAGCCGCTTACGACGCCAGTGACGCGTATTCCCGTGTTAACCCCAACACCGCGCCGGTCGCAGTTGGCGCCACCATCAAGCTGGCGGTTCCGGCCAGCCTGGAATTTTTTGGCGATGCACAGAACCAGGCCGTGTTTGAACAGGCGTTGCTCAGGTTTCAATCCCTCGGCGCCGAGATCACTCCGATAGATTTCAGCCCTTTTCAGCAACTCGCCGAACAGTTGTATTTTGGCTCCTGGGTGGCAGAGCGCACGGTCGCGATGGAAGGCATGCTCGCCAGCAACCCCGGAGCGATCAACCCGGTGGTGCGCGGCATCGTCGAAAACGGCCACACGTACAGCGCCTGCGATGCCTATAAAGCCGAATACCTGCGGGCCGAATTGAGCCGGCGTATCAACGACAGCCTGGCCGGTTTCGATGCGTTGCTGGTTCCAACATCCCCGACGATTCGCACGCTGGCGGAAATGGCCGTGGAGCCGGTGCTCTACAACTCGCAGTTTGGCTTCTACACCAATTTCACCAACCTGGCCGACCTCTCGGCACTGGCCGTGCCCGCCGGGCTGCGCAGCGATGGCCTGCCGTGCGGCATCACCCTGATCGCGCCGGCCTGGCACGACGCGGCGCTGGCGCATCTGGGCAAACGCTGGCAGGCCGGCCTGGACCTGCCGTTGGGCGCCACTGAACGTTCCCTGCCGCAACCGGCACCGGCGCGCCAGGCCCCGGGCAGCGTGCGGGTGGCGGTGGTGGGCGCGCACCTCACCGGGATGCCGCTGAACTTCCAATTGACCAGCCGTAATGCAGTGCTGGTGGAACAAACCCTGACGGCAAGCCACTACCGCCTGCATGCGCTGCCGGGCACGGTTCCGCCCAAGCCCGGGCTGGCCAGGGATGACTCGGGCAGCTCGATCATCGTTGAGCTGTGGGACATGCCCATCGCCCGCTTTGGCGAGTTCGTCGCCGAGATTCCCGCGCCGCTGGGCATCGGCAACCTGACCCTGGCGGACGGGCGCAGCGTGAAAGGCTTCATCTGCGAACCCTGGGCCCTGGCAGGCGCCACCGACATCACCGAGTTCGGCGGCTGGCGCGCCTACATGGCGAGCAGGGCGTAGGCATGCAGCTCTCTACCACCAGAAAGCCCAGCGAACGGCCGGACAGCCTGGCAGAGCGGGTGTACCAGCAGTTGAAAGACGACATCTTCGGTTTTCGTTTGTTGCCGGGTGATCGCTTCAGCGAGGGCGATATAGCCGAACGTATGCAAGCCAGCCGCACGCCGGTGCGCCAGGCACTGTATCGACTGGAGCGTGAAGGGTACCTGGAGGTTTTTTTCAGGAGTGGCTGGCAGGTCCGGCCGTTCGACTTCAACTATTTTGAAGAGCTTTACGACGTTCGGATCGTGCTGGAGTTAGCGGCGGTCAGTCGCTTGTGTGACATGGCGGAGCAGGGTCTTGAACCGCTTGAGGCGGTTTGGCTGGTGGACGAAAGTGCCCGGCTGGACGAAGCCCAAGTTGTCTCGGCGCTGGATGAGGCGTTTCACTGCGGGCTGGTGCAGGCCACGGGCAACGCTGAAATGGCGCGCATGCATTACGAGATTACCGAGAAAATCCGCATTATCCGGCGGCTGGATTTCACCCAGCAATCGCGCATTGCCGCGACGTACGAGGAGCATGGGTTGATTCTGCGGGCGATCATGCAGCGGCAAAGCGACCAGGCGCAGCAACTGCTCAAGGCCCATATTGAGGCCAGCAAGCAGGAGGTGCGCAAGATCACATTGCACCGGTTGGCGGTGGCAAGGAGATAAGTCCTTCATACTGAAAAGTTGGCTGGCCCCAGTCCCTGTGGCGAGGGAGCTTGCTCCCGCTGGGCTGCGCAGCAGCCCCAATTCAGACACCTCTTTTCACCCGATAAAATGGGGTGTCCGGTTTTGGGGGCGCTTCGCAGCCCAGCGGGGGCAAGCTCCCTCGCCACAGGTTATTCGAGCGTGGCCAAGACTTGCTGCAATTGATTCACCACCGTCTCACTCGCCGCCAGCATCGGCGCCCGCAGTTCGCTGCCAATCAACCCCTCCATCGCCAGCGCGGCCTTCACTGGCGCGGGGTTGGGCTCCACGAACATTGTGTGAATCAATGGCAGCAGCTCGAAAAATGTCTGACGAGCCGCCATCAATTGGTTATCGCGAACCTGCCGATGCAGCCTCACAAACGCCTCGGTCCGCACATGCGCCGACGCGGCAATCGCGCCGGTCGCCCCCAGGCACAGCGCGTTGAATATCTGCACATCTTCACCACACAACACATCCACATTCCCGCTGGCCAGCAGCGCCAGGGTGTTGGCCAGGTTGCCGCCACAATCCTTGATCGCGACGATCCGTTCATGGGCGACGATGTTCAGCAGCGTCGCCTGTTCGAAGGCGATGCCGGTACGATAGGGAATGTCATACAGAATAATCGGCACGCTGGACGCATCCGCCACGGTGCGGAAGAACCCTTCAAGGCCCGCCTGGGACGGGCGGATGTAGCTCGGCGGTGGCACCAGCAAGCCGGCCACCGGGCGTTTCAGGATTTCGGCCTGAAACTGCAACAGTTCAATCTGGTTATACCCCGCCAGGCCCATCACCACGTGCTGCGGCGGCACCAGCTCCAGCACGGCATCCAGCACTGCCAGTTGCTCATCGCGGCTGAGTGATGCGGCTTCGCCGGTGGTGGTGCAGGCCATGATCCCGGCCACGCCCTTTTCCAGCAGATGGCAGACCAGGCGGCGCAAGCCGATGAAGTCGATGGCGCCGTTATGAAACGGTGTGACGACGGGAACCCAGATACCTTGAAACGATGACATGCGCTTTCTCCTGATGGTTGACCGATTGAGTCACCGTCAGAAGGGCAGAGGGAGGTAAGCAAGAGGAGGGGGCCTTCGCGCTCAATGTCCTGTCAGCTCATCTGACGGGACAGCGCGCCCCGGTCACATGAGCGACTGTTTCTTCGATTTGAGGGCGTGCGCAACGCAACCTTGCGCCTTGGCAATCAAGCCAATGACGGAAAAGTTGAAGGTCGTTGCAGACATTGAGGACACACCCTGAAGAAGACGCTCATCTTTATGGATTATTACAGGGTGTGTCAACTCACAGAGATCAGTCGCGTTTCAGCCAGTGGCGCACAAAACGCACCAGTTCCGCCGCCAGTTCTGCGTCTTCCGGTGCGCCCATGAAACCACCGTGAGCATCGCTTCAAGGAAAAAAGGGGTCAGACCACGCTTTTTTTAAATGTGGTCTGACCCCTTTTTTGGGTGACGTTGAAGCTGGCTCGCCTGTGACGCTTAGATAAATAGATCGGTTCCCGTGACGCTCGCTCGTTAATATGCGCGGCATACCAATCGTGAAAAGGAAGTTAGGGGTGGAGTACAAAGCGCTTTCAGGGCCGCCTGCGGCTTGCATGGACACTTACTCTTGGCGTCGTCGTATCTTGATGGCCTGCCTGGCGATAGGTTTATATCTCGCGATTCAACTTGCGCTGGTGCTGATTATGGGCACAGGAAACTTGACCAGGCTGACGCTGCTGATTGACGGCGGTTTCTCTGCAGTGGTGCTGCTGACAGTGGCGGTGATCGAGCGCAGGCACTCAGGCGGAGTTCGCGCCGTTATTGGCCGAGACCTGAGCAGGACGTTCAAACTGTGTTTGCCATGGATACTGGGGGTTTACCTGGTCTGTACCAGTCTCGATATTGGGCTGGGATACGGGTATGAGGCCTATACGATGTTCTTGCGGGGCAGTCTGCCCTCAGCTCCAAGGGCGCTTCTTCTCTCAATGGGGCTCCTGATTGTTCCGATTTTTGAGGAGCTCCTGTACCGGTACTTCCTGATTCGCCTCTTCCCTCTGGATAATCGCCTTTGGCGGTGGGTTGCGATACTGGCCACCACCGCGGTTTACATGGCCATACACATGCCGTTTAGCGGTTGGATAGAGTGCCTGATGATCGGCACGCTCTCAGTCATCTTTGCGTATGCCCGAGTGCGCAGCGCCGGCATTCTGGTCCCCGTGCTATTGCACATCTTCGCGGGCGTCCTGAATCTATCGAGGGGTCTCGTGGCCAATCTCTGGCTGTGAGCCTGCGCTGCTTTGGACTCACCCCTTTTTCGTTGATGCTGGCGGACCTGCGAGCGTTGATCGCTACTGTTTCGGCTTGAGCATCAAATCCAGGTTTTGCACGGCGGCACCTGCGGCGCCCTTGCCGAGGTTGTCGAATATCGCCGCCAGCAAAACCTGGCCCGTCTCGTGGTTCTCACGCACGACCAAGCGCAAGTCATCCGTGTCGTTCAGGGCTTGGGGATCAAGGTACGTCAGCTCGTTGGCGGCCTGCATCGACAGCACCTGTACGTGATGGGTGTCGCGGTAGTGCCGGGTCAAACAGTCGTGCAACTGCAACCCATCCACGCCCGGTGCAAGTAGTCTCAGTTGCAGTGGGATGGTCAGTACAATCCCCTGGCGAAAAGCACCGTAGGCCGGCACAAACACTGGCGGCTGCGTCAGCCCGCTTTGCAACTGAATCTCCGGGACATGCTTGTGTTCCAGCCCCAGGCCGTAGACCAGGAAGGCCGGCGCCTGCGAGGCGTCGGCGCCCTCATGCTCCTGCACGCCGGCGCGGCCCTTGCCGGAATAGCCCGAGACGGCATGAATGGTCGTCGGGTAGTCCTTGGGCAGCAGCCCGGCCTCAAGCAACGGGCGCAACAAACCAATCGCGCCGGTGGGGTAGCAGCCGGGATTGCTGACCCGCTGCGCCGTGGCAATGCGCTGCGCCTGTTGCGGGTTCATCTCGGCAAACCCATAGGTCCAGTCGGGATGGGTGCGGTGCGCCGAACTGGCGTCGATCACCCGCACGGCGGGATTCTGGATGCTGGCGACGGCGTCCCGTGCAGCGTCGTCGGGCAAGCACAGGATCGCGATGTCGCAGGCGTTGATCATCTCGGCGCGCTGCTGCGGGTCCTTGCGGTGTTCCGGGCTGAGGGTGATCAGTTGCAGATCGGTGCGGTCGCGCAGGCGTTGATGGATCTGCAGCCCGGTGGTGCCTTGGTCGCCGTCGATAAATACAAGAGGATTTGCCATGGGGTGCGCTCGTAGAGGAAATCAGGTGTTCCCATCTTCAGTGAGTCGTTAAGATAGGAAAAGTTGAATTTCCAGACGATGATATTCAGGTTTTCTGAACAAGGATTGCCCCATGCGCGAAATCAGCCTGGACCGCCTGCGTACGCTGGTGGCGATTGCCGACCTCGGCTCGTTCGCCGAAGCGGCGCGCATGCTCAACCTGGCGCCACCGACAGTCAGCCTGCACATTGCCGATCTTGAGGCGCGGGTGGGTGGCAAGCTGTTGTCGCGTACCCGTGGGCGGGTGCAGCCTTCGGCGATTGGCGAAACCCTGGTGGAGCGCGCACGCCGGTTGTTGGCGGATGCCGAGCAGGCGCTTGAAGACGTGGAGCGACAGGTGCAGGGGCTGGCAGGGCGTGTGCGTCTGGGAGCCTCAACCGGGGCCATCGCACAGTTGTTGCCGCAAGCCCTGGAAACCTTGAGCCAACATCACCCCGCCATCGATGTGCAGGTGGCGGTGCTCACTTCGCAGGACACATTGAAGAACCTGGCAGACGGTGCCCTGGAAATTGGCTTGGTAGCGCTGCCGCAGGCGCCGGTGAAGGGCTTGCGGATCGAGCCCTGGCGGCGCGACCCGGTCATGGCTTTTTTACCGGCGCGCCGGGAATGCCCGGAGGTGGTAACACCCGCATGGCTGGCTGCCCAGCCGTTAATCCTGAATGACAACACCACCCGGCTTTCGCGCCTGACCGCCGAGTGGTTTGCCAGTGAAGGATTGCAGCCCACGCCGCGCATTCAACTGAACTACAACGATGCGATCAAAAGCCTGGTGGCCGCCGGTTACGGGGCCACATTGCTGCCCCATGAGGCGTCCACGCCCTTGCACGACACCCGGATTGTGATGCGGCCGTTGCAACCGTTGCTGTGGCGCCAACTGGGGGTTGCCCATCGCGCCGGGGAGGTTGAGCGGCCTACGCAACATGTGTTGGACGTGTTGTGGGGATTGAGTGCGGGGTAGGGCGTTGTTGAATGACCCATACGATCAGCCTATGAATACCTTCCTGAATCAGGAATTTACAGAAATCTGAATACCGTTGAAATTAACGGCTTTTGAGCCGCCAATCGGTTTTTCAGGGAGTCTTCACCATGCCATTCACCCACACACAACTCCCCATCGTCGTCGACGATGTGCCGTTGAACATTGCCGCGATCCACCGCGCGGGCAGCCTGGCACCGATTGTGTTCCTGCATGGCTTCGGCTCCACCAAGGAAGACTACGCCGACATCGTCCAGCAACCTGCATTCGACGGTCATCCATTTGTGGCCTATGACGCCCCGGGTTGCGGTGAGAGCCAGTGCGCTGACCTGTCGAAAATTTCCATTCCGTTCCTGCTGCAGACCGCCGTGCAGGTGCTGGAGCATTTCGGTGTCGAGCAGTTCCACCTGGTGGGCCACTCCATGGGCGGGTTGACCGCGCTGATGCTGGCGCACCGGTTTCCGGGCCGAGTACTGAGCTTTGTCGATATCGAAGGCAATATCGCCCCGCAAGACTGCTTCCTCAGCCGGCAGATCGTTGACTACCCGGCGGATGACCCCGAGGCGTTTTTCAGCGCCTTTATCGAGCGCACCCGCCAGGTACCGGCCTACGCCAGCGCGCTGTATTCGGCGAGCCTGCGGCACAAGGTGCGCGCCGGTGCGGTGCGGGGGATTTTCCAGTCGATGGTCGAGCTGTCCGATAACGCCGACCTGATGGGCAAGTTCCTCGGCCTGCAATGCCCGCGGATGTTCATGTACGGCGAGCAGAATGCGCACCTGTCGTACCTGGCGCATATCCAGGCGCAAGGTGTGCGACTGGCGCCGATTGCCCAGTGCGGGCACTTCCCGATGTACTCCAACCCGATCGCGATGTGGCAACAGATTGCGCACTTTCAGCGCGGTTGATCTCCACCGCCAGCGATCGGCCAGGCCCGAAAGCACAAGACTTACGCCTCGAAACCCGGATAATGGCGGCCATATTTTGCTCGCTATTCTGGTAATCCCGCATGGAAATCAAGGTCAATTTTCTCGACAACCTTCGACTTGAAGCCAAGTTCGACGACTTCACCGTGGTGGCCGACCAGCCTATTCGCTACAAGGGCGATGGCTCGGCCCCTGGTCCGTTCGATTACTTCCTGGCGTCGTCGGCGTTGTGTGCGGCTTACTTTGTGAAGTTGTACTGCGAAACCCGCAACATCCCTACCGACAACATTCGCCTGTCGCAGAACAACATTGTCGATCCGGAAAACCGCTACAACCAGATCTTCAAGATCCAGGTCGAGTTGCCTGCGGACATCTCCGATAAAGACCGCCAGGGCATCTTGCGCTCCATCGACCGTTGCACCGTGAAAAAAGTGGTGCAGGCCGGCCCGGAGTTCGTGATCGAGGAAGTCGACAACCTGGATGCCGATGCCCAGGCGTTGTTGATGCCGAGCGCGGCGTCCGATGCCGGCACTTACATCGCGGGCAAGGACCTGCCGCTGGAAAAAACCATCGCCAACATGTCGGCCATTCTGGCGGGCCTGGGCATGAAGATTGAGATCGCGTCGTGGCGCAATATCGTGCCCAACGTGTGGTCGCTGCATATCCGCGATGCACACTCGCCGATGTGTTTTACCAACGGCAAGGGTGCGACCAAGGAAGGCGCGCTGGCGTCGGCACTGGGCGAGTTTATCGAGCGGTTGAACTGCAACTTCTTCTACAACGACCAGTTCTGGGGTGAAGACATCGCCAACGCGGCGTTTGTGCATTACCCGGACGAGCGCTGGTTCAAGCCGGGCCGTAAAGACGAACTGCCGCCGGAAATCCTCGACGCGCACTGCCTGCACATTTACAACCGTGACGGCGAGTTGCGTGGCTCACACCTCTACGACACCAACTCCGGCAACGAAGAGCGCGGCATTGTTTCGCTGCCGTTCGTGCGCCAGTCGGATGGCGAGGTGGTGTATTTCCCGTCCAACCTGATCGAGAACCTGTACCTCAGCAACGGCATGAGTGCCGGTAATACCCTGGCTGAAGCCCAGGTGCAGTGCCTGTCGGAGATTTTCGAGCGCGCGGTAAAACGCGAAATCATCGAGGGTGAATTCGCGCTGCCGGATGTGCCGCAGGAAGTGTTGGAGAAATTCCCCAGCATCCTGGCCGGGATCCAGGGCCTGGAAGCCCAGGGCTTCCCGGTACTGGTGAAAGATGCGTCGCTGGGCGGCGAATTCCCGGTGATGTGCGTGACCTTGATGAACCCGCGCACCGGCGGTGTATTCGCCTCGTTCGGCGCACACCCAAGCCTTGAAATCGCGCTGGAACGCAGCCTTACCGAACTGCTGCAAGGCCGCAGCTTCGAAGGCCTGAACGATCTACCGCAGCCGACGTTTGAAGGCCACGCGGTGACTGAGCCGAACAACTTCGTCGAGCACTTCATCGACTCCAGCGGAGTGGTGTCGTGGCGCTTCTTCAGCGCCAAATCGGATTACGAATTCGTCGAATGGGACTTCTCCGGCCAGGGTGAAAACTCCAATGCCGAGGAAGCCGCGACGCTGTTCGGCATCCTCGAGGGTATGGGCAAGCAAGTGTACATGGCGGTGTACGAGCACATCGGCGCAACCGCCTGCCGCATCCTGGTGCCGGACTATTCGGAGATTTATCCGATCGACGATCTGATCTGGGACAACACCAACAAGGCGCTGTTTTTCCGCGAAGACATCTTGAACCTGCACCGCCTCGACGAAGCCGAGTTGAAGGGCCTGGTTGAACGTCTGGTGGAAAGTGAGCTGGACGACTACACCGACATCACCACGTTGATCGGCATCGACTTTGATGACAATACCGCGTGGGGCCAACTGACCATCCTGGAATTGAAGCTGTTGGTTTACCTGGCCTTGCAGCAGTTTGAAGAAGCCAAGGAACTGGTGGAGATGTTCCAGCAGTACAACGACAACACGGTTGAGCGTGGCTTGTTCTACCAAGCCGTGAACGCGGTGCTGGAGATGGAGCTGGACGAAGACCTTGAGCTGGCGGACTACGAAGTGAATTTGCGTCGGATGTTTGGCAACGAGCGAATGGAAGCGGCGATTGGTTCGGTGAACGGTAGCGTGCGGTTTTACGGGTTGACGCCGACGAGCATGAAGCTGGAAGGGCTGGATCGGCACCTGCGGTTGATTGATAGCTACAAGAAGCTGCATTCGGCGCGGGCCAATACCGCGCGCTGACCCATACCTGTCAGGGAAGATATTGTACCTGTGGCGAGGGAGCTTGCTCCCGCTGGACTGCGCAGCGGTCCCATTTTCTGGGGCCGCTTCGCGACCCAGCGGGAGCAAGCTCCCTCGCCACAGGTTATTGGTTGCTTGCTCTGGCTCTTACAACGTCCATCCCAACCCCAGTGCTTTGTGCAATGACGCAAAGTCCTTGAGCAACAGCGCATCCCCGGAAATCCGGCTTTCCTGCGCCTGGTACCGCGTACGTTCCGCGTCCAGCCAATCCAGGGTACTCGCCGTGCCTGCTTTATAGCGCTGGCGAGTCAGGTCCGCTGCACGCACCGCCGACGACTCTACGTTGCGCAACAGCACCACATTCTGGCGCTGGTTGCCATAACGCGCCAACGCCACATCCGCGTCACGCAACGCACTCAACACCACGCTTTTGTAGTGGGCGAGGGCTTCATCGCGCCCGGCTTGCGCACCTTTGACGCTGGCCGCCACCCGGCCGAAATCCAGTGCGTTCCAGGTCAGCCTTGGTAACAGCAACCAGGTGCCGCTGTCCTTTCGCGCCAGATGCCCGGGATCGGCGGCCGAGAATGACAAATCGCCCATCAGGCTGAGCTTGGGAAACCAGTCGGCGGTTTTCTCGCCGATCTGCGCGTTGCTGGACGCCAGTTGGCGCTCGGCTACGCGGATATCCGGCCGGGCTTTCAGGATCGCCGCCGGGTCGGCAAACGGCACCTGGCTCGGGATAGCGGGCAGGGCACGCGGGGTGGTGAGGCTCGCATCCAACTCGCCCGGCTCCAGGCCACACAGCAAGTTCAGTTGGTCCACGGCCTCGACGATTGACGCTTGCAGCGGCAGGCGTTGGGCCCGGGTGTTTTCGGCCTGGGTCAGCACCTGTTCCAGTTGCAACTGCGAGGCCACGCCACGGCTGCGCCGCTGCTGGGTCAGGTCCAGCGCCTGCTCCTCGATGTCGACACTTGCATCCACCAGCGCCAGGCGCGCCTGCTGGTCGCGCAGGTCGGCATAGGTTTGCACCACCTCGGCAGCCAGTTGCACTTGGGCATCGGCCAACTGCGCCTGTGACGCGTCGTTTTCGGCTTGGGCTGCCTCGATTGCACGCCGGGTGCCGCCGAACACGTCGGCCTCCCAGCTGGCATCAAAGCCGGCGAGGTAAAGGTTTAACGGCCCGCGACCACCGCCACCGCTGCCCCCCAGCGCCGAAGTGTCGGGGGAGCGCAGTTTGAGCATCGCCGCGTCGCCGGTGACCTTGGGCAGGGCGTCGGCATTGGCGCCACTCAGGCTGGCCCGCGATTGTTGGAGTCGCGCCCGGGCGGTCGCCATGTCCGGGCTGCTTTGCAGTGCCTGGGCCACCAGTTGGTTAAGTTGCGGGTCGCCCAGGGTTTGCCACCACCGCGCAACTGCAAGCGTGTGCGCCAAGCCTGTGTCGGCGTGGGGCAAACGCCCGGCCGCCAAGGTTTTTGGCGCGGCATCCGGCGCGCCCTGGTAGTCCGGCCCCACGGTACACGCTGTCAGCAGGCCGACGGTAAAGAGCAGGGGAAGTGAGCGATAAATCATGTTCGTTGGCCTGCCTGCGCCGCGCGCTTTTTCAGGATGAAGATCAGGGGGAGGCACGCCAGCATGGCGAGTCCCAGCACGTAGAACGCGTCGTTGTAGGCCATTACTGCGGCCTGCTGGGCGATGTCGCTGGCCAGGTGGCTCAGTGCTTGTAGCGATGCAGTGGAAGGGTCGCCGGTTTGCGCCAGGTAGCTGGCGGTGTTGCTCGCCATCTGGTCCTGGGTCAACTGGGTGTTGGCCTGGATGCCTTCGCGCAGCATGTCGTCGTGGAAGTGGCTACGCCGGTCCATCAACACCCCCAGCAGCGCCAGCCCGAGGGTGCCACCGAGGTTGCGAGACATGTTGTAGAGCCCGGCCGCATCACCGGCGTCGCGGGTGTCTACCGACCGCATCGACAGCTGGCTGAGGGGCATCATCACCAGGATCTGCCCAAAGCCGCGCAAAATTTGCGACCAGTAAAAATCATGGCCGACACTCTGGGCGGTGAGTTGGGTGTCGAGAAAACAGCTGGCCCAGTACATCAACAAACCGACGCCGACCATCATCCGCAGGTCCAGGCGGCCGAGCATTCTTGGCAGGATCGGCATCAGCAGAAACGCGGGAATGCCCGACAGCAGCATGATCGACCCCGACTGTTGCGCGTTGTAGCCCGACAAAATGCCAAGGAACTGTGGCACCAGGTACGCCGTGCCATACAGCCCGGCACCGACGGCCGTGGCAATCAGCAACACACTGCCAAAGCTGCGGTTGAGCACCAGTTGCAGACGCAGGATCGGCGTACTCGACCGCACCTGCCCGACGGCAATCAGGAAGAACCCGACCACCATCGCAATGCTCAACCAGATGATCAGCAGCGAATCGAACCAGTGTTCACGCTGGCCTTCTTCCAGCACCACAGTGAGCGAACTCAAGCCCATGGCCAGGCCAAGAATGCCCAGCCAGTCGGCCTTGATGAACTGTTGAAGGTTCATGCGCTCGCCTGGCAGGCCACTGACCAGCAGGGTAATCAAGGTGATGCTGACGGGCAGGTTGATGAAAAAACACCAGCGCCAGTTGATGTTTTCCGTAAGCCATCCGCCAATTACCGGGCCCAACAACGGGCCGAGAATCACCGTCATGCCGAACATCGTGGTGCCGATTGCCAACTGATGGGCAGGCAAACGGGTGCGTACGATGGTCTGTGCGGTCGGAATCATCGCGCCGCCGGCAAACCCCTGGCCGATGCGCCCGGCGATCATCGCGCCAAGGCTTGAGGACAGGCCGCAGAACATCGAGAAAAACGTGAACATCAAGGCCGTGCCGATCAGGAACCGGCGCAGGCCAAATACCCGGGTCAGCCAGGCGGCGAGGGGGATCATCACGATTTCCGACATCAGGTAGCCGGTGGCGATCCAGGTGCCTTCCGTGCCGGTCGCGCCGATCTGGCCCTGGATTTGCGGCAGTGCCGAGTTGGTGATCGAGATGTCCAGGGTCGCCAGCAACGCGCCCAGCGAACCGGCAGCCACCGCGATCCAGTCGGTCAGCGAGGCGTTGCGCGGTTTGTCCGCGGGCGCCTCGGTCAAAACGGCTTCAGCCATGGTTGGCATCTGCCTTGTGGGTGCGGGTGTCGACTTCCACGGTGGCCGACAGGCCGGGCATCAGTGCCTGGCGAATGTCATCGTCGGGTACATCCAGGGAAATCCGCACGGGCACCCGCTGTACGATCTTGGTGAAGTTGCCGGTGGCGTTTGACGGCGGCAGCAGCGCGAACTGGGCGCCGGTGCCGGGGGACAGGCTGTCGATATGCCCTTGCAGGTCGTGGCCAGGCAGCGCATCCACATGCACGGTCACGGTCTGCCCGGCGCGCATGTCGCCAATCTGGGTTTCCTTGTAGTTGGCGGTCAGGTAGATCGCGCTCACCGGCACCACGGTCAGCAGGCGCGTGCCTGGCTGCACGTATTGCCCGACCCGCACGCCACGATCGGCCACGCGCCCATCCAGCGGGCTGCGAATCACCGCGTCGTCTACATCCAACTGGCTTTGCGCCTCGCTGGCCTTGGCCACGCCGAGTTGCGCCTGGGCCTGCTTGAGCTGGGCTTGAAGGGTGCCATAGCGGGTTTGGCTGGAACGCAGGGCAGCCTGCTTGGCGGCCACGGTGCTGCGGGCCTGGGCAAGTTGGTTGTTGAGCTGCGCCAGGCGCTCTTGCGGCTCGGCACCGGAGCGCGCCAGCGGCGCATAACGCGCGACTTCGGTTTGTGCGTGCCGGGCATCGGCTTGCGCGCCTTGCAGTTGGGCGCGGGCTTCGGCGATGGTCGAATCCTGCTGCACGAGGT
Organism: Pseudomonas sp. Bout1; assembly: GCF_034314165.1. Classification (GTDB taxonomy): domain Bacteria; phylum Pseudomonadota; class Gammaproteobacteria; order Pseudomonadales; family Pseudomonadaceae; genus Aquipseudomonas. The sequence continues at coordinate 3,876,032 of NZ_JAVIWK010000001.1, read as the reverse complement.
CGGCCTGGGCCTTGGCAAAGTCGGCCTCGCGGGCGGCAATCGTCGCTGAGGCTTCGTCACTCACCGCCTGGTATTTGCGTGCATCCAGGCGCACCAGCACGTCGCCGCGCTTCACGTTTTGGTTATCGGCCACCAACACTGCAGCAACGTAGCCGTTGATTTTCGGCGCCACGCTGATGCTGTCGGCTTGCAGGTAGGCGTCGTCAGTGGTTTCGATAAAGCGCCCGGTGAGCCACCACCAGGCGCCCCACGCCAGCCCGGCCAACAGCGCCACGCCGGCGAGTGTCAGTAGAATCCGTCGGGCCTTGCCGCGTTGGCCGGTGACGGTGGTATCAGGAATGACCTGAGAAGAGGGCGGTGCAGCGGACATCAAGTCACTCCAGTTTTATATCAGTTGGAATAAATTCGTTTTTTCGCGAAAATTTGTCAACTGGTATATTTTGGTTACGTTAAAAAAATGGAGTTGCACATGGCACGACATAAACCGGCCGCCGAAGGGGGTTATCAACGGGGTGAAGAAACCCGTGCACGTATTGTCGAGGCAGCCGTCGTGGTCTTTGGCGAGCGTGGCTACGACGGTGCGTCCACGCGGGACATCGCGAACGCCGCAGGGGTCAATGCACCGGCGATCCAGTACTACTTCGACGCAAAGGAAGGCGTGTACCTGGCGTGCGTCGAGCACTTGATCACGCTTTTGTGGCGAAAAATGGCACCCTCCGTTGAAGCGGCGGAAAGCGCGCTGGCCGATGCGGAGGTCAACGATCAGGCGCTGATCGACGTCTCATTGGGCATCCTCGGAACGGTGGTCTCGACGATTCAGGACAGCCCCCAAACCACCGCGTGGCGTGCTTTTATGGATCGCCATCAAGCCGGCCTGTGCCCGGAAAGCGCGACGATGGCCTTTGAAGAGCGCTTCAAATCGCGCATCGCTAACGTGATCCGCCTGCTGATCGCGCGCCTGGCCGGCCTCGCCGTGGACGACGAGCGCACAGTGATCCACTCCATGGCGCTGTTCACCCAGGGCCTGGCGTTTCGGGTGCAGAAACCCAAGCTGCTCTCTGCCCTGAACTGGACTGAAGTGAACCAAAAAGAAATGGAGTTGGTGCGCGATGTGGTGCTGATCCAGGCGCGGTTTACCCTTGAGGGCCTGGTGCGGCACCGGGACCTGCGCTGACCTCAGCGTTTGCTGAAGGCCAACCGGGCCGCAAACAGTACAAAGATCATGCCGGTGGTGCGGTCCATCCACGTGATTACCTTTTCACGCCGCAGCACACCGGCCAGTGGTTGCGTGGCGCCGATCAGCACCAGCGACCATACCAGGCTGATCACCACGTGGATGCTCACCAGCCCGAATGTCCAGCCCACCAGGGAATGCCCCTGGGGAATGAACTGCGGCAGAAACGACACGTAGAAAATCCCGATCTTGGGGTTGAGGACGTTGCCCATCATGCCCTTCAAAAACCAGTTTGCACCGGGCTTGCCGTCGGCATCGACGGGGGCAAGTGAGCTGCGCGGGCGCAACAGCATGTTCAAGCCCAGCCATGCCAGGTAAGCGGCGCCGCAGTACTTCAAGACGTTGAAGGCCACCTCTGAAACCGCAATCAGCGCGCCCAGCCCAAAGGCGACCGCTGCCCCCCATAACAGGCAACCGGCGTTGATGCCCAACGCAGCGCGCAGCGCTTGTTGCTTGCCCTCCACCGTAGCGGTTCGCAGCACCAGGGCGGTGTCCAGGCCAGGCGTCAGCGTCAGCAGGGTGGCGGCAAAGGTGAAGGCCAGCAGGTTATCGGCGATAGGCATGGGCAAGGCACGTTGAGGTGAGCGTGGGGAGCACGTTAGCACATGCCTGGTGCAGTACCGTTCGTCTGCCATGTGGCGAGTCGGTTGAACGCATGTCCGGCCCTGTCGGACAGACACCTATGAGCAGGCGAAGTACGCGCTGTTTTTACACCTATCGCATATTCATCACTCAGGGGAAAAAACATGACAGTTCTGGTAACCGGAGCAGGCACAGGGTTTGGCTTTGAAGTGGCCCTCAGACTCGCCGATAAAGGCCTGGATGTTATCGCCGGCGTGGAAATCGTGGCGCAGGTACATGCGCTTGAACAAGAGGCCAGGCGCCGGGGCGTGAACCTTCGAATAGAAAAGCTCGACGTGACCGATGAAGGCGATCGGCGCAAGGCCGCAGAGTGGGATGTGGAGGTCTTGTTAAACAATGCAGGCATTTCAGAAGGCGGTTCGACACTGGATATTCCTGCCGAAAATCTTCGACGCCAGTACGAGGTCAATGTGATTGGCCCCTTGATGCTGACCCAACTGGTCGCCAAGAAAATGGTCTTGAAGCAACAGGGCAAGATCGTGTTCATGTCTTCAGTGGCAGGCCTTACCGCCGACCCTTTTGCCGGGGCATATGCCTCCTCCAAGCATGCGGTGGAAGCGATTGCCGAGGCGATGAGCCAGGAACTCAAGGAATTTGGTATCGAAGTGGCGACCGTTAACCCGGGGCCCTTCCTGACCGGGTTTAACGACCGGATGTTCGAGACCTGGAAAAGTTGGCAGGACGACGCTTCGCAGCGGCTGTTCGACTACAGCAAGCTGGCGTTTCCACACGAGCAGTACGATCCCGAGCCGGTCTTTGAGACCACCATCGCCGTGATCACTGGCGCCATCGACGCTTACCGCAACGTCGAGCCGAAAGAGATCATCGACCAGCAGCGCAAACAACTTGACGCGGCCTGGACCCGCAAGAGCAGTGAGGGCCTGGGCAAGCGCTCGGCGCTGGTGCAGAAGGCGTATGACATCAAGCCTGGGACGCCGGTCTGACTGGACGGCGATCATCCGCTGGTTTTTGGACGACTGGCCGTCAGCAGGATACGCACCGCCATCACCACGCCAAGCAGAACCGCCGCCAAGCCCGAGGTTTCCAGCACCGTTGGCAGTCGGCCCTTGAACCACAAGCCAAGCAGCGTGGCGAACAGCGATTCCAGGGCAATCAGTTGCCCGGACAGCACCATGGGCAGGCGCCGGGAGGCGATGTTCCAGGCCCATGCCCCGATCACCGACGACATCAACGCGATGCCCAGGCCCCACGCATACAGGTTGCCCGCCTGGGAAAAGCTCAAACCCAGGGTTGGCAGCTTGAGTAGGCCAAGCGTCTGTACAAGGGGCAACAGGCACAGCGTGCCTATCCCGGCGCCGAGCATCATCAGCCCGGTCCAGACCGTTGATGACTGGGCTGGGATGCGCGCCATAGCCCGTTGATTCACCACGCTGAAGACCAGCCACAACGCCACCGCGCCGACGGAGAACAACAGGCCCAGCGGCCATGAACTGCCGCTCGCGGCAGGTTGGTCAAGGCTACTGATGTTCGACAATAAAAGCCCAATCGTCAGTAAAGCCAGGGGGGTTGCCAGCCGGCGCCACTCGATGGTTTTGTGTGTGGCGTTACCGATCAGTGCCAGCAGTACCGGCACAAGGCCGATAAAGGCGGGCGTCAGTACCGGCCCGCCAAATACCACCCCGGCGGCGATACAGCTGCTGTAGCCGAGGTACCCGATGAAACCCAGGCCTGCGCCCAGCATTCGCAACCCACCGCTGAGTGATCGAAGCTGGGCGCGACAGAACATCACCACCACCAGGCCGAGCAGGCCGGCGCTCAGGAACTTGACGAGCATCAAATCGTAGAGGCTGTAGTCGCCGGTGACGTACGGCGCGATAAAGTTCAGTGCCCAGCTCAGGGTTGCAACGACCGCCAGGGCGACTCCGGCAAGCAGGGTTGAGTGAGCAGGGGGCATCAGGCGCATCCATAAGGTAGAGGGCCATGTTGCACAGCTGCCTGGTTGTGCTACAAACGAGTTCTCGGTCCTGGATGCATAACCTCAGATTATGAATAGCCTTGGGAAATCGTTGCCGCCACTCGCCAGTTTGTTGCCCTTTGAAGCAGCCGCCCGATTGGAAAGCTTTTCAAAAGCTGCCGAGGAACTGCACCTCACGCAGGCGGCAATCAGCCGGCAGGTCCGTGGCCTTGAAGAAAACCTTGGGCTGAAGCTGTTTTACCGCCGCAACCGTGCGGTGTTCCTGACGCCCGAAGGCCATGAGCTGGCGGCTGTTGTCAGTGCCGCGTTGCAGAGCATCAGCCACAGCGCCGAAGCCTTGCGTGAAACCCCGGGCAACAATCGCGTGGTGTTGCTCTGTCAGTTGTGCGAAGCGTTTTATTGGCTGATGCCGCGCCTGTCGACGTTCCACCAACGGCATCCGGCAATCGAAATCCAGGTGGCGACCACCACGCGACCCCTGGCTGAATTCAACGGACACTTTGACGTGGCGCTGCAAAGTACCGGGCGTGCCAGTGGGAAACATGCACTGGTGTTCACCGCCGCAGATGAAGTATTCCCGGTGTGCAGTCCCAACTATCTGGCGGCCGGGCAAGCGCTGGATGTCGGCGATCTGAGCCGCTACACGCTGTTACATCACCACGCGACGCCTCCTCACTGGATGGAATGGGACAGCTGGCTGCGTGCGGTTGGGCATACGTTGGAAGGTAATGCCAAGGGCGCCGTGTTTGACAGCTACCCGCTGATGCTTCAGGCCGCCGTCCAGGGGCACGGTATTGCGATGGGGTGGCAGCGCACCGCGGGCCGGCTTATTGAAAACGGTGCGCTGGTGCGGCCTTGCGCAGCCAGCGTTGCCTTGCCGGATGCCCTGTCGGTGTTCAGGCAGCAGGGCGCCGAGGACAGTGGCGAGGTTCGCGCGCTGCTTGAGTGGTTGGCTGATGAGTTTCGCAACGAGCAGGTGTAACAGGTTGCCCCCGGCAAATCGTTGAATACAGCCTTGTGGCGCAGTACCCAGCAAAGCCATAGCATGAGGGATCTATTAGCACATTGTTCTTTTCACGCTCCCATCCCTGAAAATCACCGACTGTGCAAGAATATGGCGATTAGCCACTTAGGGAACTCAAGGATGAAAACGCTGTGTGCTGCGCTGTTGTTGATGGCTGTATCCGGCTTGGCCCAGGCCAATGAGGTGCGGATCGGATTCCAGGAAATAGTGATTCCCGACACGCAACACGGCAGGCCGTTGCAGGTGGCGGTGTGGTACCCGACCGATGCTGTCGGCACGCCGCAACTGATCGCCGACAATCCGGTGTTTGTTGGCGCACCGGCCTTGAAGGATGCCGCACCGGCTGCCGGCGAGCATCCGTTGGTGGTGATCTCCCACGGCATTTTCGGTAACTGGATCAACCAGTCGTGGCTCGCGAGTGCGTTGGCCGGGCAGGGCTATATCGTGGCGTCGCCCAACCACCCCGGCACCACCAGCAAGGACCGCACACAGCCTGCCGCCTCCGAGCTATGGAAGCGTCCCCTGGATATCCACCGGGTGATCGATGCCATGATCGCCCAGCCCCAACGTTTCGGCGTGGTGGCCCAGCACAGGATTGCGGTCGTTGGGCACTCACTCGGTGGCTGGACCGCATTGGAGGTGGGCGGCGCACGTTTTGACCCGCAGCGCTTTACCGAGGACTGCACGGTTCACGCCGAAATCGCCCCGTGCAAGGCGTACGACCTTATCGAGGCCGGCCGTACCGACCAGGCGAAGCAGCATTTGGCCGAGGACTTGAGCGACCAGCGCGTGGCCGCCATTGTTTCCCTGGACCTGGGCTTCGCCCGCGGCTTCAGCGATGAAAGCCTGGCAGCGCTGCACCGACCCACACTGGTGATTGCGGCGGGCACGCCGTCCCCGGAGTTGCCCGCAGCACTTGAATCAGCCGACTTGGCCAAGCGCCTGCCGCCGAAGACTTCGCGCTACGTGCAAATCAGCGACGCCACGCACTTCAGCTTCCTGCCAGTGTGCAAGCCCGCAGCAGTAGAGCGGATTGAACAGAGCGACCCCGGTGAAGGTTTCATCTGCCTGGATGCCCAGGGTGCCCGCCCCAAACCGCAGATTCAGCAGCAGATACTCACCCTGATCAGTGAGTTTCTGCAGCAGTCCCTGCGCTAGCCCTCAGATGTCCTTGGACAGCACCAGGCTCGCACCCTTGCGGCTCAGGAACCACAGGTAGACCAGCCCGATGACGATCCAGGCAAACCCGAGTTTCTGCGCCTGCAAGCCCATGTTGAACATGATCGCAAAGGTGATGACAAACCCCAGCACCGGTGTGATCAGGTGCCGCCACACGTTGCGCGATTTCAGGCGCCGCCAATAGTAGTTGATCACGGTGATGTGCAGGATCATGAAGCCGCTGAGGGCGCCGAAGTTCACCAGCGAGGTCAACGTGTCCACGGTGTCGATGAAGAAGTAGCAGATGACCAGCGACAGCACGCCCACCAGGTAAATGCTCAGGTAAGGCGTGCTGTATTTCGGATGGACCTTGGCCAGGATCCCCGGCAGCTTGCCATCCCGGGCCATGCCGAACAGCAACCGCGACACCGCGGCCTGTGAGGTGATGGACACCGCCACACCCCAGGCCAACGCGGTCGCGATCGCTGTCAGCGACGCCAGCCAACTGCCCCCGGCAATCGCCGCGATTTCATAAAACGCCGAGTCGGCAGACGCGAAGCCCATGCCAGCCGCAAGGTCGGTGGCCAGCCAGGTTTGCGCCACAAAGATTGCGCCCATCACCAGCAGGCTGATCAACGCCGCCCGGCCCACACTGCGCCCGGCATCGCCTTTGGTTTCTTCCGCCAGCGTGGAGATTGCATCAAAGCCCAGAAACGACAGCACCGCGATTGAAACGCCCTGCATCAGTAACCCGAAGTTGAACCCGCCGGGGTTGTACAACGGCGCCAGCGTGAGGTGGCCATTGCCGGCGCCTCCGTGCAGGGCCTTCCAGGCACACACCAGGAAAATCCCCAGCACCACCAGTTGTGCCAGCAGGAACACGATGTTCATTCGCGCGGTAAACGTCATGCCGCGCAGGTTGACCAGGGTGGCACTGACCAGGAACGCCAGGATAAATGCGGTCTTCGGAATCTCGGGGTACAAGTGGTTCAGCGCAATCGCGGCATAGATATACAGCAGCGGCGGGATCAGCAGGTAGTCGAGCAACAACAACCAACCGGCAATAAACCCCACACCTGGGTTCAGTCCGCGCTGGGCATACGAATACACCGAGCCGGCGATCGGAAACGCCCGCGCCATGCTGCCGTAACTCAGCGCGGTAAACAGCATCGCGACCATGCCGATGATGTAGGCCAGTGGCACCATGCCGGGCGCTTCGCTGTTGACGTAGCCGTACACGCCGAAGGGCGCGATGGGGATCATGAAGATCATCCCGTAGATCACCAGGTCCGTGAGGGACAGGCTGCGTTTTAGCTCTTGTTTATAGCCAAACTCTTCAATTGCCATGAGGGGTACTTCCATATGAAGTAAGGCGAATGTGCAGCCGCCTAAGCGGCCGAACATGTTCTTGAACCCGGCAGGTTAAAAGACGCCCAGGCGGTTTTTTTTTATAGTTGTAAGACCGGTCCAGCCAACAGCAGCAGCTACAGCAGTGGAGCTAAATAGTCCGCCCATGACTGCAGCGCATGGGGTGTTCGCAGCAGGTCGTTCCTGACCTCCAGCAGCACGGCATCGATGCCCCGCTGATCACCGTGGAACGGTACGGTCATGTCGCCCAGCACATCGACTTCGTAAGGCTGGTTGGCCGCGACGGTCAGTCCCTGGGCGGCCAATCCCTGCAGGATCCCGCCGGCATAGGCGGCGGCGCCGGCAAACAACACGCCGGCTTCGAGCGAGCGGGGTTGGCCGTGGTAAATCGGGGTGAAGCTGTGGACGGCCACGATTCGCACCTCGCGACCTTGCGCCAGCCGCGCATCAATCAGGGCGCTCAGGCGCTGGTGAAAGGGCGTGAACAAACGTTCCTGCCGATACTGGCGAGCGTTTTCATGCAGGTCCCGGTTGCCTGGCACGTCGTAGATTTCGCTGCGTGGCGCAATACTGTCGGGGGCCTCCAGTGGGCGATTGAGGTCGATCAGCAAGCGCGAATAGGCGGCCGAGATCAACGTCGCATCCAGGGCCCTTGAGAGTCGTTCCGCCAGCTTCAGCGCACCGATATCCCACGCGATATGCTCCTTTGCCGCTTCATCGTTCAGGCCCAGGGCGTTCAGTTCCGTGGGGATGTAGGCGCTGGCATGTTCGCAAACCAGAATCACCGGGTGCTCGGACTCTTGCCGGCTGACCCGGTACACCGGTTTCTTGAACAGGCCGTGTTCGGGGGAATCAGTAAAGGCGGGCATAGTGGTCACAGAGTTCGGCAGGCGTCAGTTTTTCGGTCGATTTGAGCTCTTCGGCTTTCAGGGCGAAGTAGGCATCCATCATCAGTGGCGGCAATTGTTCCAGCAGCTGCGGGTTGTTGCGCAGGCTGGCGAGGGCGTCTTCTAGGGTATCGGGCAGGGCGAGGATATGGCGCGCCTGGCGTTGTTCGTCGCTCATGGACTCCGGGTCTTCATCGGAGGAACTGTGCAGCGTGAGCTTTTGCTGGAGGCCCAGGCGGCCGGCAATCAGCACCGTGGCCATGCTCAGGTGCGGTGAGGCGGTCGCGTCCAGCGGGCGGAATTCCAGATTGTATTGCTTCGCCGGGGACTTGCCGCCGAGGGTGATGGTCGGGCAGATCCGCAGTGCGGCTTCGCGGTTGCGTTGGCCCAGGTTGGCGTAGGACGCACTCCAGTGATGAGGTTTCAAGCGCAGGTAGGAAACCGGCGTGGGCGCACTGAAGGCGCACAGCGCGGGCAGGAATTTCAACACGCCCGCCGCCCACTGCAGGCCTTTTTCGGACAGCCCGTTGCTGCTTTGCGCGTCGTACATCACCGCGTTACCGGCAGGGTCCTGCAGGCTGATATGCAGGTGCACCCCGTTGCTCACACCATCGGCTTCCAGCTTGGGCGAGAAGCTGATATCCAGGCCCATCTGCCGGGCGATTTCGCGGGTAATCTCCCGCACATTCACCGCCCGATCCGCCGCCGCCACGCCTTGAGTGGGGCGGCAAGTGACTTCGTATTGCGCCTTGCCGTATTCGGGCAAAAACATCTCGGGTTCGACGCCGGCAGCTTTCAGTGCGCTCAACAGCCAGCCGCCAAAAGACGCGGCATGATGCTGGGCCGAAAGCGAGAAGGCGTGGTGAGCGTTATTCGGGTCTTTGTAGCCCAGGTTGAACTCATGCTCGAACGCGGCAGTGACTTCAAGGCCCAGTTCGTCGCGATACCGCTGGATCTCGTTGCGCAGCAGCGTGCGTGGGCAAGCGGCCCAGGGTTGGCCGTCGGTTTCACAAATGTCTGCATGGATGAAGTCCAGCGCAGGGGCGTCGGTGTCCGGGCCGTTCGGCACTTGCACGCGGGTATTCATGTCCGGGACCAGGCGCAAATCGCCAAACGAACCCCACGGATTATTTTCCGCCACCCGGTCTTGCGGTGTCAGTGCGCTGTTGGCCGGCACCCAGCCCACACCGGCTTGCTGGTAGCTCTCAAGCTCGTCTGTGGGAAACGAGCGTCCGCGGGTCACACCAATCAGGTCGGTGGTGACGATGGTGGTCATTGCCGTTGGCTGGATCAGGCTCACGGGCGCCACTCCTGCAAACGGTTGATCACGGTTTGGGTGTCGGTGATCCAGCAATAACCCTTGATCGCCTCAAGGCAAGCGTGATGCCGTTCGGGGGTGTAAGTGGCGCAGGCGTCCTCAATCAACGTCACCAGGTAGCCACGGTCTGCCGCATCACGTACGGCCATGTCCACGCACTGGTCGGTGACGATGCCGGCGATGATCAGGTGCCGGGTTTCCAGGTTGCGCAGCACGTAGTCGATGTTGGTGGAGTTGAAGACCCCGGACGAGGTCTTGGGCAGCACGATTTCATTTTCCAAGGGCGTCAGCTCATCAATCACGCCGGCCTGATAGCTGCCTTTGGGCAAATGCATGTCTGACAACTTGTGGTCCAGCGAGCGATCACGGCCATCGGCGGTCAGGCTTTCGATGAGGGTGTGCAGCACGTTTTGTTTGGCTTCACGCACTGCATTCAACAGCCGGACCTGATTGGGAATCACCGTTTCCCGGGCGCGGTTCAGAAAGTATTGCGCTTGCGGGCCCTGCAAATGCGGGTCGAGCGCGGGGTCGAGCCAGGCGCGTTGCATGTCCACCAGCAGCAAGGCGGTGTTGCCCGCAGTGAACGGAAGGTCGCGGGGCGAATGATGGGGGAGCGTGAACATGGTTATTTTTCCTCCAGAAGATGAGCCGCGAATTGCGTGCGAAGGGCGTCGATCCCTTCCAGGCGGGCATCCAGGCCATGGCTGTGCTGAGTGAGGGTGGCGATCAGGGCTTCCACCTGTGCGAGGGCGGGCACCATCGTGTCGAAAGCCGACACCGACTCCACCGGGGAACTGATGATCAGGTCGGCCAGTTCCCGCAGCGGCGAGGCATAGATGTCGGTGAACAGCACCACGCGAGCACCCCGCGCCTTGGCGGCGGTTGCCACGCGCAAGGCTTGGGTCTGGTAGCGGCGGTAGTCGAACAGCAGGACCAGGTCCTGGCGCTGGATGTCATGGATTCGGTCGGGTAACTGGGCGTTGTCTTCCAGGCAATGACAGCCCGCACGCAACAGGCGCAAGTGATTCACCAGATAGCCCGCGAGAAAACTGCTGAGTCGGCCGCCGAAGCAGAACACGTGGTGCTTGGTATCCAGCAGCCATTCGGTGAGTACGCGCACGTCTTCGGGCTGGGTCAGGGCCTGGGTTTCCTGAAGGGCGCGGTTGCAGTCATCCAGGTAAGTGGTCCAGGCGTCATCCTGGGACGAGTGCGCGCGGGGTTGCAGCAGGGTGATGGGCGAACGCAGGCGGTGGTCCATTTCGCTCAGGAGGGCGTCCTGGAATTCGGCGTAGCCACCGAAACCGAGCTTCTTTACCAACCGCATGATGGTCGGGTCGCTGACCCCGGCGTGTTCTGCCAGGCGAGCCATGGAGCCGAGACCGCTGCGTGGGTAGTGGTCGAGCAGGGCACGGATCACCTTACGCTCGGAGGGCGTAGGGCTGAGTGTGGCGTCGGTGAGTTTGTCACGTAGGTTCGTCATATCGCGCCTTGTTGTTTTTGCTACGGCTTGGCGAGAATGAGTGTATTGGTAGTAAATACTACATGTAAAGGCAGATTTCGGCTGTTTGTTGGAAACACCGACCAATAAAGCCCACCCTGTACGGCCTTTTCATGACGGTTTTTTCATTGCTACATGACAAAAATTTCACATTCTGCGCTAGCGGCCCCATGCCACAATCCGCTGTGTTTGCAGGGCCGCAACAGTATTCGCTCGAAGGACAGTAAAAAAATAATGTTCACAGGGGCGCAGTAAATGAAACTCTCTACATTAGCGTTGGCCATGACCGCGGCCGTGCTCGCACAACACGCCAGCGCAGATGGCTTTGGTCTCGGCTCACTCGGCACGGGTGACGGCCACAGCGGCTTCCTCGAAGACAGTCATTCTTCGATCAGTTCGCGCACCATGTACTACAACGCCGACGTTCACTCCGGCACCGCGAATGACCTGCGTGAAGCGGCTCAAGTACTGCGTTTCGACTACAAATCCGGTTACACCCAAGGCACCGTCGGCGTCGGTTTTGACGTGATGGCTTTTGGTGCGTTGCGTCTGGACGGTGGCGATGGCCACGCAGCGGGTGCTGGCCTGTCGGGCAACGGCAACAGTTTCTTCCCGGTCAAGAACAATGGCACCGAGCCGGCTGACAGCTTCGGTCGCGCAGCCGGGAACGTTAAGTTCCGGATTTCCCAGACTGAATTGCACGTGGGCGGTGGCCTGGCCCCGATCCTGCCGATCCTGGTGTCCAACGACAGCCGTGCCGCACCGCAAACCTTCGACGGCGGTATCCTGACCTCCAAGGACATCCCTAACGTCACGTTCGTGGGCGGTGAACTGAACAAGGCTGAAGGTCGTGCATCGAGCAACTCCACGGGCTTGAGCGTCGCCGGTGCTTCGCGCGACAGCGACAGCTTCCGTTTCGGCGGCGTTGACTACCAGCCGTTTGGTTCTTCCGACAACGTCATCGCTAAAAACCTGACGTTGCAGTACTACTACGCCGACCTGGAAGACTTCTACAAGCAGAACTATTTCGGCCTGGTCCACGTGCTGCCGCTGGGTAATGACCAGTCGTTCAAAACCGACCTGCGCTACTTTGATAGCACCAGCGACGGCAAGAACGGCTCGTCTGGCTACGCGTTCAACAACAACGGCGGTTATGCCAAGCACGCCGGTGAAGTCGACAACAAAACCTACAGTGCTGCATTCACCTATCAGTTGGGCGGCAGCCAGTTGATGCTCGGCCACATCGGCGTGAGTGATGACGGCGGCTTCGTCTGGGTCAACCAGGGCAGCATCGCAGACCCAACTGCCCAAGGCGCGGGCGGCTCCGACTTCTACCTGTTCACCGACGCGGTGGTTGGCCAGTTCTCCCGCGCAGGCGAGCAAGTCAATTTCGGCCAGTACCTGTATGACTTCAGAACCCTGGTACCTGGCCTCAAAGCCTCGATTGCCTACCTCAACGGCAGCGACATCAAGTCCAAGGTCGCCGGTGGCAGTGATCAGTCGGAACGCGAAACCGATTTCCGTCTTGATTACGTCGTGCAAGCAGGCCCGCTCAAAGGCTTCGGTACCACCTTCCGTACCGGTAGCTACCATGGCCACAACACCGGCACCGCCGACCAGGATCAAACTCGCCTGATCCTCAACTACACCTACGCGATCTTTTAATAAGCCGCGCACAAGCACCTGAAAGAAGGCCGCCGATTGGGCGGTCTTTTTTTTGGCAGGTACTTTCAGCGATCTGCCCGCGGAGCAGGGCGCTATAGTTGCTTTTAATAAACGCTACGTTTAATCATGTGCGGCAATTCCTAACCTAAAAGTCAACAAAAGGGTCGTTTCCATGAAAGTCAGTGCGCGTAACGTATTCAAGGGCCAGGTCAGCCAGGTCCAGGATGGGGCGGTCAACGCCGAAGTCGTGTTGACCCTGTCGGGCGGCGAGCAGTTGGTGGCGGTGGTGACCATGGAAAGCATCCGCAACCTGGGCATCGCCGTGGGCAAGGAAGCGGTCGCGCTGATCAAGGCGCCGTGGGTGATGCTGATGACTGAATCCAGCGACATCCGCCTGTCGGCCCGCAATTGCCTGGAAGGCAAGGTGTTGAGCGTGAATGACGGCGCGGTGAATGCTGAGGTGGTAATTGAATTGGCGGGCGGTTCGAAGGTGTTTTCCATCGTCACCCGCGATGCGGTGGCCGAGCTGGGCCTGAAGCCGGGTGTAAGTGCGACGGCGGTGATCAAGGCGTCTCATATCATCCTGGGCGTGCCGGCCTGATAAAACCCCACACAACGTAGCAGCTGTCGAGCCCAAGCGAGGCTGCGTTTGCGGTGTATCTGACACACCACCGACGCAGCCTCGCTTGGGCTCGACAGCTGCTACGGGATGTCTGGTTGCCGCGCGTTTGTTGTTGAAACGGGCTATTGCGCTAAGGCGCCAGCCGGGTGAACACGTAATCGTGGTTCTTCACCAACGCCTGATGGCAGGCAAAGCATGTCTCATGCTGCGCCTGGTCCACCGGCTTGCCGTTGATGAACCGTCCAAAACCCCAGCCTCCGGTCGCTGCATATTTCTTCGAGTCCTTGACCATGAACTGCACAGTGGTGGCCGCGCCGGGAATCGAGGCGGTCTTGAACTCCGGCGATTGCACATGTTTCCAGGCCAGTTTAGCCAGCACGGTGCCGTCAGGGAACGGCAGCGTGCCGTCGCGGTAAGCCTTGAGCGCCACTTTATTGCCCAGCACCACTCGCAGTTCGTTCAGCGGGTCGGCTTCCTGGGCCGGCGCGATCAGCTCCCATTGGCGGTAGCCATCGGGAATGGTCACGCCGTAGATCGGTGACGGCTCGCGGGTGGGCGCGCCGCCAAAGGCGAACCCGGTAGCCGTGGCCACAATGGCGGCTGTTGCAGCGACGAGTGCAGCTAGGTCCAGGCGCTTCATCACAGGTGGTCCGCATCAATCACAGCCTTGGCAAAGGCTTGCGGTGCTTCCTGCGGCAGGTTGTGGCCGATGCCGCCGCTGATCAGCCGGTATTCGTACTTGCCGGTGAAGCGCTTGGCGTAGTCCTGCGCTGCCGGGTGCGGCGCGCCGTTGGCGTCGCCTTCCATCGTGATGGTGGGCACGCCGATGGACGGGGCGGTGGCGAGTTTTTGTTCCAGCGCTGCATATTGCTTCTCGCCCTGGACCAGGCCCAGGCGCCAGCGGTAGTTGAAGATCGACACGGCGACGTGGTCGGGGTTGTCCAGGCCTTTGGCGCTGCGGTCGAAGGTGGCGTCGTCAAACGCCCATTTCGGCGAGGCGAGCTGCCAGATCAGCTTGGCGAAGTCGTGGGTGTTTTGCGCGTAGCCGGCAGCGCCGCGATCGGTGGCAAAGTAGAACTGGTACCACCATTGCAATTCGGCCTTGGGCGGCAGCGGGTTTTTACCGGCCGCCTGGTTGCCGATCAGGTAACCGCTGACCGACACCAGCGCCTTGACCCGCTCTGGCCAGAGCGCCGATACAATGTCGGCGGTGCGTGCGCCCCAGTCGTAGCCGCCGAGCACGGCGTGTTTGATGTTGAGGGCGTCCATGAAGTTGATCAGGTCGACGGCAAGTGCGGCCGGCTGGCCGTTGCGCAGGGTCTTGGCCGACCGGAAACGGGTGTCGCCGTAGCCCCGGGCATAGGGCACCAGCACGCGGTAGCCTTGGGCGGCCAGCAAAGGGGCAACCTGCGCGTAGCTGTCAATGTCGTAGGGCCAACCGTGCAGCAGGATCACCACCGGGCCATCGGCCGGGCCGACTTCGGCGTAGGCTACATTAAGCAACCCCGCGTTTACGTGTTTCAACGGGCCAAACGCCGTTTCGGTGCTGGCGCTGGCAGCCGTTGGCGCTTGAAGGGTTTGTGCGCTGGCAACACCGAGGGCCCCGTACTGCAAAAACGCGAAGGCCAGCAGCGAAGCGCCCATCAGGCGGCGGGGCTTGAAGCGCGGTGGTGTGTTCAACGCAGTGTGCATGGCGAGTCTCCAGCGGCGGGTAGTGTGCGTGCCCACAGTTGAACGCCGTTGTGTATCTGGCCTGTTTCGAGAAAACCGCCGGGTTAAAGCGTTTGTATCCCAGGGCGGGCTGGACACACTGCGATACACAGCTCAGGGGATCCGCGTGGCCCTGTACACCAGGCTGGGTGCCTGCCCGGGTACATCGTCCAATTCATCGATACGCTGCATGCCGATTTTTTCCAGCACTTTGATCGAGGCTGCATGCGCCGGTCGAACCACGCCGTAGACGGTTGGCTGGCCCAGTTCGACAAAGCCAAATTGCAATGCCGCCCTGGCAAGCTCTGTGGCAAATCCCTGGCCCCAGGCGCTGACGGCGAAACGGTAGCCCAGGTTGATTCGCTCCACCGTGCCGTAGTGGTACAACGTGATGCCGCCAAAGCCGATTACGCATTCCGGCGCCTCTTGGGTCGCAATTGCCCATTGGCCAAAACCATGGTCTGCCCAATGCTTGAGCCAGCGGGCAAGGGCGGCTTTGGCTTGAGGGAGGTTGGCCAGTGGGCCCGCCGGGTTGTAGCGATTGGTCTCGGGGTCGCCATAGATGGCGAACACACTCGCTGCATCGTTCACCGTCGGGGGCCTGAGAACCAGGCGTTGGGTGGTTATTGGGTGGGTATTCATGAGTAGGCTCTGATCCCTGGAGCGCGAGAGAAGGTGTTCACCTATATTTATCCTGCTTTCGGCGCTCTGGCACGCTTGATTCAGTTGTTAGGGCTACTGGCAGGATGCC
This sequence comes from Pseudomonas sp. Bout1, assembly GCF_034314165.1. Classification (GTDB taxonomy): domain Bacteria; phylum Pseudomonadota; class Gammaproteobacteria; order Pseudomonadales; family Pseudomonadaceae; genus Aquipseudomonas. Next base: position 3,860,219 of record NZ_JAVIWK010000001.1, on the reverse strand, counting down.
ACAATGGCACTTTGTCGCGGCAGTATGATCAGGCGGACCAAATGAATGGCCTTGGGCGTGGGCAGGACCAGGATTGCTTCATCGAGGAGCAGGTACGAACAGATCGGTTGCATCAGCTATTTCGACAGTCATTCTCTGCGGTTTTCGGCAGTTATATGGCGGCCGCCATGCTGTGCTGGCTGTGCTGGGAACGGTTTGACCACACGGTAATAATGGTCTGGCTGGTGGTGTTGGCCGGCACGTCACTGTTGCGTGTATCGATGTTTATGGCCTGGTTTCGCTGCCCCAACCATGAGCGCACTCCCGCCCGCTGGGAACGGCGCTACTGGATCACGCTGATGCTGTCTGCCGGGGTATGGGGCGCAGGCGCACTGGCGCTGATACCGACTGACGACCGACTGTCCCAGGCTTTGGTGATGCTGTTTACCGTGGGCATGTCCGTCAGCGCGGTCTCGTGTTATTCGGCCTATCGCTACATGACGCTGGTGTCCATGGCCCTGGTACTGCTGCCGTGTACGGTGTGGCTGCTGTTTCAACCGTCCTCGATGCAAGTGGGCATGGGGCTGGCGGTGCTGGTGTTTTCTTCCTTTGTAGGCGGCGCCACGCGCAAACTCTCCGATGCCCTGGAGAAAGCCTTTCGCCTGACCCGGCAAATGGAACGCGCCCACAATATCTCCACCCGCGCCGCACAAACCGACGAACTCACCGGCCTGATGAATCGCCGGGCGTTTTTTGAACATGCGCAGTTGCTGTACGAGCAATGCCGGCAGCACCAGCAACCCTTATGCGCGCTGATGATGGACATGGACCACTTCAAAAACATCAACGACACCTACGGCCACCAGGCCGGCGACCAGGTGCTGCGGCAAATTGGCGGGGTGATCAGCGCGTCGTTTCGCCAGGCCGATGTCTATGGCCGGTTGGGCGGCGAAGAGTTTGCGGTGCTGTTGCCGGACACCTCGCTGGAGACCGGGCGCGACATCGCCGAGCAGTTGATCAAGGCCATCGCCGGGCTGACCAGCGAGCCGGTGCATGGGCTTACCGCCAGCCTCGGGGTGGCCTGGGCCCGGGCTGTGGATCAAGACTTGCACGGGCTGATGAACACGGCAGACAAGGCGCTTTACCGGGCAAAGGCCCTGGGGCGCAACCAGGTGGCGGTGGCCGAGTAGCTTCAGCCCTTGAGCAGCGCCTTGGCCAGCACCTGTGAAACCTGGTCGGCCGAGTAGGGTTTGGGCAGGAACGCCAGGCCTTCATAGCCGCTTTCGGCCAGTTCCTCGCTGTAACCCGAGGTCAGGACTACCGGCAAGTCGGGCCTGCGCCGGCGCAATTCCCTGGCCAGTGCCACGCCGCTGATGCCGGGCATCACCACATCGGAAAATACCGCGTCGAACGCCATAGCATCCTCGCCGGCCAGCGCCAGCGCTTGTTCGCCATGGGTTGCCCAGGTGGTCTGGTAGCCCAGGTCCTGGAGGATCTGATTGGCAAAGGCGCCTACTTCCAGGTTGTCTTCCACCACCAGGATATGGCGCTGGGCGTCTTCCGCGATCAGCCCGCCAGCCGCCTCGGTGCCGCGCTCGGAACCCTCTTCGGGCGCCACTTGCGGCAGGTACAGGGTAAACACCGTGCCTTGGTCGACCCTGCTCGCGACATCAACGTTGCCGCCCGATTGCTTGACGAAACCGAACACTTGGGACAAGCCCAGGCCGGTGCCCTTGCCGACGTCCTTGGTGGTAAAAAACGGTTCGAAGATGCGCTCGAAAGATTCACCGGGAATACCGCTGCCGGTGTCGGTCAGTGCAATCGCGATGAACGCCTGGCGCGAGCCAGCATCGCCCCGGATGCGCGGCAGCGGTTGGTCGGCGTCCAGGCGCAGGGTGAGGGTGCCTTGGCCGTTCATGGCGTCCCGGGCATTAAGGGCGATGTTGATCAGGGCGGTTTCAAACTGGCTGGAGTCGGCACGGATGTAACACGGTTGCCCGGGCAGTTCGACCCGCACCTGAATCCGCGCGCCCGTGACCGTCTCGAGCATCTCGCCAATATTTTTTACCCGCAGGCATGCGTCGAATACTTGCGGGTTCAGCGGCTGGCGCCGAGCAAAGGCGAGCAACTGGCTGGTCAATTTGCCTGCCCGTTCCACGGTGTCGGTGACGGCGCTCATGTACCGCTGGCGACGTTCTTCGGACAGGCTCGGCATGCGCAGAAAATCCACGGACGAGCGAATGATGGTCAGCAGATTATTGAAGTCGTGAGCCACGCCACCGGTCAACTGGCCAATGGCTTCGAGTTTTTGTGATTGGCGCAACGCCGCTTCGGTCTGGGCCAGCAGGGTGCTCCTTTCGTCGACCCGCTGCTCCAGGGTTGCATTCAGCTCGGCCAGGCGCCGGGACAGGACGACGGTGGCGGTGGTTTCGGTCACGGTGTCGAGCATGCCGACCACGGTACCTTGCACATCGCGAATCGGGCTGTAGCAAAAGGTGAAATATGCCTGCTCCGGTGCACCGCCGCGTTCGACGATCAACGGGAAGTTTTCGATGAAGGTGGCTTCACCGGCAAAGGCTGCGTCGGCGATGGGGCTGATTTGGGCCCAGGCTTCCTGCCAGATCTCGCTGAAAGGCCGCCCGAGTGCGTCGGGCTTGTTGCCAAGAATCGGCATAAACCCGTCGTTGTACAGGGTGACCAGCGAAGGCCCCCAGACGATTGCCTGGGGAAAGCTTGAGGCGAGGCACAGCGCAACGGTGGTCTTGAGCACATCCGGCCAGTGGTCCAGCGTCCCAAGTGGCGTGGTGGCCCAGTCGTGATGCCGGAACCGTTCGGCCATTTCGCCGCCGCCTTGCAGCCAGTTTGTCATTCGGTGCGCGCCTTTTTGCCACGGGTTGCTGAAGTAGGGGTGCCAACGTACAGACACCCCTGGATTCAGCCAGTTCAGCAGGATTATCGACTAGATGGCATTTTAATGTCTGCGCCAATAATCACGCTTCGCGCCGGCCAAAAATAGGCGAGCAAGCGTGCTCCCACAAAAAGCCGGCTACCAACCTGAATACCATGTTGCGCTTTAGATCAGGGTAATCAGTACATCAATATTGCCGCGGGTTGCCTTCGAATACGGGCAGGTCTGGTGGGCCAGGTCGACCAGCGCCTGGGCGACCGAGTGTTCGATACCCGGCAGGCTGACGCGCAGGCGGGCTTGCAGGGAGTAGCCATGTTCCGGGCTGTGCAGCAGGTCTACCTCGGCGTTCACCGCTGTGCCAGCCGGCAGGCGAACCTGAAGGGTTTGCGCGGCCTTGCCCATCGCGCCGATAAAGCAGGCGGACCAGCCGGCACCGAACAACTGCTCGGGATTGGTGCCCGCAGCCCTGGAGCCTGGCGGCGCCAGCTTGATGTCCAGTTGCAGGTCATCGCTGTGGGACGCGCCTTCACGCCCGCCAGTGGTGTGGGTCTTGCCGGTGTAGAGCACGGTGCTGTTCTGGGACATGACGGTTTCCTGATAAGTGGCCTCGGGGTGGGCCGGTGTGCACAGGAAACCGTGCTGGCGTATCCGTAATGTTTCACTCCCGGGGGCGCAACGCCTCGCAGTGTGTCGAACCGCTGCGAGGATACCCTGGGATACACACCGCTACTGCTGCGCGCCAAATAACCCGGTCCAGTAGATACCCGCGTCACTCTTCGGGTCCATGGCATAGGCGGCGCCCATTTCGCGGAACTGCGGGTTCATCAGGTTGGCGCAGTGCCCGGGGCTGGCGAGCCAGCCGTCGACCACCTTGCGTGGGGTGTCCATGCCGGCGGCGATGTTTTCGCCGATCTGCTGGCCGATGTAGCCTGCCAGTTCTGCCCGGTCGCCCGGGGTGCGGCCGTCATGGTCCAGGTGATCGAAGAAGTTGCCGTTGGCCATGTTGCGGGCGTGGCCAGCGGCGGCGCTGGCGAGTTCTTCGTTCCAGCTCAGGGGCGTGGTGGCAGCAAACGCCTGGACGCCACACTGCCGCGGTTGTTGGCGGGCGGCGTTGATGATGTCGAGTACCTTCCTGCCTTCGGTCTGGGTTTCACCCAGGCCGCTGGTCAGCAGCGGGCGGGCCAGCACAATACGCCAGTCCTGGCCGCTGTTGCTCACGCCGATATCGATAAATTGCGGGTCGAGCACCACCCGGCAAAAACTTTCGCGCACCGCTTTCATCGCGGCCTCGGCATTCTTGGGCCCGCTCAGGCTGATGGCCTGCACGTTGACCATCGGGTACGCCGCCCGCGCCAGCGCCTGCTGTAAGTCGCCGACACTGTTGACCGGCAACACCAGCCGCGAGTCGCTGGCCAGGGGCGGCAACTCCTGGGAACCTTGGTTGCCGCAGCGCTGGACCTGGCTGCGGTATTGATTGATCGAGTCGACCAACAGGCTTTCTTCACCCGCCTGCGCCTGGGCGCTAAACACCAGACTGGCGGCCAGCGTCGTAAGACCCATCATCAATGACAGAACGCGCATGGACGTTTCCCTTGAGCTTGAAAGTGCCCATGATGCGCGATGAAGGGGCATCCATGCACCCGTTGGTCCGAACTTTTTGCCTCAGTTCTTGAATGCCGAGTGTTTACGGCCCTGGTCACACAAGGCGAACACCACCACCAGCAGGGACGAGATCGCAAGGATTATCACAACGCCATCAGTGGAGTGAGTGGCTGACGCAGCGACCATCGACAACGCCCCTAATGGCGCCAGGCCACCTGCGATCGCGGTGCCGATTTCGCGCCCGGTGCCAAAGCCCGAAGAGCGGGTTTGAGTCGGGAATTGGCGGCTCAGGAACGAACCCTGCGGGGCAAACATCATGGGCGCGAGGATGCCGGTGCCCACCCCGATGGCGACATAGATCATCAGGCTCTCGCCGGTATTGAGCAGCGCGAGGAACGGGTAGGCAAACAGCAGCGAGAACAGGCCCCCGAGCATCAGCACGGTCTTGCTGCTCCACTTGTCGCACAGCCAGCCGAAGCACGGCACGGCGACGATGGCGATCAGGCTGGCGATGGTTACCGACAGCGAGGTGACGTGCACATCAACGCCCTTGAACTGGGTCAGGTACGCCAGGGAAAAAGTCTTGAAGATGTAGCTCAGAGCGTTGTAGCCAATCGCCACGAAAAACACCACCGCGAGTCCCTTGAGGTCGTTCTTGAACAGCGCCTTGAGCGGCGAGGCCTGGGCTTTCGCGGTTTCCTTGCTCAGTTCCTTGAACTCCGGGGTTTCCGGAATGCTGTTGCGTACCCACAGGCCTACACCCACCAGGGCGATGCTGCAAATGAACGGAATCCGCCAGCCGCCGGCCAGCAGGAATTCATTGCCGTTGATGGTCAGCAGGTACACGGTCAGCGACGACAGCAACAAGCCCAGGTTCAGCCCCAGCGCCGGCCATGCACCCTGGCTGCCGCGTTTGCCTTCGCTGGCGTGCTCGTAGGAGGTGACCGCCGCGCCGGACAATTCGGCCCCGGCGCCCAAGCCCTGGATGATGCGGATAAACACCAGCACGATTGGCGCCCAGATGCCGATGGAGGCGTAGCTGGGGATCAGCCCGATCAGGGTGGTGCACACGCCCATCATGCAGAAGGTCAGCACCAGCACTTGTTTACGCCCGAATTTGTCGCCCAGGTAGCCAAACAGGATGCCGCCAAACGGGCGTGCGATAAAGCCGATGGCAAAGGTGGAAAACGCCATCAGCGTCGCGGCTTTCGGGTCGCTGTTATCGAAGAAGATCTTCGAGAACACAATCGCCGCCATGGTGGCGTACAGATAAAAGTCATACCACTCCAGCATCGAGCCGAAGATGGTTGCGGCCGCGACTTTGCGCAGGCGTTTGCTGGTTTGTTCGGGCGTTTCGGTGTCTGGGGTGCGGGCTGTTGCCGTCATTCTGGAGTTCCTTCCTGGTCATTATATTTATTGTCAAAGTGAGGCGTATTGCGGTGTGTCAGGCGGGCGTGAACATGCGGTCGGCGATCATCGCGCCGATAGGAATCGCGGAGGTGGCAGCGGGTGAAGGCGCATTGCACACGTGGAGCATTCGCGGGGTCTGGGCGAAGAGGAAGTCGTGCACCAGGGTGCCGTCGCGCATCACGGCCTGGGCGCGGATGCCGGCTTCATAGGGCAGCAGGTCTTCGATGTTCAGCGAGGGGCAGTACTTGCGGCATTGCGCCAGGTAGCCGGACTTGAACAGTGAATTCTTCATCTCGACGCTGCCGGAGCCGAGGTTCTGCCAGATGGTTTTCCAGAAGCCCGGGAAGCTTGCGTACTGCGCCACGTCGCGCCAGTTCACCGAAAACTTGCGATAGTTTTCGCGGCCAAGGCCCAGTACGGCGTTGGGGCCGACGGTGACGCTGCCGTCGATCATGCGGGTCAGGTGCACACCGAGAAACGGCAGCTCCGGGTCGGGAATCGGGTAGATCAGGTGGTTGACGAGGTTGTTTTTCGATGCTGGCAGGCGGAAGTATTCGCCGCGAAACGGGATGATCTGGTGGTCGATCTTTACCCCGGCCATCACCGCCAGGCGGTCCGATTGCAAGCCGGCGCACACCACCAGGTGTTTGGCCTGCCAGCTTTCGCCACGGGTGCTGACGGTGACTTTGTCGGTGTCCTCGACGATCGCGGTGACGGTGCGTTCCAGGCAGATTTCCCCGCCGGCGCGGCGGATCACCCGGGCCATGGTTTCGCAGACTTCGCGGTAATCGACGATGCCGGTGGTGTCGAGAAACAGCCCGCCCAGCCCGACGATGTTCGGTTCGCGCTGGCGCAACTGGTCGGCGTCCAGGCGTTCGACCTTCATCCCGTTGAGCTGCGAGCGGGCGTAGAGCGCTTCCATCCGCTGCACTTCCAGCGGCGTGGAGGCCACCAGCAGCTTGCCACACACCTCGAACTTGATGCCGTGCTCGGTGCAGAACTGCTTGGTGGCTTCGGCGCCGCGCTTGCACAAATCGGCCTTGAGGCTGCCCGGCGCGTAATAGATGCCGGCATGGATTACCCCGCTGTTGTGGCCGGTCTGGTGCTTGGCCAGCAGGCTTTCCTTTTCCAAAATCACCAAAGAGGCGTTGGGCTGGCGCTTGAGCAACTCCATCGCAGTGGCCAGGCCGACGATGCCGCCGCCGATGATGCAAAAGTCATAAATCATTGTTTTAAGTACCTACGCATTTCAGTCTGCTTATCAGGTTGTCAGACTAATGGTTTTATTAAAAAAACGGCGTACCCAAGGCACGCTTCAAAAGGGTCTGGATCGGTCAGTTGATGGCGGGCAATTCCAGGTTCAGGCGCCTGGCTGCGGCGCGCAAGTGCGCCTCGGCACAGGCGGCGGCGCCTTGGGCATCACTGTCGAAGATGGCCTGGTACAGCGCGGTGTGTTCCTGGGTGGCGTCGGCCGAGCCGCTGACGAAGCGGGTGGCAGAGTTTTCCCAGGCGGTCTTGCGGGCGCTGGCCAGTTGGCTTCTGAGGAAGTCATGAAAGGCCACGAAATAATCGTTCTTGCTGGCCTCGGCGATGGCGCGATGGAATTCCACATCGGCCAGGGCGGCGGCTTCGAAGTCGGCGCGCTTGTCGTGCATTTCCTGCAGGGCGCTTTTCATGCGCAGCAGGTCTGCAGCGTCGCGGCGCAGGGCGGCAATCGAGGCGGCCTGGGTTTCGATCCACAGGCGCACTTCGAACATCTGCGCCAGGTCCGGGCGGCGGCCGTTTTTTTCCGGGAAGCGGAATACAGTGCCGGCCGGGGTTTGCGAGATAAATGAGCCCAGGCCACGGCGGGCGGTGAGTACGCCGTCGGCCTTGAGCTGGGCAATCGCTTCGCGCACCACCGAACGGCTGACATTGAGCTGTTCAGCCAGTTGCTGTTCGGTGGGCAGGCGTGCCTCGGGCGCCAGTTGGCCAGAATCGATTTCGGCGCGGATGGCGCTGACAACGCGCACAACGAGCGAATCAGGGCGCTGGAGCTCAAGCATGGGAAAACCTTGGTGATCAGGTTGTCAGACAATAGTCGTAACGATTTTATCTTGTCAAGATATGTGTCGCCCTGGCGCTGGCCCGCAGCACCGACCTGATCGCCAGCGTACCCGAGCGCCATACCGCCAACCTGCACAGCGACCTCCACCGCTTTGCGCTGCCGTTCGCGTTCCCGGACTTCACCGTGTCGATGCTCTGGCACCCGCGCCTGGACGCCGACAGCCGAGCCTGGCTCACCAATTTGGAAAGCACCGACTCCCTGTGGCGAGGGAGCTTGCTCCCGCTGGGCTGCGGAGCAGCCCCAAAACCTGCATCCTGTTTCTAGCTGAAAGAACGCGGTGTGTTTGATTGGGGCTGCTACGCAGCCCAACGGGAGCAAGCTACCTCGCCACAATAGGACTGAAGTAATTCGCTCCGGGCCTACTGCGGCCCTTCAACAGGTACAATCCGCCCAGCCTTGACACGAAACACCAGGAATTCGAATGTTCAGCCTTACCCGTTACGAAACACCATGCCCCGAACCGATCAACGCGCAGATCCTGCAGATGGTGGTCGACTACCTGACCGACATCAGCATGGTCGCCATCGCGCCGAGCAACCTGCTGTACAACGTGTACCAGTATGCGATCGGCTATGAGGTGCACCTGTACCTGGAGGCGCTGGGCGGGTCGAAGGGCATTGCGGTTGAATTGATCGTCGCGCTGGACGCGCAGGAGCAGGTGATTGGCTTCCTGCTTTACCTGCCGGTGAAGGACGATCCCGAGGCGTGCGGCGTGGCCTACATGGCGGTGCACGCCAGCCATCGGCGCAAAGGCGTGGCGCGGGCGATGATGCAGGACATGCTGGCTCGCTACCCTCACGCCGAACTGACCTGCGCGGTGGAGAAGGTGCCGGCGTTTGAGTCCATGGGCTTTCAACTGCGCGGTGTGCGTGGCACTCAGGTGTTGATGAACACCCGCGACTACAGCACGGACGGCTTGATGGGGTTGCTGGATGTGGCGTCGATCTACAGCTCGCTGGAGGTGCGGCAGATCCACACCTACCTGCTGCAAAAGCACGGCAAGCGGGCGATGATCGATGCCGAGAAACAGCGCGACCGGCACTTCGACCAGATGACCCACAAAGCCCGGATGTTTGTGCACGCAAGGCTGGGGTGACGCAGCACAATGTGGGAGCGGACCCGCTCCCACATTGTGATTGGTATGCCTGTTATGGCTTGGCCAGGTTCCAGTTGCCGCCAACGCCGTCACCGGTGATGTCGCCCGGCTTGCTGTCCTTGACCCAGGTGTACAACGGCTGGCCTTTGTAAGCCCACTGCTTACTGCCATCGTCACGGCTGACCACGGTGTAGCCGTCGGCATCCTTGGCACCGGCCGAGGCGGTCAGGGCCGGCCAGTTGGCCAGGCATTGGCCGTTGCAGGCGGATTTGCCGGCGCTGTCCTTGGCGAAGGTGTACAGGGTCATGCCCTTGCCATCCACCAGGACTTTGCCCTTGGCGCTGTCGGCGATTTTGGCAGGGGCGGCGAAGGCCATGGTCGAAGCACACGCAATCATGACAGCGGCAGCAAGGGAGAATTTTTTCAACATGACGAACTCCTGGGGGTTTTTCTTGGTTTGAGTACTGGCCTTGTGCTGTATTCACAAGGCGTACTCAGGTAAACACCCGTCGCGCCGGTTTATTCCCCTCATGTGTTTAATTCTTTTAAGCACGGCCCCGATTGACCATAGCCTTGATGCTTGCAAACAGCTCCTCCTGCGCCTCCAACGGGCTGATTTCCCCGCTGGCGGCGGCATGGGACAGGGCATCTGCCGCGCCCAACATTGCACGTAAACCCGCCTGGCCGATCACACCGTCCACGGCAAAGGGGGCGAGGGCGTCGCGGCACTTGCCGAGGAATATCACGTCGTACTCACGCTTGATGGTTTCCAGCTCCGGGCTGCCGGCGAGCGCCGCAATCACGCCCGGTATTTCACGCCCCTGCAGCAACACACAATCGACATAACACGAAGCGATCACCCAAGCGCGGTTGTCCAGGGTGGCGTCGCTGGTCTCGATTGCGGTGGAAAATACCTGGTTCTGACGCGCGTCGAAATCTTCATACAACGCCGCCAACAGCCCCGCACGAGTGCCGAAATGGTCATACACCACCGGCTTGGTAACACCGGCCAATTCGGCAAGGTGCCCCAGCGTCAGGGCGTCAGTGCCTTCTTCGCGCACCAGTTGCCAGGCCACGTCGAGCAACTGGCGTAGCCGGTCATCCCGGGACAGGCGACGGCGAGGGGCAGGGGATTGATCGCTTGACATGCTTATATACCAAAAGTAACTTACCAGCGGTAACTTAGCTCAAGCCTACTCAATTTGCCTTTTCGCCGCTACCCCTGAAGGAGTGACTGCCATGCACGCCCTGATCGTTATTGCTCACCACGACCCACAGTCCCTGACCCACAGCCTCGCCAAACAAGCCGCTGCTGGCATCACGGCCGCCGGCCATACCTTCGAAATCGCCGACCTCGCCGCCGAAGGCTTCGACCCACGTTACAACGCCGCCGACCATAAGGTGCACCGCACCCGGGCCACGCCGCCGGCCGATGTGCTGGCCGAACAGGCCCGGCTCGACCGCGCCGATGCACTGGTGCTGGTGTTCCCGATTTTCTGGTGGTCAATGCCGGCCTTGCTCAAGGGCTGGGTCGACCGGGTGTTCGTCAACGGCTGGGCGATTGACTACAGCCTGGAAACCAAAGTGGTGAAAAAACTCGGCCACCTGCAGGTTCACTTGCTGGGCGTCGGCGGGGCGGACGAGGGGGTGTTTGAACGCCACGGCTATGCCAATGCCATGCGAGCGCAGATCGACCATGGGATCTTTGATTACTGTGGGGCGCAGGTGCTGACGTCCGAGTTGCTGCTGGACTCGGAGAGCGGCGCGGCCGAGCAGCATCTGGAGACGGTGGCGAAGTTGGGGCGACAACTGTTCGTCACGCTGGCCGCTTGCGAGCCTGCCTAAAAAACCGGTTGTTCCAGGCTGCCCTGTATCAGCGTCGCCAACTGAGCGACTGCCGCGCTCGGCGCCTGATGGCTGTGATGCAGGGCGTAGCCAAGGGTCGGCACCGGCGGCAGCCCGTCGAGCACACGCAGGTGCGCCGGCAACCCGATGCGGGTGCGCAAGGTCACGCCCAACCCGGCATCGACCGCCGCCCAGATCCCGCCCACGCTCGGGCTGGTCAACGCAATGCGCCAGGCAATCCCGGCACGGTCCAGCGCCTCGGTGGCCGCGCTGCGCAATACACAGGGCGCCTCGAACATCACCAGTGGCAGCGGCGCATCCTCGGCGCGCGGCAGTGGTGGCTTGTCGCGCGGCCCGATCCAGTGCATCGGTGTTTGCCCCAGGCGCGTGGAGTTGGACTTGGCGTGGCCAGTTTCCCAGGTCAGCGCCAGGTCCAGGCTGGCGCTGTCGATCAGCGCCAGCAGCTCGGCGTTGCGGCCAATCCGCACTTCGAGGCTGATCATCGGGTACAGCCTGGCGAAGCGCCGCAGGATGTCACTGAGCACATGCTCGCCAAAATCCTCCTGTAAGCCCAGGCGCAAGGTGCCGGCGGTTTGGGTTTCGTGGAGGCTGCTGAAGATGCTGTCATTGAGTTCGAGCAATCGCCTGGCATGACTCAGCAGCACCTCGCCCACCGGTGTCAACGCCAGGCCGCGCCCGGATTTACTCAGCACTGGCGTGCCGACCTGTTCTTCGAGTTTCTTTAATTGCGCGCTGACGGCCGAGGTCGAACGACCCAGGCGGTCCGCCGCCCTGGCAAAGCTGTTCAGTTCCACGCCCGTCACGAAGGTCCGCAGTACATCAAGGTCGAAGGTGGGGCGGCGCATTGGATAGTCCATTAAAGCGGGATGGTGGGTGCCATTAAATCTGATATTCGGAACGATCCTGGCTTGCTAGTTTTTGCCCGTCAACTGAATTGTCGGAGCGAGAGTCCATGAGCAACAAATTTACCGAGCTGACCCGCGATGTGCTGTTCGCCGACATCTGGGAGCGTGATGGCCTGTCGCCCAGGGAGCGCAGCCTGATCACTGTGGCGGCATTGGTGGCGATGTATCGCCTGGAGCAATTGCCGTTTCACTTGCAGCGCGCGATGGGCAACGGAGTGAGCGTCCATGAGCTGGGCGAAGTCATCACTCACTTGGCGTTTTATTCCGGTTGGCCGACGGCGGCGTCGGCGCTGAACCTGCTGGCAGCCATCAATCCTGCGGAGTAACCCCATGCCTTACGCCCGAATCTCCCTGCATCGTGGGAAATCCCCCGAGTACCTGCAAGCGCTGTCCCAGGGGCTGCATGACGCCCTGGTTGAAAGCTTCAAGATTCCTGACGCGGATCGTTTTCATGTGATCCACCAGCATGAAGTGGGCGAGATGATCATCGACCCCAACTACCTGGGCGGCCCACGCAGCCACGACTATGTATTGATCGCGATCACCGGCGGTAAACCTCGTGATACCGAGACCAAACGCTGCTTCTACCGGGTGCTGGTGGAGCGATTGGAGGCGGCCATAGGGCTGAACCCTGAGGATGTGATGGTGGTGATTACCACGACCGCGGCGGATGAGTGGTCGTTTGCGGGTGGCAGGGGGAACTGACTCAAAGCTCCCGAAACAAGTCATTAGCATCCAGCAACCGATACGCAATCTCCGGCCGCTTCTCCATGCCCTTGCGAATCGCCGCCGGAATCGACTGCCGGGTCTTGCGACACAGCCCCGGTAACTCTTCGATAACGATCTGAATCCCGCGCATCGTCTTCACTTCCGTATGACCTGGCGCGATGTGCACGCGGATGCCCAGTTGCTGGTGCATCAGCTGTTGCATGCGTTCCAGGTCCGACAGGCTTTGCAGGTTTTCAAGGCGTTCGAGCAGGCGTTTTTCTTCCTGGCGCGTCAGGTGCAGGATGCGTGCATCGGTGCCGGCTGTGTCGAGCAGTTGCTCGCGATTGCAGTCGCAGGCGCCGGGTGGGCAGGGTTGGCGAATCGTCATGAAGTCTCCCTCCCGTTACCGGCGCCGATGGCTTACCAGGTCAAATGGACCCCAAGGCTTTCCAGCTCTTTCCAGTACTCAGGATAGGTCTTGCCGACGCAGTCCGGGTCCTGAATCCTGATGCCCGACACTTTCAGGCCCGCCAGGGCAAAGCACATGGCGATGCGGTGGTCGGCATGGGTGTCGATCAGCGCGTTGCAGGTGGTGCCTGCCAGGGCCGGATCGCTGGCCACCAGCAAATCATCACCTTCAATGGTTGCCAAGCCCGGGCGGATTTCATTCAGGCCGTCATGCAGGGCTTGCACCCGGTCACATTCCTTGACCCGCAGGTTGGCCAGTTCGGTGAAGCGCACCGGTGTGTTATTGAAGGCGGCCAATACGGCGAGGGTGGGGATTGCATCCTGCATTTGCGAGCCGACGACCACCGGCTGCATGTGCGGGAATTGCGCGATCACTGCCTGGGCCTTGGCGTCGGGCTGGGTGAAATCCTGCGGGGCGACACCGAGGTCGATGTGGCCACCGGTCAACACTTCGGCGGCCCACAAATAGGTGGCGGCGGAAGCGTCAGGCTCGATCAGGTAGTCGTGGGCGGTGTAGCCGGTGGGGGCCACGCGCCAGGTGCTTTCATCGACGATGTCCACTTGGGCACCGAAGGCGCGCATGCAGTCCAGGGTCAGGTCGACGTAGCCACGGGCGCCGATGTCCTTGCCGGTCAGCGCCACTTCGATCGGGGCGTCGCCGCATGCTGCCAGCATCAGCAGCGCCGACACGTACTGGCTCGACAGGCCGCCGTCGATCTCGAAACGCTTGGCCTGCACCCGGCCGGTGCCGTGCACGGTGACCGGCGGGCAGCGGGTGGGGCTGTCAACCTTGATGCCATTTTGGCCGAGGGTCGCGAGCAGCGGGCCGATCGGGCGTTTTTGCATGTAGGCGTCGCCGTCCAGCACTACGGTGCCGTGTACGGTGGCCACGGCAGCGGTGAGAAAGCGCATCGCCGTGCCGGCGTTGCCGAGGAACAGCGGTTGCGCCGGCAATTGCAGCTTGCCCAGGCTGGTGACGACGAACGTGGTGTCGTCCGGCTCATCGATCACCACGCCCATCTGCCGCAGGGCCACCGACATGTGGCGGGTGTCATCGCTTTTCAACGCGCCGCTCAAGCGGCTGGTGCCCTTGGCCAGGGCGGCCAGCAGCAGGGCACGGTTGGTAATGGATTTGGAGCCGGGGGGCGCTACCTTGCCGTTCAATGGAAAGTTGGGCGGTGTAACGGTCACGGTTTTCTGCGAACTCAAGGTACAAGGCTCCTGCTTCAAGGCGGCTGGCGTTTGGCGGACACGAATAATCGGCCAAACACGCCACCGTTGTCGAGCGGGGATCGTTGATATTCAGGGGTTACGACGACGTGGGGCACCACTGGTCGAACGGCAGGTGCGTGGTTTGAGCGTCAAGTGACGTTGCCCAAGGGCAAACAAGGCCAGCATGTGTTGGTGCTGATTTAATGTGGCGAGCAAGCTCCCTCGCCACAGGCATTGTGTTCAGGTGCAAGGTAAGTCAGCGTTGAACCAACCAGTAATCGTGCAGCGCACGGGCGGCCGGTTCGATTGTAGCTACCCGTTGTTGATGGGCATCAACATCCAGGTCTGCCGGCAGTTCAAAGTTGTCCTGCTCGGCGCACCAGGAAATCTTCTCAAACTGCCCGGCCTGTTCGGCAGGCAGCTCCGGCCAGTTGCCGATGGCCGCGCCACGGATATAGCCAAAACACCATTCTTCCGCCAGGGTCAGTGGCTGGCCCTGATGCTCGGTTTCTTCAAAGCGCGCTTTAAAGCCTTGCGCATCGGTCGCCAGTTGCTTGGCGATGGCGTTCATATGGCGCACGCACAGTTCAAGGAACTGCCCGGCTTCCTTCGGGCTTTCCCAATCCGGGTTCTGCCCACCAAAGATGCCGGGGAACCATTCGGCCACATCCACCTGCGCAGGGCTTGAGACCAGTGCGGTGAAGTAGCCGTCAAGCTCGGCCAGGTTCAGCACCGAGTGATCATCGCCGTACTTGAGCAGGGTTTCGTCGATGAATTCGAAATCGGCGGAGGTGAGGGGTTGGTCGAGCATGGGCCTGTCCTTTGTGCGTGGAACGCCGCTGATGGGGCGGCTGAAAGCGCGGAGGATGGCGCGTGTCAGGTTTTTAATCCAGCCTCTTCAGCGCTTTTCCCACAACACGCACAGCTTGCTCATGCACATCGAGCCCGCTACCGCGAGAATGATCGGCACCAGGAAGTCGTGATCGATGCGGGTGAATTCCGCCACCAGCACAATCGCCGTCAGCGGCATGCTCATGCTCGACGCCAGGAACGCCGCCGCGCCAATGATCGCAAACGCGCCCAGCGGCACGCCGGGCCACAGCAGGCTCCAGGCGCCGCCGAGGATGATCGCCAGCAATGCGCCGTTGGCCAGCGCCGGGGTCAACAGGCCGCCTTCGGCACCGGCGCGCAGGCTGCTGGCGGTGATCAGTACCTTGACCACCAACAGCACAGCGGCGAGGGCGATGGTCAGCTCATTGTCGAAGCCCAACTGCGCTGGGCCTTTGCCGTTGCCGAGGATCTGCGGCAGGAAAATCGCCAGGCCACCGATGATCGTGAAGTTGATCAACGACAATACCGGCAGCCGCCAACCACGGGCGGCATGGCTGCGGGCTGCGCCGGTCAGGCGCGTGAACCCATAGGCGGCCAGGCCAAACACCGGGCCGCAGATCAGCGCCCAGGCGATCAGGCCGGGGCTGAGTACAAAGTGCGGCACTACGTATTGCGACTTGGCCCCCAGGCCAATCCAGGCCACCGATGCGCCGATGGCCGAGGTGGCCAGCGCAATCACCGCCGCCGGCCAGCTGAACACGCCCACCAACACCTCAAGCACAAACACCGCGCCGCCCAGCGGCACGTTGTACACCGCCGCCAACCCGGCGCCCGCACCGCAGGCGACGATCAGCCGGTGCATGTCGGGTGCCAGGCGGGCCCGTTGTGACAACCAGGTGGCGGCCAGCGCGCCGACTTCCCGTGGCGCCACCTCACGGCCCAGTGGCGACCCGAGGGCCACGGTGATGATTTGCAGCACGGCGTGGGCGAGGGTGGTCTTGGGCGGCATGATCGGCGCGTCGGCCGAGACGGCTTGCTTGATGCTTACCAACGGGCGGCCATAGCGATAGATCAGCCACCAACCGATGCCTGCGATGAGGCCGCAGCTCATCAGCACCAGCACCCGGCGTTCGGGTGAGGCAGCGGTGACACCGAGCAAAAAGGTTTCATGGCTGATCAGGCTGTCGAGGCTGTAGCCGTACGCCAGGTGCTGGATGCCGTGCAGCAGCAACGCCAGGAGCATGCCACCCAGGCCGGCGCCGATGCCGGTAAAGATGACGACGAGGGCGAGAATCAGCAGCGAACGGGTTTTTGAGGGCATGGAGGGTCCAGGGAGCCGGGTTTCGAGGCCGATTCTATAGCGCAATGCTGACGCCATAGCCCCGAGATGTAATGCAAGTGCGCGAACCGGCGTTGCACAACATTGCATTACGTTCAGATTACTTTAACGGCCCGGCCAATTGCCTGAATCGGACCTGTCGGCTTGCCGGTTTTCGAGCCGCCCGGGTTTTCCAGGGTCAGCTCAAACAGCTGGTTCGGCGCCAGCGGCGGGAGTTTGTCCAGGGGCACTGATAACGTCTGCCCGGGCTTGACCAAACCCAGCGACACCGGGCCTTGCCAGTCTTCGCCCTTGGTCCAGAACTGCAAGGTCTTGTCGGCCGGTACTTCCATGACGCCCAGTGGAATCAGCTGGATTTTCTGATCATTACTCGCCTGAATCACCCAGCCCGGCGCCTGGTTTTGCGGGGCGACCAACACCACCACATAAGCGGTCGGGGTCACGCTAGCCGTACGGGTCAGCAACAGCGATGCCAGGACCAGGCTTGCCGCGATGCCGGCGCCAGCCAGCCCGCGCCACAATGCCAGTCTGTTCCACCACGAGACGGGTGGGTCCTGGCTAGCTGAATGCCCCAGGCTGCCCTCGATGCGTCGCCATAAATAAACCGAAGGCGTCGCGGGCGCAGCCTGTTCTGTCAATGGCAGCAGGCGCTGTTCCCAGGCGTCCACCGCCGCACGTAATTCGGGGTCGGTTGCCAGGCGTTGTTGCACTTCGGCGCGTTGCTCGGCGGGCAAGGTGCCGAGCACGTATTCGCTGGCCAGTTCGTCGATGCTGTTCATGCCATGCACTCACGCAATGCCGCGAGGCTGCGTTTGATCCACGCTTTCACGGTGCCCAGCGGGGCGCCGAGTTTGTGCGCGATTTCAGTGTGGGAATAACCGTCTACATACGCATGCAGGATGCAGTTGCGCCGGGCCGGGTCGAGTTGTTCGAGGCAGTTGTAGAGGCGTCCCGAGCGCGCCTGGTAGTCGAAAGTGTCGGTGTGTTCGGTGGTTTCATGCTCTTCGCCGAGGGGCACTTCGCGGCCTTTGCTGCGCATGGCATTGAGCGCCAGGTGCCGGGTAACGCTGTACACCCAGCCGCGGGCCGAGCCTTTGTGGGGGGCAAAGCTGGCGGCGCCATTCCAGATCTTGATAAAGGCGTCATGCACGATGTCTTCGGCTACCGCCTTGTCACGCACGATGCGCAAGGCAACCCCAGCAGCCGGCTGCTTTCCTGTTGATACAGGCGATGCAGGGCCGGTTGTTCGCCACGGGCGCAAGCCAGCAGGCAGGCTTCATAGTCAAAATCGGCTTCAGGCAAAGACAGGGTTCCCTGGTGGAGGCCCCGGCGGTGAGCCCGGGGCGCTTTGGCAGCAGCGTAGACGAGTTTGGTTAATTGGCCGCCCAGAAGATGTAGTCGGCCTGGTACTTCACCACTTCCTGCTTGCCCTTGTTGGCCGCCGTGCATTCGGCACTCGGCGCCACGCCGCCCTTGAGGGCCACCCGTTGAATGTACGCGACGTTAGTCATCGCGCCCTTGCCTTCGGCAGGGTTGGCCTTGACCAGTTGATAGGGCAAGTTGCCGGCGCTGGACGGCGCAACCGCCAACTGGGTGCCTGTGACTTTCGAACCGTCCTTGGCCTGCCAGGTGGCAGGCGGGCCGAAGTAAGTGCCGACCTGCTGGCCGGCGCGGTCATTGAGCACGGCCTTGGGCCCGACGAAAAACCATTCGGTCTGGCCGACGGCGTTGGCCTTGTCCCGGCATTCGTAGGTGATTTCGCCGACCCCGGTGGTTTCCATCGCCACCTTGTGGCCGTCCGGCACCTTGATGCTGTCGGGCAAGCCGGTCTGGGCAAAGGCGGTGGGTGCAGCAACGAACAGGCAGGTCACGCAGAACAAGGCTTTGACGTTCATCGATGTCTCTCCATTAGGGCAGCGAGGTGCTGCTACCGGTACTACCCACGACACGTGCAAACGGATGCAGCGATTAGAAAATAAATCGGCAAGGGCGCACACTGTGGGCCCCCGCACTCCCAGAGGAGAGATTGGCAATGACCGGTGTTCACACGTCTGCTCAACAGGGTTTCTCTACTCAAGCCGTCACGTACGCTCAAGGTCGGCCGGATTACCCACGACAACTCACGGGCTGGCTGACCGACGCCCTGCAGATCACTCCCCACTCCACAGTCATCGACCTGGGCGCCGGCACTGGCAAGTTCACCCGTTTGCTCAACACCGTGGCGCCGAGGTTGATCGCGGTTGAGCCGGTGGAGGCGATGGGCGCTCAGTTGAAAAAACTGCTGCCGGATGTGCGCCTGCTGTCGGGCACCGCAGAAGCCATCCCGCTTGATGCGGCGACCGCCGATGCGTTGGTGTGTGCCCAGGCGTTTCACTGGTTCTCCACGGAAGCGGCCCTGGCGGAAATTCACCGGGTGCTCAAGCCGGACGGCCGCCTGGGGTTGATCTGGAATGTGCGGGACGAATCAGTGGACTGGGTCGCGGCGATCACCGAAATCATCACGCCCTACGAGGGCGACACGCCGCGTTTTCACACCGGGCGTTGGCGCGAGGCATTTACCGGCGAGTATTTTTCCGCCCCCGAAATGACCTGCTTTCCCTACAGCCATGTGGGCAGCCCCCAGGAGGTGATCATGGATCGCTTCCTCTCCGTGAGCTTTATCGCGGCGTTACCAGAGGCGCAAAAGGCGCGGGTCACCGAGCAGCTACATGCGCTGATCAATACCCATCCGGACTTGCGCGGTCGTGAAACGGTCGCGTTCCCGTACCAGACCCAGGCCTATTGCAGTCAGCGACTGACAAGAAAGGCATAAAGTCAGATCTTTTTGATATAAGTCGTTATAAGAAAAATCGCTATGCTGCGGCCAGAATTTTATAAGGCCGCAGGTAGTTGTAATGGATGTGGGTAATTTTGGTTTCTCGATTGCTGGCCTGATTGTTGGATTCATCGTGGGAATGACCGGTGTAGGCGGGGGCTCGTTGATGACGCCGATCCTGCTCTGGTTCGGCATCAACCCGGCCACTGCCGTGGGCACCGACCTGTTGTACGCCGCCATCACCAAGTCTGGTGGGGTATTGGTTCACAGCAAGAACCGCAACATCGACTGGACCATCACCGGCTGGTTGACCCTGGGCAGCGTGCCTGCAGTGTTGCTGACCTTGTGGTTCCTCAAGAGCCTGAACACCGATCCCGCCGCCTTGAACGCGGTCATCAAGCAGTCCCTCGGCGTGGTGTTGCTGCTGACGGCCACCGCGATCCTGTTCAAGAACAAACTGTTGGCGTTCGCCCAGCGGCATGCCGGCGATGACTACAAGATGGCGCCGCGCAACCTCAATGCGTTGACCATCATCACCGGTGCGGTCCTCGGCACCATGGTTGCCCTGACCTCCATTGGCGCGGGCGCGCTGGGCACCGTGGCGCTGTTTATCCTGTACCCGTTCCTGGCCACCAAGCGCCTGGTGGGCACCGAGATCGCCCACGCCGTGCCGCTGACCCTGGTCGCGGGCCTCGGCCACGCGAGCATGGGCAACATGGACTGGCACCTGCTGGGCTTCCTGTTGCTGGGCTCGCTGCCGGGGATTTATGTCGGCAGCCATATGGCCGGCAAGGTCCCGGACGGGATCTTGCGCCCGTGCCTGGCGTTCATGCTGGTGATGATCGGCTTCAAGCTGGCGTTTTAACGCGCCGGGCCATTGCCGATCTGCCACACGAACGGCGGCTCGCTGGCGTTGATTACCCAGTCGCCGACAATCCGCGCCTTGTAGATCACCGGGTTGTGGGACGACACCGTCCGTGCGTTGCGCCAGTGCCGGTCGAGGGATTTGCCCTGGCGCACATCTGACGCGCCAAGTGCGTTGAACAGTTCGGTGGTGGCGCGCTGGATCAGTTCCGAGACCACCACCTGCGCCGTGGCGGATTCGATCTCAGCGGCGACATTGGCCTCTCGCTCCACGGCATCATCCCCGCCGAATCGCGCTATGTAAGCTCGTTGCGCCGGGTGGGTGGCCTTCAAGGCACTGGCTTGGGCGGCATACACCAGCGCCGCCACTTCGCCCACCACCTGCTGAATCTGTGAATCCTGGCTCACATGGGCGGCGTTGCCGTGGCTGTAGATCCGCTTTCGGCTGCGCACCTGATGCGACACATCGTTGAGGGCTGCGCGGCCAATACCGGCCAGGGTGGCGAGTAGCACCAACTGGTAAAACGCGGTCTGGTACTTGAAACGGGTAGCGAAGTCGATGACGTTTTCTGCCTCCACCACGGCATCGGTAAAGCGCGAGGTGCCGCTGCCGGTGGTGCGCTGGCCAAAGCCGTCCCAGTCATCGCTTTGCACCACGCCAGGCTGGCGGGTGCGGGTGGCGGCAATCACATCGGCGCCGGTATCGCTGCGTTGGGCGTACACGTCAATCCAGTCGGAAAACAGGCTGCCGGTGCTGTAGAACTTTTCACCGTTGAGCTTCCATTTGTCGCCATCGGGGCTGACTTGGGTGCCGACGTCGCCGATGGCCACGCCGCCGATTTCGGTCCAGGCGCAGCCGACGATGTCGCCGTCGACAAAGCGCTTGAACCAGATGTCCCGCGCCACGCCGGGCGCGGCATTCAGGCGGTCTTCGGCAAATGCAAAATGCCCGCGCAGGGCCTGCGGTACATTGGAATCGGCTTCGGCCAGCTCAATCAGCAATTCAAACAACTGCGGCAGGGAGGCGCCACCGCCGCCGTACTCCACCGGCACACGCACGGCGCCGAAGCCGGCTTGCTTGAGCCACTGGATGGGCTCGTAGGGCAGGGCGCGGGTTTGCTCACGCTCCACGGCACCCTCGGCGATGCGTTGGAAGATCGGGCGGAAGCGTTCGGCCAGGGCGGGATAGTCCACGCCGATGGACAGTGGATTGATCACGTGGTGTTCGGTCATGGGACGGCTCCTGGGCAGTTGAATAGTGAAGCCGTTGCACAGTCCATGCCGGGCGCCAAGGCGCATATTTACGGGCGCGGCGCGAATTCAACTGTTGCTGGTGCAACAGCAAAACGACAAACCGCTGCAATCGGTGACACCTCGGCGTCGGGTGATTTTCGCCCGCGTCAGTGCTGGAGGGCTTGCCGCCCGGGCCTGTCACGAGCGCTGGCACGCTTGCTGCTCCACACCGTGTACAAGCCAATGTGCGAGGTACAGTCCGATGAGTCAGCAAGCCGTAAAATTTGCCTACTGGGTGCCCAATGTCAGCGGTGGGCTGGTGGTCAGCAAGATCGAACAACGCACCGATTGGGGTATCGACTACAACCGCAAACTGGCGCAGTTGGCCGAGGAAGCCGGCTTTGAATACGCCCTCACGCAGATTCGGTTCACCGCCGGTTATGGCGCCGAATACCAGCATGAATCCGTTGCCTTCAGCCACGCGCTGCTGGCGGCCACCACCACGCTCAAGGTGATCGCAGCAATCCTGCCTGGCCCGTGGCAGCCAGCCCTGGCGGCCAAGCAACTGGCAACTATCGACCAACTCACCAATGGCCGTGTGGCGGTGAACATTGTCAGCGGCTGGTTCAAGGGCGAGTTCCAGGCCATTGGCGAACACTGGCTGGAGCACGATGAACGTTACCGGCGCTCCGAGGAATTCATCCGCGCTTTGAAAGGTATCTGGACGCAGGACAATTTCACCTTCAAGGGCGATTTCTACCGCTTCAACAACTACAGCCTCAAACCCAAGCCACTGGGCGAGCCACACCCGGAAATCTTCCAGGGCGGCAGTTCGCGGGCAGCGCGGGACATGGCCGCGCGGGTGTCGGACTGGTACTTCACCAACGGCAATACGCCGGAAGGCATCAAGGCCCAGGTCGACGACATTCGCGCCAAGGCGGCGGCCAACAACCACTCGGTGAAAGTTGGAGTGAACGCGTTTGTGATTGCCCGCGACACCGAGGAAGAGGCTCGCGCCGTGCTCGCGCAAATCATCGAGCAAGCCGACCCCGAAGCCGTCAACGCGTTTGGCGATGCGGCGAAACAGGCGGGCAAGGCTTCACCGGAAGGTGAGGGCAATTGGGCCAAGTCGACCTTTGAGGATCTGGTGCAGTACAACGACGGCTTCAAGACCAACCTGATCGGCACCCCGCAACAGATCGCCGAACGCATTGTCGCGTTGAAGGCCGTAGGCGTGGACCTGGTGCTGGCCGGCTTCCTGCACTTCCAGGAAGAGGTCGAGTACTTCGGCAAACGCGTACTGCCGCTGGTGCGCGAACTGGAGGCCAAGGCCGGGATCAAGCAAGTCGCCTGAACACCACTACCGCTGCGCGTAATTTGTTGTTGCCGAACCGGCACATGCGCTCGAACTCCCCGTGGCTGACCGGCAGATGCTGGCAGTCCATGGGTTGGCGATGCTGGCTGTGGTCGACGTCCGGGTCGTGCAGGTACACGAAGTCTTCGTCGCAGTCGGTGACGATCACCCAATGGGGTGACTTGGAGCGGGTGAGCCGGTAGCTGCTGATCAACACCAGCGGCTGCCCGCCGTCGCGCAGCACCTGGGGTAAATCCAGCGGGCCGCCGAGCACTTGCTCAACGTCACTCAATGCCAGTTCTTCCTCGAAGGCGTCATGCACCAAACGCATGACGTCTTTTTTATGCGCGTCCCGTACCCCGTCGAGAAATAACGGCCCGCGCACATTGACCTGCATGCGCACCCGAAAGCCCCGACGCCAGGCGGCCAGGGCCAGGCCTTGGGGGCTGCAACCGCCATGGCCGGCGGTCATGAACACGGTGGTTGCCTCGCGCCATATCTGCAGTTCTTCCCGGCGTTGGGCCACCCGCGCAGGTTCCAGGGCGCCCATGGCCATCAGCAGGCTGGCGGCGCCGCAGGTGAAGTCGGTGGTCTGCTGGTAATAGGGCACGCTCAGGGCGCGTGCGTCCTGGTGCTGAAGGATACGTTTCTCCAGGCGCAGGGCGGCGGCGTGGTCTTCGTAGTAGTCGTTGACCAGGGCAAAGCGCCGGTAGCCGTTGCGCTCGTACAGGGCAATGGCGCCGGGGTTGTCGGTGCGTACTTCCAGGCGCAGGTACGCGCAGTCATGATCGACGGCGCAGGCTTCGATGCGCGTCAGCAGTTGCTTGCCCAGTCCCAGGCCCCGGGACGACTCGGCGATGGCGATGGAATACAGGCGCGCCAAGGAGGTGCCACGGTGGAACAGCACCAGGGCGTAGCCGAGCAAATCGTCGTCCTTTTCTGCTACCAGCAGTTGCCCGTGGGCGCGGCTGACCATCCACTGGAAGCTGCGGGTGGAGAGCCGGTCCGTGGTGAAACAGTGCTGTTCCAGCGCCACCAATTGGGGCACGTCTTCGGGTGTTGCAACGCGAAAGGAAAGAGCCATGTGACCGCCGTAAAAGTTACGTAACGAAACGGGACTTCTCTAAAAGATCGTGCTTAATAGAAAAGGTCTAGTTCTCTAAAGCGGATCAATCACTATGTCAGCGGTACAAGGTCATTGGCGTGAAGTATCCGAGCAAACAGTGGCGGCGACAATAACTTCCAGCGGTTATTTTTCCAGCCCTCCCAAGAGTGCAAGCCAAGTCGTGATCATTGTCGAACGCAAGGAAGACTGGGCGTCTTACTTCCCCAGCGAAGACATCGTCACCGCCCAGGAATACCTTGAGCAAACCAGGGAAAACGAGACCGGCAAGCGCGTGCAGGTGATCAACCTGTGCCGCAGCTACAAGTACCTGGGCCACGGCTACTACTGCTCGCTGCTGGCCGAGGCAAGGGGCCACAAGGTGATTCCGTCGGTGCGCACCATCAGCGAGCTGACAAAAAAATCCCTGTATGGGCTGGCCCTGGACGACCTGGATAAAACCCTCGATAAAGCCTTGAGTCATCACCTCTACAGCAACACTGAAGGCTTTACCCTGACACTTTATTTTGGCCGAACCAATATTGAGCCGTTGCAGGATTTGGCCCGCCAGTTGTTTGAAGCATTTCCCTGTCCGATATTGCTAGTTGAGTTTCGCAAGAACAACGGCTGGCACATCGAAGGCATAAAGTCCGGCGTACTGCACAAGTTGCGCGATGACCAGGAAGATCAGTTTGCCAATGCGCTGGATAACTTCAGCCGCAAGATCTGGCGCCAACCGCGCTCCCGCCGTCTGGCCCGCTATGACCTGGCGATCCTGCACGACCCGCAGGAACAATTGCCGCCGTCCAACGCCCGTGCCCTGGAAAACTTCGTACGCGTCGGCAAGGGCCTGGGCATTGATGTGGAGCTGATCGAACGCAAGGACTACGCCCGCCTGGCCGAATACGACGCCTTGCTGATTCGCGAGACCACCAGCGTCGACAACCACACCTACCGCTTCGCCAAAAAGGCTGAGAGCGAAGGGCTGGTGGTGATGGACGACCCCGCGTCGATCCTGCGCTGCACCAACAAGGTCTACCTCACTGACCTGCTCAAAAGCCACCAACTGGGCATGCCCGCCACCGAAATCCTTTACAAGGAGCGACCCGAGGACTTTGAACGGGTGGGCGAGCGCCTCGGCTTCCCGCTGGTACTGAAGATCCCCGACGGGTGTTTCTCCCGGGGTGTGATCAAGGTGGAAAGCCAGCAAGCGCTGCTGACCGCCACCGCCGAGTTGTTCGAGCATTCTGTGTTGTTGCTGGCCCAGGAATTTTTCTACACCGAGTACGACTGGCGCATTGGCGTGCTCAACCGCAAACCGATCTTTGCCTGCCAGTACTTCATGTCCAAGGGCCATTGGCAGATCTACAATCACAAGGCCATCGGCCAGGACATCAACGGCGAATGCCGCACGTTGGCGGTCCACGAAGCCCCCAGGGCCGTGGTGGAACTGGCGGTAAAAACCGCCAACCTGATCGGCGACGGCCTGTACGGCGTAGACCTCAAGCAATCCGGCGACAAGGTGGTGGTGATCGAGGTCAACGACAACCCCAACATGGACGCCGGCATCGAAGACGCCTACCTGCAAGACGATTTGTATTCCCTGGTACTGGAGGAGTTCGTGCGACGCCTGGAGCTGAAGCGTCAAGGCCAGGCGTGGTGACGCGCGATGATCCAGCGCTTTGAATTAGCCGATGGCAAGTTGTACAACAGCCTGGGGGACGACGCGAATGTGCTGCTGTTCAGCAACCCCGACCCCCATGAGCGCAAGTACCTGCGCGACTGCTACAAGCTCGATGAACATGCCCTGGCCTCGGCACTGGACCCGGACGAAGTATCGCGCATCGAGTTTCACCCCGATAACCTGTTCCTGATCTGGAAGCGCCCGGAGAACTATTCCGGCGGCGGCAACCTGGTGTTTGAAGTGGCGTCCTGCGGCTTGCTGTTTTCCGGCGACCAACTGCTGGTGATCGCCACCGACGACAGTCAGCTTTCCGGGCTGGGGGCACGGCGGCCGTTACACACGCCATTGGATGTGTTGCTGGACCTGCTGCTCAACAACATCCACCACTACCTGGGCCACCTCAAGGTGATCAAGATGGTCGCCCGGGAGTTGCAGCAGCAGTTCAACGCATCGATGAGCAACCGCCACCTGATGCAGATGTTCAACCTCAGCGAAAGCCTGATCTATTACATCAACGCCCTGCACAGCAACGGCGCAGTGCTGGCGCGCCTGCGAAACCATGCGGAAAAGGAGCATTTCAGCGCGCAAATACTGGGGCTGATCGATGACCTGATCATCGAGAACAACCAGTGCTACAAGCAGGCGGAGATTTACTCCAACGTGTTCTCCGGGCTGATCGATGCGCGGGGCAACCTGATGAACAACAGCATGAACAACCTGCTGCGCAAGCTGACGTTGATCAACGTGGTGTTCTTGCCGTTGAACCTGATTGCGAGTGTGGGCGGGATGTCGGAGTTCAGCATGATGACGGCAGGCACGCCGTGGTGGGTTTCGTATCCGTTGTTTATGGCTGCGATGGGGTTGGGGGCGGGGTTGATGGTGTTGGGGTTGAAGCGGGTTGCGGGGAATGGCGACAAGGCGGTGTGACTATATTCGGGAAGTTATTTGTGGCAAAGGAGCTGCTGTGGCGAGGGAGCTTGCTCCCGCTGGGCTGCGCAGCCGCCCCCAAAAGAACAGGAGCGCTGCGCACTCCAGCGGGAGCAAGCTCCCTCGCCACAGCAAGCTCCCTCGCTACAGGTCATTCGCCGGTGCTGTTTTGCAACGTCAACACCTCAAACCCGTCCCGCGTCACCGCCACGGTATGTTCCCACTGCGCCGACAAGCTGTTATCGCGGGTCACCACCGTCCAGCCGTCCTTCAAGCTGCGCACTTTGGCGCTGCCCTGGTTGAGCATCGGCTCGATGGTGAACACCATGCCTTCGCGCAGTTCCAGGCCGGTGCCGGGGCGGCCGAAGTGCAGGATCTGCGGGTCTTCGTGCATCTCGCGGCCTATACCGTGCCCGCAATATTCGCGCACTACGCTGTAGCCGTTGTTCTGGGCGTGGCTCTGGATGGCGTAGCCAATGTCTCCCAGGCGTGCACCGGGCTTGACCTGGTGGATCCCGGCCCACATCGCTTCAAAGGTCATTTCCACCAGGCGCCGGGCCTTGGGCGCGACGTTGCCGATCATGTACATCTTGCTGGAGTCGGCAATAAAGCCGCCTTTTTCCAGGGTGATGTCGATGTTGACGATGTCGCCGTCCTTGAGTACCGCGTTGGCGTTGGGCATGCCGTGGCACACCACCTCGTTGATCGAGGTGTTGATGCAAAAGGGGTAGTCGTACTGGCCCAGGCTTGCGGGCCGCGATTGCAGGTTATTGCGAATGTAGGCTTCTACGGCGCTGTCGATCTCCAGGGTCGACTGGCCGGCGGTCACGAAGCCGTCGAGCATGGTAAACACCTGAGCCAGCAGGCGGCCCGATTCGCGCATCACAGCAAGTTGCTCGGCAGTCTTGATCATTGAGCGCGCCCCCGGATCAGGTCGGGTTTGTCTAGTAGCAATTTGTTGATCAAGTCGTTGTAGGCCAGGTGCGGATTAAGTTCGGCCAGCAGGCCGATCTTGATCCAGAACTCGGCCTGGGCGTTGATGGAACGGTCCATGGTGGCGCTGGCCAGACGGAGTTGTTCGTGCAGTTGGTCGGTGATCTTGACGATGCCCATGATGTTCACTGTGCCGGGTTGATATACAAAGCGTATACGTTTCGTATGCTCCGCGTAAAGCCTGGCGTTTCGCCATTGACTTTGCCTGCCAGCGCCGGTTAATTTTGATTCATGACATTTCAAACGTTTCGTTGCCAGCCAAGCATTATTACCGCCATTCCTCATTTGGCGGGATAGCGCTCGGCTGCACCCAAACCCGCCCTAGAGGCGGGTTTTGTTTTTCCGTCTCCAGGGCCCTGTAAACACCCAGGAGACACCCATGAGTACCCGCCCGGCGAGTCAGACCCCAGACTCGGGATTGCTTGAGCACTACGTAAAGAAGATCCTGGCAGCACCCGTGTATGACCTGGCGGTGCGTACGCCATTGCAGGCGGCACCGGCCCTTTCGGCCTTGCTGGGCAATCAAATCCTGCTCAAGCGTGAAGACCTGCAGCCGACTTTTTCCTTCAAGATTCGTGGCGCTTACAACAAGCTGGTGCAGCTCACTGACGTGCAAAAGGCCCGCGGCGTGATCACCGCGTCGGCGGGCAACCATGCCCAAGGCGTCGCGCTGGCCGCACGGGAACTGGGGATCAAGGCAACCATCGTCATGCCGTGCAGCACTCCCGAGCTGAAAGTGCTGGGCGTGCGCTCCCGCGGCGGCGAGGCAGTGTTGCACGGGGCCAGCTTCCCCTTTGCGCTGGCCCACGCGCTGCAGTTGGCCGAGGCCACGGGCAGTACCTTTGTTTCGCCCTTCGACGACCCGGACGTGATTGCAGGTCAAGGCACCGTGGGAATGGAAGTACTGCGCCAGCAGCAGGGCCCGTTGGACGCGATTTTTGTGCCGGTGGGCGGCGGCGGTTTGATCGCCGGTATCGCGGCCTATGTCAAATACCTGCGCCCTGAAGTACGCATCATCGGCGTCGAGCCCGAAGGCTCCAGTTGCCTGTTGGCAGCGTTGCGCGCGGGCAGTCGGGTGGTGCTGCCGAGTGTCGACGGTTTTGCCGATGGCACGGCCGTCGCGCAGATCGGCGCCCATGGCTTTGAGATCTGCCGGCACCATGTGGACGAGGTGATTACTGTCAGCAATGACGCGTTGTGCAGCGCAATAAAGCTGATCTACGACGACACGCGATCGATCACCGAGCCTTCAGGTGCCCTGGCAGTGGCCGGCATGCACAAGCATGTCGCCACGACGGGTATCCAGGGGGAAACATGGGTAGCGATCAACTCGGGAGCGAATATCAACTTCGATAGTTTGCGCCATGTTGCCGAGCGAGTGGCCGCCCAGGCAGGTTAAACGTTTAATCTAAAAAAGTTTAACCGAGTGCGACCCACTCATTTGGATAGAGGCTGTTGGCGTGCGGTAACTCGCTTCAAACAACGCTGGCGCCAGTACCTTTCAAATTGCATGAGGCCATTGATGGCGCCTTGCAGAATGCACGACCCTGCAGCGCGTTACTTATTACAAGTCGTTGATTTTTATATGCGAAGCGGCAGTATCGCGCACGGCATGTTTAGTGCTTATAAAGATCTTGTTACAACCACGCCGGGACCGGAGACAGCCCCGCCAGCGCTGCAAATGCGTGGGTTAGTGGCAGTCCGCCACGTAACTTATATAAGTAACGCAGCCGCTTATGAGGAAAGGTTCCAACGCATCCGGATCGGGCCGGGTAGGCTTGGTCATTGTAGGCGTCTCCCAGGGTAGGCAAGGCGCCAACAGCGAACGTGTCATCGCGCTCGCACGCTGTACGAACGTTTATAACAATCAATTGGCAATCTCATTAAAAGGAGAGGTCGGCCATGCTTTCGGATCTGGAACTACGCGGCATTATTGAAGGAAGTTTCCTGCCTAAACGTTGTGAAGTCACCAAGGCGCCTGACGCCTCGCTGACGGTCAAGGTCTATCACGAGATCGATCATGACCGGGTGGACCTGGTGGTTACCGGCATTTGCGCCAACAAGCTCGACAGCAGTCGGGCGATCTGCAACTTGATTACCGAGTTGCGCGAAGACCTCAAGCACACTCACACCCCCGCCCCGGCGCTCAAGCGAGCCGGGGCGCGTCCGTTCTACTAAGGGCACGGCTGAACTTCAGCCTGTGAAGACCTACGGGCCTGGATAAACGCCAGGCCCAACGCCGTTTCCGTGATAATCGCCAACAAAATCCCCGGGCCCGCGTGGCCGCTGATCCATTCGCAGATCCCCGACATAGCCAGTACAAAACAGCCGATGACGAAGCCGGTTGTCATGGCGTGTCGTGTTGCGTCAGGGGGAGAATGGCGGGCGCGATAAAACATGATACCGATGGCCAGGAACAGCGCGGCGTTACGGCGGGCGACCAGGCCGGTGGCGCTGGAGTATTCGACGCTCCACACCCAAAGCAGCAGGTCGGGACGCAAACCCCAGATCAGCGCTAGGGCGAAGCACAGCAGGGCAGTGAGGGTAGCAAGGGGACGGAAGTGCAACTGCATGGCGAATCCTTTCAGCCGTAATGAGCGCCCAAGGATACCGTTGCAGGAGCGAGCTTGCTTGCGAATAACCCGAGAACGTCGCACTGAATCAGACGGCCAATGTCATCGTTAACGACCTTCGCGAGCCAGCTCGCTTCTACAAATAAAGTACCGTGGCTCAATTCTGCCAATCGCAGGCTTCCGACAGCTTGCGATAGCCCACGTCCTGGACTTTACCGGCACTGTCCACGAACTTGATATCGGCATTGATCACCTTGCAGACATTGGTATCGGTCTCGTGCATGGCAAGTACCCTCTGCACATCCATCTTCTCGCCGTAGTGGTAGGGCGTGACGACGGGCGCGGTATCAGCCTGCGCCATTCCCGTTACAGCCGTCAGTGCGAGGGCACCGCCGAGCATTAGCGTACGCAGTTTCATGGTGTTTCTCCGCAAGTCGTTCGCAGGCTCATCAGAGTGATAAGCCGCGGCCGCCCTGGGCAACGGCCAAAGCCGTGCGAGTGCGGTCGATTCAACTCTCGTCCCGGGGGATTAACCATCGATTAAGTGAGGCTTTACTGACAAAAGCTTCATCTTCAGCGTATCCGCCAAGGTCGCACACAATCCGGAAAAGTCCGATACGGGGCGGGTGGGCCTGCTTGCTACCGTCGCCCGCGGGTCCATCAATCGGATGGCGTGTGTAAAAGGCGGAGTCGAGTTTGCAAAAGAAAATCGCAGCAGAGTTTCTTGGAACGTTCTGGTTGACCTTCGGCGGCTGTGGCAGCGCGATACTGGCGGCAGCGTTTCCGGAATTGGGCATTGGCTTTGCCGGTGTGGCCCTGGCCTTTGGCCTGACGGTGCTGACCATGGCCTACGCGGTGGGCGGTATTTCCGGCGCGCACTTCAACCCGGCGGTGACCATTGGCCTGTGGGTTGGCCGTCGGGTGGCAGGCGTTGACGTGGTGCCTTACATCATTGCCCAGGTCGCCGGTGCGATTGTGGCCGCCGCCGTGCTGGCGCTGATTGCCAGCGGCCGACCAGGCTTTGAAATGGGTGCTTTTGCCGCCAATGGCTATGGCCAACTGAGCCCGGGGCAGTACAGCCTGCTGGCGGCATTGGTGGTTGAAGCCGTCGCGACGTTCTTTTTTGTGTTCATCATCATGCGTGTCACAGGCCCCGGCTCGGCGGCGGGCTTTGCGCCCATTGCGATTGGCCTGGCGCTGACCCTTATTCACCTG
The DNA here is from genome assembly GCF_034314165.1 of Pseudomonas sp. Bout1. Taxonomy (GTDB): domain Bacteria; phylum Pseudomonadota; class Gammaproteobacteria; order Pseudomonadales; family Pseudomonadaceae; genus Aquipseudomonas. The sequence goes on along the minus strand of NZ_JAVIWK010000001.1, from coordinate 3,829,028 downwards.
GTATCCATTCCCGTCACCAATACTTCCGTCAACCCGGCTCGCAGCACCGGGCCGGCGTTGTTCGCCGGGGGTGAATACGTGATGCAACTGTGGATGTTCTGGGTAGCGCCGATAGTGGGCGCGGTGGTGGGTGCCATCGTCGCCCGTTCAGTCACCTGCCCCAAGGAGGGGTGAGCCTACCAGCTCACGCGTACCCCTACGTTAGCGCCGAAACCCTCCTGGGCATTGCTGTCCAGCTGGGTGCTGTAGTCCGCCGCCAGGGAAACGCTGATGGTGGACGACAGCCTGGCGACAACGCCCACGCCGAGGTCGGCGGTGGATGACTTGTGGTCGGTCTTGATCCGGTCCACGTCATCGTAGGTCACCGTGTCGCTGCCACCGAAGGTGCGCCACGCATTGGCCCGTACATACGGTTCGATGGGAGTGTTCTGCATCAGGTAACGCCCCTTCAGGCGTGCGCCCAGGCGGCCGGTCCAGTAGTCCTGGGAGTCGAATGAGACCTTCGAGATGCCGTCGTGCTGGTTGTCCATGTCTATCTGCTGGTTGATCACCTGCACCTGCGGCTCCACCACCCAGTGTTCGGAAACGGTGATCGGGTAGCCGGCCTCTGCCGACAGGGCCAGGGCGTGGCCCTTGTTGTCGATCTTCACGCCACGCTCGGATTTGCTATCACCGTCCAAGCGTGTACCCATGGCCACCAGGTCCACGTACCAGCCTTTGGGGTCGGTGAGGGTCCAGTAGGCGCCGAAGTTGTCACCGTCCAGCTTGACGCGCCCGGAGCGCCGGTTTTGGAAGCCTTCGGCAAACCCCTTGATGTCCCCTTGCAAACGGCTCTGGCCGACGAACAGGCCGAACCGCTGGATCTGCCCGCCGTTGGTTTCTGAGGCGTAGAGGTCATGGCCGACTTGATAGCCCTTGATGGAGCCGTCGAAGCTCGGAGATACCGTGCCCGACCAGCTTTTGTTGAAGTCACTGCCATAGGCGCGGCCCCAGCCCGCCGGTACCGGCCCGGTTTCACTGAGCAGGCTTTGTTCGCCCTGGCGGTCATGGAAGGTGCCCAGCGCCTGCAGCGTCATCAACTGCGCCGCCGGTACGACGACCGAGTACACCGGCACCTCCAGGCGATACAACGCAATCGGCTCCGCCCCGGCGACGGCTGTGGGCAGTACCGGGTTGCTCGCCGCCGATTCCGGCGAATTGGCCGCCGCGACCTGGCTGGGCGGTGGAGCAGGGGGCTCGACCGGCGCGACGGGTTGCGAGGTGGGTGGTTCCACAGGTGGCTCATCCGGTGCCACCACGGGCGGCACCGGCGGGATCGGAGGCACCGGCACGATCACCGGCGGTGTTGGTGGCGTTGGTGGCACCGCCGGCGGTTGCACAGCGACCACTGACGAGCGCAGGTACCAGTTGTTTTCCGTGCCCGCCGTCACACCGCCCTTGAACAGCAGGTATTCGTAAGCCCCTGCAGACACCGGGCCTTTCAGGGCAAAGGCGTCCGTGCTGCTGACGGCCCCGTTGAGCGCCTGCACCACCTCGATCCCGTTGTTTTGCGTAAAGCCGCCCGCGCCGCCGAGGTTGGTCACGGCCAATTGGGTATGCCCGCTGATGGTCCCGTCCGACACCACCAGCTTGTCGCTGGCAGAGCTGTCATCACCGAGTACCGATTGCAGCCACAACTGGCCATTGTTGCCGACGTAGTTGCCATACACGGTCAACGTATCGGTGGCGCTGTTGCTGCGGGTGGTCATGTCGATGGTGCCGGCGTTGTTGAGGGTGGCCAGGGAGCCTGCGGTATAGGGGCGGATACTGCCTTGAGTCACGCTCAGGGTGCTGCTGCCATCGATGTTGAAGGTGCCGGTGTTGCTGGCACTGTCGCCGAGGAAAAAGTCGCCGGCCAGGTCCAAGCGTGAGTTGTTGTTGAGGTTGACCGTCTCCCACCCGATATAGCGCGCGGCGGTGCTGGACGTGGTGTTGTCAAACGTCAGTTGGTCGTTGCCCAGGCCACCGTCGATCGAGGGCGTGGTGGCGAGCAGGGTTTCGTTAAGGCCGGTGAGCAGGGCAGTGTCGTCGCCATCGCCCATCAGCACCGCGGACTTGATCTGGCCGCCATTGAGCCAGTTGAGTGTGTCATTGCCGACACTGGCGCGGATCTCGCCATTGATCACGCCGCCACTGATGGTAATGCTGTCGTTGCCACCGCTGGTGCTGATATTGCCGCCGATGCTGCCGCCGGAGACGATGATGGTATCGGTCCCGAAACCCGTCACGAGGTTGCCCAGGATCGCGCCGCCGGACATGTCATAGATATTGTTGTCCAGCTTCATGTCGACCCGGCCGATAGTGCCAGCGGTTTGCCTGGCTACGTCGCCATCTTCGAAAGCGCCGACGATGGTGCCGCCGGTCATCAGGAACGTATCGCGGCCGTCGCCCTGAGCCAAGGATTGGATCTGCCCACCGCTCATTACGAAATCATCGATGCCGTTGCCCTGGGAAACGGCACCGGTCACGGTGCCCGCGCTGATCTGGAAGCGGTCGGCACCGTCGCCCTGGGTAATACTCCCCACGATGCGCCCGGAGTTCATGTCGACGAAGTCGGTGCCGGCGCCGAAGATAATGTTGCCGCTGATGGTGCCGGTGCCGCCTGTGGGCAGGGTCAGGGTGTTATTGCCGGCAAGGTCAGTAAGGCCGGTAGGACTGTTGCCACTGTCACAGGTATAGGCATCGTTGCCCGGGCCCGGGGTGAGCACGCAAGCCGCCTGGGCATACTGAGGGGCGAGGGAGTGTAGAGAGATAATGCCGACAGCTAAAACGGCGGGGGTTCGAAAAGTCCGTTTATTGCCCATGGTTCTGTCCTGCTTTTATTATAAAAAACTGCACGTAACTTGTGTCTAGTACAGTTTTTTATACACCGCAGGTTTTTCGGACAGGTGACACCCGGGCTGTAAGCCACGTGATGCGTGGCTTACATAGTGGCATATTGGTTTGTATATGGTCCTCGTCAGTCCAGCTGATGACGATAGGGCAGGTCCGGACCGGTCTTGCCGCAGGTGAGCGCTGCTGCACGAATGGCGAAGGCAAGCATGTCTTGGATCTGCTCGCGGGTCAGCTGTTGCAGGCCCTGTACCGAGTCCAGTTGTTGCTCGGTAAGCCAGGCAATCAACGCGGCCTGGAAGGTATCGCCTGCCCCCACGGTATCGGCCATGAGGACTTTGACCGCGGGCGCCGACCAACTGCCATGCTGGCGACTGAACACCGTCGCGCCGTCGCCCCCACGGGTCAGGAACACCAGTTGGCAACGGTGCTGCAACCACTCTTGCAGGATACTTTCGGGTGCTTGGCCGGGGTACAGCAGGTGCAGGTCTTCGTCGCTGACCTTGATCAGGTCGGCATGCCTGACCAATTCGGCCACCCGCGTACGCCACAGGTCGATATCCGGCTGCGGGTTGAGGCGCACGTTGGGGTCGAGGCTGACCAGGCGCTTGCCGCTTTCCCGGCGGACCAAGGCCAGCAAGGTGTCGGCAATCGGCTGTACCACCAGCGAGAATGATCCGATGTGTATGCCACGCACGTCGTCGCCCAACACCGGCAAGTGTTCAAGCTGTAACTGGCGGTCGGCGCAGCCCTCACCGCGAAAGCTGTATTGCGGTGAGCCGTTGGCGCCCACGGCAACCATTGCCAGGGTGGTCGGTGCGGCGAACTCCAGCAGGAAATCCTCGCGCACGCCTTCATCCTTAAGCACCTGCAACAGGCGCCGGCCCAGATAGTCGTCGGAGATGCCGGCAAAAAAGCCCGCATCGATTCCCAGGCGACGCAAGCCTACCGCGACGTTGAACGGCGAGCCGCCGGCAATCGCCTTGTAATTGACCCTGGACGCCTTGCCGCTGGCATCGTCCTCGCTGAAAAAATCAAACAGCGCTTCGCCACATACCAAATACATATTCGTTCGCTCTTATAGGGATGCCACGTGCTGTTGATAACGCTCATAAGCGTGTTGGTAAGCGCTGACGCTGCCGGCGTCGGGCACCGTGCGGCTGGCCGGGTCGACGCTGACGCAGCGCTGGCACAGCTGCGCCAGGCTTTCACCGGACTGGCACCACGCCGCCTGGATCGCCGCGCCCAGGGCGGCGGCTTCGCTTTGTTCGGTACAGACCACTTCGGTGTTCATGATATCGGCGACCATCTGCCGCCACACCGGGCTTTTCGAGCCGCCGCCAATCAGCCGGATACTCTGGCTTTGCAGGCCGGTCTGGCGCAACAGGTCCAGGCCGTAGCGCAAGCCGAAGGTGGTGCCTTCGACCACGGCGCGGCACAGGTTGGCGCGGGTCAGGTTGGTCATGGTCAAGCCGTGCAAGCTGCCAGTGGCGTGGGGCAGGGCGGGCACCCGTTCGCCGTTGAGGAACGGCAGCATGCAGACGCCGTCGGCGCCAATCGGGGCCTCGGCCACCAGCGCGTTGAAGGCATCCAGGTCCAGGCCGAACAGCTCGCGGATGACCCCGGTGGCGTTGGTCAGGTTCATGGTGCAGATCAATGGCAGCCAGCCGCCGCTGGACGAGCAGAAGGTTGCGACCGACGCCTGCGGGCTCACGTTGGCCTGCTCGGCGAAGGCATACACGGTACCCGATGAGCCGAGGCTCATGGTGATCACGCCGGGGGCGATATTGCCGGTGCCGATGGCGCCCATCATGTTGTCGCCGCCGCCGCTGGACACCCGCGCATTCGGGTTGATACCCAAACGTTCGGCGATGGCGGGCAGGATCGTACCCACGGGCTGGTTGGCCTCGATCAACTCCGGCAGTGCGGCTTCCAGGCGTCCTTCGGGGTCGATGTGGCGCAGCAGTGCCAGGTCCCATTCGCGGGTGCGAACGTTGAAATAACCGGTGCCCGAGGCGTCGCCGTATTCCGCGCAGGCGCGGCCGGTAAGCCAGTAGTTGAGGTAGTCGTGGGGCAGCAGGATATGTGCAATGCGCGCGAAAACCTGTGGGTGTTGTTCGCGGGTCCACAGCAGCTTGGACACGGTGTAACCCGGGGCGATGGCCACGCCGAGGCGTTCCAGGGAACCGCTTTCGCCGCCCAGGTATTGCAGCAGTCGAGCGTTTTGCGGGGCGGTTTCGGTGTCGCACCACAGCTTGGCGGGGCGCAGCACCTGGCCTTGGTCATCGAGCAGCACCAGGCCGTGTTGCTGGCCGGAGACGCCGATGGCGAGGATATCCTGGCCGTCCACGCCGGCCTGTTGCAAGGCGCGGTGGGTGGCTTCGGTAAAGGCGTCCAGCCATTCCTGGGTGTGCTGTTCGCGGCGGCCGTTGGCGCCGCTGATCAGCGTGTGGCTGGCAGCGCCCAGGCCCAGGACTTTGCCACTGCTGGCGTCGAGCACGATGGCCTTGGTGCCCTGGGTGCCGCAGTCGATGCCGAGGTAAAGGTTTTGCTGGGTCATGGTAGGTCGCTCAACACATTAGGGATGTGGAATGCGATCAATGTGGGCGCTGGCTTGCCTGCGATGGCGCCTGTTCAGTCCGTAATGCTGTGACTGATACACCGCTATCGCAGGCAAGCCAGCTCCCACAGTTTGATTCGGTTCCGTCAGTTGATATTGGCGAGCAGCCGCTCCAGCGTTTTACTCACACCCACATCCTGCAGGCTCTCGAAACACCGCTCAAACGCTGCCACAAACGCGGGTGAATTGGGAATAGCCGTACCAAAAATCTCCTCTACGCCCAGCAGTCGTTTGCTGATCAATGTGTCCTCGGTCACCAACTCCTGGCAAAACTCGGCGCGGGGATCCGGAATGCGGTAGATCACACCATTCTCGTCCACGCCTTTCAAGTACAGCGCCCATGCCGCGACGACCAGTGCAGCGCGCTCGGTCTCGCGCCCGTCGGCAATCAGGCGGTTAATGGTCGGTACGGTGAACTTGGGAAATTTCGATGAGCCATCGGAACACACACGCTCCAACTGGTCGGCAATCGCCTGGTTGGAGAAGCGGTCCACCAGGGTCTGCTTGTACTCGGTCAGGTCGATACCCGGCACTGGCGCCAGGTTAGGCGTGACGTCCAGGTCCATGTAGGCGCGCATGTACGCGACGAACAAGGGGTCGTTCATGGTCTCGTGGACGAAGCGATAGCCCTTCAGGAAGCCCAGGTACGTCAGCGCCAGGTGGCTGCCGTTGAGCAGGCCGATTTTCATCTCTTCATAGGGCGTCACGTCATCGGTGAACTGCACGCCCACCGTCTCCCATGCCGGGCGGCCGTTGACGAACTTGTCTTCCAAAACCCACTGCACAAACGGTTCGCAGACCACCGGCCAGGCGTCATCGATGCCGTGATCGTCGTGCAACTGCAGGCGGTGCGCGGTGCTGGTCATCGGTGTGATCCGGTCGACCATGGCGTTCGGGAAGCTCACATTGGCCTTGATCCACGCATGCAGGTCAGGGTCATGCAACGCGGCAAAGGCCAGCAACGCCTTGCGGGTCACGGCGCCGTTGTGGGGCAGGTTATCGCAGGACATCACGGTAAATGCCGCCACCCCGGCTGCCCGGCGCTGGGTTAACGCTGCGCAGATAAACCCGAACACGGTTTTCGGTGAGCCCGGGTTGGCCAGGTCATGCTGGATCTGCGCCAGGTTGGCCATGAACTCGCCGTTGCTGTCGTCGATGCAGTAGCCGCCTTCGGTGATAGTCAGCGAGACGATGCGAATCTCTGGGCTGGCCAGCTTGTCGATCAGTGCCTGGGCGCCGTCTTCGGCCAGCAGCATGTCGCTGATGGAGCCGATGACGCGCACTTCGGTGTCGTCGGTGTCGCCCAGCTCATACAGGGTAAACAGGTAGTCCTGGCTGGCCAGGTCGTCCCGGGCCTTGCGGTCTTCAGCGCGCAGGCCGACACCGCAGATGCTCCAGTCCAGGCCCGCGCCGGTGTTCATCAAGGCATCGGTGTAGTACGCCTGGTGGGCGCGGTGGAACCCGCCGACGCCGATGTGCGCGATGCCCTGGCTGGTGTTGGCAATCGCATAGGCTGGCAGTTGCACTTCTGGCGCCAGTTGCGTGAGGTTTTGCTTGTTCAGTTTCATCGGGAAATTCTCGCGAAATCAGGCGGCGGCGCGCAGTGGGCGGGCCACGGCCACGCCGTCAGCGTCGAACAGATGGCATTGGGTCGGGTCCAGGTGCAGCTGCAGGGTCTCGCCATACTGGCTGGCCATGTCGCCACGGATACGCAGGGTCAACGGCTCTTTGCTGGCGGTGATGACGTGGCAGAACGTGTCGCTGCCCAGGCGCTCGCCGACGTCGGCGGTAACGGTCAGGGTGGCCTGGCCGGGGGAAGCGATTTCCAGGTGCTCCGGGCGAATGCCCAGGGTCACCGCGCTGCCAACGCTCAAGGTCGCGCTGCTCAAGGGCAGGCTGATACGGCCGCCGGCGTCCAGTTCAAGTTCGCAGCCCTGCGCATCCACGCGGGTGACCTTGCCTTTGAGGAAGCCCATTTTCGGCGTACCCAAAAAGCCCGCGACAAACAGGTTGGCCGGCTGGTGGTACAGCTCCAGCGGCGAGCCCACCTGTTCCACGCGGCCACTGTTGAGCACCACCACTTTGTCGGCCAGGGTCATGGCTTCGACCTGGTCGTGGGTTACGTAGATCATGGTGGCTTGCAGTTCTTTATGCAGGCGCGACAGTTCCAGGCGCATCTGCACGCGCAGGGCGGCGTCGAGGTTGGACAGTGGTTCGTCGAACAGGAAGATCTTTGGGTTACGCACAATCGCGCGGCCGATCGCCACACGCTGACGCTGGCCGCCAGACAGCTGCTTGGGTTTGCGCTCAAGCAACGGGCCCAACTCCAGGATACGCGCCGCTTCGTTGACCTTGCTCTCGACAATCTTCTTGTCGACGCCGGCCAGGTCCAGGGCAAACGACATGTTCTTGCGCACGCTCATGTGCGGGTACAGGGCGTAGGTCTGGAACACCATCGCCAGGTCACGCTTGGCCGGGGTCACTTCGGTGATGTCGCGGCCATCCAGTTCGATGGTGCCTTCGCTGACTTCTTCCAGGCCCGCAATCAAGCGCAGCAGGGTGGACTTGCCGCAGCCTGACGGGCCGACGAACACCACGAATTCCTTGTCGTTCACTTCAAGGTCGATGCCCTTGATGATGGAGAAACCTTCGAAGCCTTTTTGCAGATTCTTGATTTTCAGGTTGGCCATGATGGGCCTCCGCTTGTTGTTATTCGCTAGAGCCAAACAGGTTATGTAGGAGCCGGCTTGCCGGTGATGAGGCCTTGAGCCTTGCGGCGACCTTGAGGCCGCCATCGCCGGCAAGCCGGCTCCTGCAGAGGTGTGGTTTGGCGGTTATTTCACGGCGCCGAAGGACAAGCCGCGGACCAGCTGTTTCTGGCTGATCCAGCCAAAGATCAGGATCGGTGCACAGGCCAGGGTCGACACGGCAGACAATTTGGCCCAGAACAAACCTTCGGGGCTGGAGTAGGAGGCGATCAACGCGGTCAGCGGCGCGGCGTTGGACGAGGTCAGGTTCAGCGACCAGAACGCTTCGTTCCAGCACAGGATCAGCGACAGCAACACCGTGGAAGCCAGGCCACCCTTGGCGATCGGCAGCAGCACACGGACCATTTCCTGCCACAAGGTGGCGCCGTCCAGGCGAGCGGCTTCGAGGATGTCTTTGGGGATGTCCTTGAAGTAGGTGTAAACCATCCAGACCACGATCGGCAGGTTGATCAGGGTGTAGATGATGATCAGCGCAATGCGCGTGTCCAGCAGGCCAAAGGTCTTGGCCAGCAGGTAGATCGGCATCAGCACGCCCACCGGCGGCAGCATCTTGGTGGAGAGCATCCACAGCAGCGTGCCCTTGGTGCGCTTGGTCTCGTAGAAGGCCATGGAGTAGGCGGCCGGTACCGAGATCAGCAGGCACAAGGCAGTGGCGCTGAACGAAATCAGCACTGAGTTCCAGGCGTAGCTGAAGTAGTTGCTGCGCTCGTTGATGTGCAGGTAGTTCTCCAGCGTCGGCGTGAAGATGAACTGCGGCGGGGTGGCGAACGCGTCGATTTCGGTCTTGAAGCTGGTCAGCACCATCCAGAAGATCGGGAAAAAGATCAGGATCGCGATGGCCCAGGCCAGGGCACCGAGCAACACGCTTTGCAGGCGGCGGGATTGTTGAAGCGTCATGGCGCGGCCCTCAAGGCTTGTCAGTCAGGTTTTTGCCGATCATCCGCACCAGGATGATCGCCGCGATATTGGCGATGACCACGGCAATCAAGCCGCCGGCCGAGGCCATGCCCACATCGAACTGCACCAGCGCCTGGTTGTAGATCAGGTAGGCGAGGTTGGTCGACGCGTAGCCGGGGCCACCGTTGGTGGTGGTGAAGATTTCGGCGAACACCGAGAGCAGGAAGATCGTTTCGATCATCACCACCACGGCAATCGGGCGCGCCAGGTGCGGCAGGGTCAGGTGCCAGAAGATCGCGATGGCGCCGGCACCGTCCAGGCGTGCGGCTTCCTTTTGCTCCTGGTCGAGGGACTGCATGGCGGTCATCAGCAGCAGGATCGCGAAGGGCAGCCACTGCCAGGACACAATGATGATGATCGACAGCAACGGGTAGTGGGCCAGCCAGTCCACGGGCTGGGCGCCGAACAGCTTCCACACGTAGGCGAGAATCCCCGACACCGGATGGAAAATCAGGTTCTTCCAGATCAGCGCACCGACGGTGGGCATGATGAAGAACGGTGAAATCAGCAATACCCGCACCAGGCCGCGACCGAAGAACTCGCTGGCCTCCAGCAGCGCGCTGATCAGTACGCCAAACACCACGCTGATCAGCAATACGCTGCCCACCAGCAACAGGGTGTTGGTGGCGCCGGGCAGGAAGCCCGAGTCGGTGATGAAGTAGGTGAAGTTCTCCAGGCCCACGAATTGGTTTTCGCCGGGGTAGAGCAAGTTGTAGCGAATCAGCGAGAAGTACAGCGTCATGCCCAGCGGCACGATCATCCACAGCAGCAACAAGGCCACCGAGGGGCTGACGAGGAACCAGCCGGGGTTGATCAAGCGGCTTTTACGCGGCTTGTCCGGCGTAGCGGTTTGCACTTGGGCAGTGGTGGTATTCATGGTGATCAGGACCATTCAGGTACATGCAGAGCGAGAGTCGAAGCGCGGTCAATGTGGGAGCTGGCTTGTGTGGGAGCTGGCTTGCCTGCGATGGCATCCCCCCGGTTTAACTGACAGACCGAGGTGTCTGCATCGCAGGCAAGCCAGCTCCCACCAAGAGCCTCCCACATAAAGCATTTACGGTGGTGAGACCGCTTTACTTGGGATAACCGGCCCGCTTCATTTCGCGTTCGGTGAACGTCTGCGAATCTGCCAGGGCTTTGTCCACCGTCGAGCCACCGGTCAGTGCGCTGGAGAAGAACTTGCCGACCTGGGTACCAATCGCCTGGAATTCAGGGATGGTCACCAGCTGGATGCCCACATACGGCACCGGCTTGGCGGACGGGTCTTTCGGGTCGGCAACTTTCAGCGATTCCAGCGTCACCTTGGCAAACGGTGCAGCCTTCATGTATTCGTCGCTGTAGGTCGACTTGCGGGTACCTGGCGGTACGTTGGCAATCCCGTCGGTCTTGGCGACCAACTGGCTGTACTCCTTGGACGTGGCCCAGGTGGTGAACACCTTGGCGGCGTCCTTGGCTTTGGAGCTGGTTGGAATCCCCAGGGACCAGGAGTACAGCCACGACGTACCTTTCTCGGTTTTTTCGTGAGGGGCAAAGGTGAAGCCGACGTGGTCAGCCACTTTGCTTTGGGTTTTGTCAGTCACAAACGAGCCGGCGACGCTGGCGTCGACCCAGATCGCGCACTTGCCGCTGTTGAACAGCGCCAGGTTTTCGTTGAAACCGTTGCTGGAGGCGCCCGGCGGGCCGGATTTTTTCATGTTGTCGACGTAGAAGTTCAGTGCGTCTTTCCACTCGGGCCCGTTGAATTCCGGCTGCCACTTCTCATCGAACCAGCGCGCACCGTAGCCGTTGGCCAGGGTGGTGATCAGCGCCATGTTTTCGCCCCAACCGGCTTTGCCGCGCAGGCACAGGCCGTACTGTTCCTTGTCTTTGTTGGTGAGTTTGGCGGCGAACTCGCCGATCTGCGTCCAGGTCGGGTGCTCAGGCATGGTCAGCCCGGCGTCCTTGAACAAGTCGGTGCGGTAGTAGGTGATGGAGCTTTCGGCGTAGAACGGCAGGGCGTACAGCGAGCCCTTGACGGAAAGGCCGTCACGCACGGACGGGAAAACGTCGTCCAGGTCGTAGGCAGCAGGCAGATCCTTCATCGGTTCCAGCCAGCCCTTGGCGCCCCAGAGTGCTGCTTCGTACATGCCAATGGTGAGCACGTCGAACTGTCCGCCCTGGGTGGCGATGTCGGTGGTGAGGCGTTGGCGCAGCACGTTTTCTTCAAGTACCACCCAGTTCAGCTTGATCTCCGGATGCTCGGTCTCGAAGGTTTTCGAGAGCTTTTGCATGCGAATCATGTCGCTGTTGTTGACGGTGGCAATGGTCAGGGTTTGCGCGCCAAGACTGACGGCGCTGAGGGTCATGCAGGTACAGGCAAGCAGAGCTTTAGCTGTGAACTTCATCGCGCACTCCATTTCTGCGCCCAGAGGCTACAGAAGGACAGTTATTGTTGTTGTGTCTCCCACGACAGCTGGAAGAGTGTGCGTTGATTACAGCCTTCAATTGGCGCGCTGACAAATCCTTGGGAGCACTTTTACTGATACTTTTTTGCACTCGGCGGATTTTCGCTGGAAACACGGTGCAAATGTGGGAGCTGGCTTGCCTGCGATGGCGGTGTGTCAGCCACGGCGCTATCGCAGGCAAGCCAGCTCCCACAGGAAAGCGGGCCCGCGTTTGTTCTTCAGGCGAGGTTTTGCTCGGTCAGGCGCTGCACCGCCAGGCGTCGGTAGTGCGAGGGGGTCATGCCCTTGAGCTGCTGGAAGCGGCGGTTGAAGTTGGAAATGTTGTTGAAGCCCGACTCGAAGCACACATCGGTCACGGCTTTGTCGCCATCGGCCAGCAGTTCGCAGGATTTACTGATGCGCAGGCGATTGACGAATTCGATGAAGGTGCGCCCGGTGGCTTGTTTAAACACGCGGGAGAAGTAGGTGGGTTTCATGCCGAGGTATTCGGCCACCTCTTCCAGGGACAATTCGCGCGCGTAGTGGGCAAAAATGTAGTCCACCGCCCGGTTGGTGCGGTCGATGCTGTGTTCGTCCGCCAGTTGCGGGGTGGTCACGCCGGAGAGCAGTTGATAGTCCTCACAGGCACTGAGTACCTCCATCAGGATGAAGAAATGCCCCAGGCGCGCCATGCCTTGCGCGTCCTCGATGCGTTGCATCAGGGTCATGGCCTGGGCAATGGTCTTCTTGCAGCGAAACTCGATGCCGTACTGCGCCCGCTCCAGCAATGGCGCGAGCGTCTTGAGCTCGGCAAAAATATGGCAGCCGCCTTCGAGCAGGTCATCCGTGAAGTTCACCAGCATGTCGCGCTTGGGCACCACTTCATCCTCAGCCACCTGGCTGATCCAGTTGTGGGGCAGGTTGGGGCCGGTGAGGAACAGGCTTTCCGGGTAGAAGTTGCCGATGTAGTCACCGATGAACACCTTGCCGGAACTGGCAACGATCAGGTGCAGCTCGTATTCCTTGTGGAAATGCCAGCGCACCAGCGGGCATGGGAAGCCGTGTTGGCGATAGATGATGGACAGACCGTTGTGATCGTCCATCAACTCGTAGGAAGGGTCGGTGATTCTCGCTGCTCGGGTCATGCTGCCGTCGCTTTATTGTGGTCGCGAAAAGGATAATGCCCCCTTGCGCGCCACCTCGCCAGCCTCTGTGTCTACAGGGTGCGGTTTTTCGCCTCGATCCACTGCGCCATGTACTGGGTACTTTTGTGCAAGTGGTGGCGCAGCATGCTGCCGGTGAAATTGTTGCGGCGGTGCTCGGCCAACTCGTGGCGGCATTGCTCCAGGCGCGCCACCAGGGCCGGACCGTGCAGGTCCTGGGCATAACGGCGGGCGAGTAATTGCCGGCCGTGTTCCTGGGCCTGGGTCCAGCGCCCTTCGTCCTGGTACAACGCAACGGCTTCAGCCGCCAGCGCACTGGCGCTGTGCTCCACCGCGCCGGGCCACGGCTCGCCCATGCCTTCGGCGCCAATCGGTGTGGTGATGCTGGGCGTGCCACAGAGCATCGCGTCGGCCAGCTTGCCCTTGATCCCGGCGCCAAAGCGCAGCGGCGCCAGGCAGATCCGCGCGGCGGCCATTACCTGCAAGGCGTCTTCAGCCCAGTTCATCACATGAAAGCCTTGGGCCGGGTTGTGCAGCGCGGTGGCCTTGGGCGGTGTATAGGCGCCATACACGTGCAATTGAGCGCCGGGCAGTTGCTGGCGGATCAGCGGCCAGACGCTGTTCTTCATCCAGAGCACCGCATCCCAGTTGGGTGCATGGCGGAAATTGCCGATGCTCAGGAAGTGTGCGCGGTCTTCGAACGGCGTGAAGGCCTGGGCGGGCGGCGCGACCATCAGCGGGCACCAGTGGAGCAGGGCGGCGGGTACCTTGAAGTGCTCGGTCAGTAGCTGGATTTCCACATCGGAGATCATCAGGCTGATGTCGCAGCGGTAGATCGCCGCAATTTCGCGTTTAGCCACATCGGTGTCGGCCATGTAGTCGAATTCGGCGCTCAGGCCCGGGCTGAACAAGGGGCTGAAGTCATCAGCGTCGGGTTGAGCCTTCAAGAACTCCTTGAGGCGCTGGTGGCGGGCATCCCGCAGGCTTTGCAAGTCCGAGCTTTCCAGCACACGAAGGGCATTCGGGCAGCATTTTTCCACACGCCAGCCGAACTGCTCTTGCATCATGAAGCGGTCGAACAGCACGATATTCGGGGCCAGTTCGGTGATGAAATCATCGAAGCTGCTGTTATTCAGCTCAATCGCACATTCGCGAATGCCCAGGGCAGGCAAGTCGGCCTTGTGTTCGCCGGTGACGGCCGGGCTGCTGAAGGTAATGTCCCAGCCCTGGGCCAGGAAGCTCTCCAGAATCTGCATCATGTGCCCGCCGGCGGCCGAAGAGCGGGGCTCTGGCCAGACGTAACCAATGACCAGGACTTTGGTGGCGGGCTGATTCATCGACAACGGATTCCTTGAGGGGCTGGGCAAAGCGCGCAATTAAACCACAGCCCCCAAGGTTCCTGCGTAGTCAGCGCAAGATGTTGACCGGCGTTGGCAGGGTGACCAGGTTCACGTAGCCGTCCCAGAACTTCTTCTGGTCCACGGCAAACACGACCTTAGCCTTCTGCGTGCCCACCGGCGCGCCTTTCTTATAGCCCAAGGCCCGGCCGTAATCGGCGCCGAAGGTAGCGTCTACGTCTACCCACAATTCGCGTGATTCGGTGACGATCTCGGGGCTTACCAGAAACAGCGCCGGCAGGCTGTCCCAGGTGAAGCTGTGATAGCCCGGGTCCTTGTCGAACAGTGGCCCGAACTCGTGCTTGTACAGGTCGGCAATCGCGCCTTTATGGGCGATCACCCGCTGGTACACCGACTTGTCGAAGGTGACTTTCTCACACACGTCGTTGGGGAAAATCACGTGTTCGATCGGCGAGCGCAATACGATTTTTGCGGCCTCCGGGTCGAACCACCAGTTGAACTCCGCCGCCGGCGTGGTATTGCCCGGAATCTCCAACGCACCACCCATGTACACGATGCGCTTGATCAGCGGCACGATGTCTGGCGCCGACCGAATCGCCAGGGCAATGTTGGTCAGCGGGCCTACTGCAAGAATCGTTACCTCATGGGGGTTGGCCCGTACGCTGTCGACAATGAACTGGGCGGCGGTTTCCTTGCGCAGCGTGGTGTGGGTCGCCAGGCCGTCCGGCGGTGCAACCAGCTGTGATACGTTCGTTGGGCGCGGGTTCTTGAATGCGCCTGGCCAGCCGGAACCGAACAGGGTTTTTTCCGCCTCATAGGTGGCGTAGTCATGCAGCAGCGGGTAGGCGGCGCCGGAATACACGCCGACTTGCTTTTCCACGCCCATGCGTTCCACCGCCTTGAGGGCGTCGACCTGTTCCTGGTCGACCCAGGCGTTACCGCTGACCAGGGTCATGCCCAGCAGGTCGATGCGTTTTTGCGCATGCAACTGGGCGAGCATGATAAAGGCCTGGCCGTCATCGTTGAGTACGTTGAAGTCGGTGTCGAAGATGACCTTTTCTGCGGCCTGCGCCGTACCGGCACACAGGCCGATGGCGACAAGCAGGGCACAGCGCTTGATGAGACCTTGCATGCAGATTTACCCCAGCAATTGTTGTTATTAACGGTTCACCAGTTTCGCCGGCAAGGCGATGACCAGGAAGCTGCTGAGAATCAGGCAGCCGGCGAAAAACCACAAGGCCCCGGCACTGCTGCCTGTGACGTCAATCGCAACCCCCATCAACGAGTTGCTCACCAGGCCTGCGATGTTCGCCAGTGAGCAGGCCAGGGCAAAACCGGTAGCCGCGGCAGTACCTTTGAGAAAGGTCGCCGGCAGGCTGAAAAACACCGGCACCGCACCGATGATCGCCGCCGAGGCAATCGCAAACAGGGCCACGGTGGCGACCACGTTATGGGTGAAGAAGGTGCTGGTGGCCATCGCCGCTGCGCCGATGAAAAACGGCACGATGATGTGCCAGCGGCGTTCGCGGTGTTTGTCGGAACTGGCGCCGATCAGCAGCATGCCCAGCAGGGCGGCCACGCTGGGCAACGCGGTGAGGATGCCGATGTGGAAGGTGTCGGTGATGCCCGCGTTGCGGATGAATGTTGGCATCCAGAACCCCATGGCGTAGGCGCTGAGGAGGATCGAGAAGTCGATCCCGCCGAGCATCCACACCTTGAGGTTGAAGAAACCGTCACGGAAGCTGTGCTTGCTGTCGGCGCCGTCGGCGTCGTCCTTGCGCAGTTCGCTTTGCAGCAGGGTCTTTTCTTCCGGCGACAGCCATTTGGCTTGCTGGTAGGAGTTGGGCAGCGCCCAGAAGGTCCAGATACCGAGCAGTACGCTGGGCACCGCTTCGATCAGGAACAACCATTGCCAGCCGCGCAGGCCGCCCATGTTGTCGAAGTGGCCCATGATCCAGCCGGACAACGGGCCGCCGATCACGCTGGACAGCGGCAGGCCGATCATGAACAACGCGATGATGCGCCCCCGGCGATGGGTGGGAAACCAGGTGGTCAGGTAATACAGCACGCCCGGCAGGAACCCGGCCTCGGCGGCGCCCAGCAGGAACCGCAAAATGTAGAACTGGGTGGTGGAGGTGACCAGCATGGTGCACGCCGAAAGCAGGCCCCAGGTGATCATGATGCGGGCGATCCAGATCTTCGCGCCGACCCTTTCCAGGATCAGGTTGCTCGGCACTTCAAAGATGATATAGCCGACAAAAAACAGCCCGGCGCCGAGGCCGAACGCGGTTTCGCTGAAGTGCAACTGGTCGAGCATCTGCAGTTTGGCGAAGCCGATATTGATACGGTCCAGGTAAGCGGCCAAGTAGCAGAAACACAGGAACGGAATCAGCTTCCAGGTGATCTTGTGGTAAAGCGTGTGGACGGGGTCGGCGACGGTGGTCGCGGGCGCTGCATTCGCAATGGGCATCGGGGTGTCTCCTGGCGGTGACTTATGGTTTTTATACGGCCGCTTTTTCCAGCACTTCGGAGTGCTGTGCAAGCGACTTCCAAAGGCAGTGACAGAAGGGTGCAAGACCGCGCTCTGTGGCGCGGTTCTTAATGAAGCCTTATTGCTCCTTGAACTTGCTCATCGCTTCCTGCTTGCTGACCACGTCGCCGTACTTGCTGTCGATATCAAACAAATTGGCTTCATGGGGCGCCGGGTGGCGGTCGCCGACGCATTCGCGCACGACGATGGTACGAAAGCCATGTTGCACTGCATCGACTGCGGTAGCCCGGATGCAGCCGCTGGTGGAACAGCCGGCGAGCACCACGGTGTCGATGCCTTGGGCGTGCAGCATCGGGGCCAGGCTGCTGCCAAAAAACGCGCTGGCGTATTGCTTGGTGATCACTACTTCGTTCGCCAAGGGCAGGACTTCACTGCAGAAGGCTGCCATGGGGTTGCCTTCGACCATGTCTTTCATCACCGGGGCCTTTTTTACCCACATTCCGCCATCGGCGAAATGGCCGGGATGGTAGCGGATATTGGTGTGTACCACGGTGATCCCGTGGCGTCTGGCGCAGGCCAGCAACCCGACGCTTTCGGCGACGGCGATTTGCACTTCGGGGGCAAACAGCGGCGCGCCTTCGGTGGTATAGCCCTGCATGAAGTCGATCATCAGCAGGGCGGATTTCTTGCCGAAGCCGATTCGGTTGCCCCAGACGCCCTGGTAGTTGGCGTCGGCAGATTGTTCGGTCATCTTTCAGTCCTCGGTAATGGACAGTGCACGTACCCTGTGGCGAGGGAGCTTGCTCCCGCTGGACTGCGTAGCAGGCCTGTTTTTTTTGGGGGCGCTTCGCACCCCAGCGGGAGCAAGCTCCCTCGCCACAAAAGCGTTTTTAGTAGGCGCCGGAGAGTAGGGCGCCGGCGCCGGGGACGATGGGTTCCAGGTCCAGGGCCTTGAGCATGGCGTAGGTGGTGGCGATGGCGGCGGTGAGCACCGGCAGGCCGGTTTGCGCTTCAACCTTGGCGACCACCGGCAGCGACTGCATTTGCACGCAGGCCGACAGCACGATCACGTCGACACCTTCCAGGTTCATCCCGGCGACGATGGCCGGCAGGTTGGCCGGGTCGTGGCGGGCCACTTCGAGGTTGTCGGGGATCTCCAGGGCGCGCCAGTCCACGACTTCAAAGCCTTCTTCGCGGATGTAGTTCACCACCAGCTCGGTCAGCGGTTTCATGTACGGAGCGACAATGGCGATGCGTTTGGCACCCATGACTTTCAGGCCTTCGATCAACGCGCCGGCACTGGTGATCACCGGGGCGTTGGCGTCGTTGTCGGCAGTGGCCTTGCGCAGGCGTTGTTCGGAGTTGCGGTGATAACCCAACCCCATGGCCATGATCGCCACCAGGCAGGCGTAACCCAGCACGTCGACCTTGGCGTCGGACAGTTCGATGGCGCAGCGGTCGGACTCGCCGTCCATCGCGGCCAGTTCTTCCTTGCGCACTTGCTTCATGCGCATGCGGCTGGAGTGAAAGGTGAAGCGTTCGGGGCGGATCGCCTGGCGTGCGTTGAGCATCGCCGGGATCTCGGTTTCCATGGTGGTGTTGGAGCTCGGCACGATCTGGCCGATGCGGTAAGGCTTGAGCATGGTGGTCTCCGTTATGCAGTCAGGGGCTGGCCGAGGAAGTCGCCGAAGGCTGCGAAAAAGCCTTCAAGGTCGTCCCAGGGGATCATGTGTCCGGCATTCGGCACGTGGGCGACCTGCAGGCTTGGCTGTAACTGCCGGACTTGCGCGACATCTTCGGGCTGAATAACGCCGCCGCGTCCGGCAACAATTAACAGGGCAGGTGCCCTCAGGTGCGGCAGGTCCTGATGGAAGTCGACGGTATGAAAGTCGTTGAACGCGCGCACGATCGCCGGCTCGTAGCAGGTATGCAGCCATTCGGCGCGCAGTTGCAGTTGTTCGTCGGTCCAGGTAGGGCAGAAGGCGCGCATTGCCTCGGCGTCCATACCCACCAGCGACTGGCGAATCGAATCGACGTACCACGGCAGTTTGCTCGGGTATTCGCGGCGCCCTGGGCCAGACACTGGTGGGTCGATTAACACCAAGCGGTCGACGCCCTGCGGATGCCGCACGGCGCTGCGCACGGCAAACCGCGCGCCCATGGAATGGCCGACCAGGTGATAGCTCTCAAGCTTGAGAGCGTCGGCAAAGGCACCGATATCATCGGCGCAGGTGTCGGCGCTGTAATCCAGTTCCGGGCCGCTGGACGACAGGCCGCGACCGCGCACGTCCAGCACATAAGTATCGAAATGCAGCCCCAGGCGCTCGGCGACGAACCCCCAGGTAATCGCCGGGCTGGTGATGCCGGGAATCAGGATCAGCGCCGGGCCCTTGCCGCCATAACGCAGGTAATGCTGGCGAATGCCGTTGGCCTGCACGTTGCCGCCGTAGAGAAAGCTGCTCACGCCGCCACCCCCGATTTCAACTGCTGGGCGTAGAGGTCATAGCCGTAGACCCAGTCCGGATCTTCCTGGGTGCGCAGCCAGGTGTTGGCGTTGGACACGGCCTGGACCCGGGAAGCGCGCTCCTTGCGGTTGGCTTCATATAGCTCGAACGCGGTGCGGTAGTCGCTGATGCCGGTTTCTTGCAGGCAGCGGGTGAGCATCGCTGCGTCTTCGATGGCCATGCCGGCGCCCTGGGCCATGTGCGGTTTCATCGGGTGGCAGGCATCGCCCAGCAATACCAGGCGGCCACGGCTCCACAACGGCAGCGGGTTGCGGTTGCGCAGCGGCCATTTGGTCACGCTTTCGGTGGATTCGATCAGTGCCTGGACGGTGGGGTGGTAGCCCTTGAAGGCGTCGAACATCTCTTCGCGGCTGCTGTCGACGAAGGCGCCCTGGAAGTCCCATTCCGGGTGCGGCACGCCGGTGACGTAGTAGTACTCGTCGCGCTTGCCGGTGGTGTAGTAGACCATCATGTGCCGGTCCTCGGTCCACCACTTGATGCAGTCCTCGAACTTCAGGTCGTACTTGGCCAGTTGATCGCCACGGATCAACGCACGGTGGGCGACCCAGCCGCTGTACAGGGGTTTTTCGGCGCCCAGCAGTTCTTCACGGATACGCGAGTTGATGCCGTCGGCACCGATCACGATGTCGGCGTAGGTCACTTCACCGTCGGCGAAGGTCAGGCGCACCTGGGTGTCGGTTTCTTCGAGGGTTTCCAGGCGCTTGTTGAAGTGCAGGGTGCCGGGCTTGAGGGTCGACATCTGCAACGCATGCAGGTCGCCACGGTGCACGGTGATGTAGGACGCGCCGTAGCCTGTCAGGGGGATGCGTGACAGGTAGTCGCCGGTTTCACCGTCGCGGCTGAACCAGTGCTCGGGGTGCGAGCCCATCAGGTCCAGTTGCTTTTCAATGCCCATGCGCCGGAAGATTTTCATGATGTTGGGCCCCATGTGGATCCCGGCGCCCAGGCGGGAAAATTCCGGTGCCTGTTCAAAGATGTCCACGTCGAACCCCGCCTGTTGCAACAGGGTGGCAGCGGCGGCACCGCCAAGGCCGGCGCCGACGATTGCGATTTTTTGTGTGCTTCCCATGGGGCGTGGTCCTCTTTTTCGAATGATGGCCGGCGGCGTCTGTCCGCAAGGTTTTTAAAGTGTATACGCTCATTTTTTCAAATGAAAAGCCTGCACCTGAAAAATTATCATTTTGGCCGTATCGATCCCCTGTCACTGTATTTCTCTATATTTCATTGGGCGTGTGTGGATTAGTAACGTTTTGGCGTGGCGCTTGCAGTCCGTCATTAAATCAGTTCTTATCGTTATTAATTGGCGTATACGCTATAAAAACGCACTAGAGTGAAGCGCACTGCCAGATCTTGGTGCAGCAGCTGAGGAGACAGGAAATGCCGGTAAGTGATTGCGAACTGACCCAGATGTTTGAACACGTGTTGAAGCTCTCGAAGGTCGATCCGACCCAGAGCGTCGCCGTGCTCAAGAGCCACTACTCCGACCCGCGCACCGTGCGTGCCGCGATGGACGCTGCCCAGCGCCTGGGGGCCATGGTGTACGCGGTGGAATTGCCTTCGTTCAACCATCCCCGGGCGATGGGCAATGACATGACGGCCTACTGCGGTGACACCGCGTTGACCGGCAATATCGCGGCCCAGCGGGCACTGGAGGCGGCCGACCTGATTGTCGACACCATGATGCTGCTGCACTCGCCGGAGCAGGAGCAGATCCTCAAGACCGGCACGCGCATCCTGCTGGCGGTGGAGCCCCCGGAAGTACTGGCGCGCATGCTGCCGACCGAAGAAGACAAGGTGCGCGTACTGGCGGCCGAAGAGCTGTTGAAAAAGGCCCGTTCGATCCACGTCAAATCCCGCGCCGGCAGTGATTTTCGTGCAGCATTGGGGCAATACCCGTCAGTCACCGAATACGGCTTTGCCGACGAACCGGGGCGCTGGGATCACTGGCCGAGCGGCTTCCTGTTCTCCTGGCCAAACGAAGAAACCGCCGAAGGCGTGCTGGTGCTGGATATCGGCGACATCCTGCTGCCCTTCAAGACCTACACCCGGGAAAAAATCACCCTGGAGATCGAGAAGGGCTTCATCACCAACATCCACGGCGGTTTCGAAGCCGAATACCTGCGCGAGTACATGAAGTACTTCAACGACCCCGAGGTATACGGCATCTCCCACATCGGCTGGGGCCTGCAGCCACGGGCGCAATGGACAGCCATGGGCCTGCACGACAAAAACGACGGCATGTGCATGGACGCCCGGGCGTTCTACGGCAACTTCCTGTTCTCCACCGGCCCGAACACCGAGGTCGGCGGCACCCGCAAAACGCCGTGCCATATGGACATCCCGCTACGCAATTGCGATGTCTACCTCGACGACCAAGCCGTCGTCATCGCCGGCGACGTCGTAGCCCCCCAAGCCTCCCTGGCCCGCTAAAAATCCCCTGTAGGAGCTGGCTTGCCTGCGATAGCGGAGTGTCAGCCAACAGAGAGCTGGCTGATCCACCGCAATCGCAGGCAAGCCAGCTCCCACATTCGATTTGATTCCTTCAGTGGCTGATGCTTGAGTCCAACCCACAACCCCGCCATCATGCCACCCCATCGCCCACCGTCTCCGCGAGCCCGCCGTGCCTGATTCCTATGTTTTCTCCGAACAAGTCGGCCACCTGCTGCGCAAGGCCTACCAGCGCCACCTGGCAATCTTCCAGCAGAACGTCGGCGACTCCCAGCTCACCGCCGTCCAGTTCGTCACCCTGTGCGCCCTGCGCGATCACGGTGCAAGTTCGCTGACCGAACTGGTCAAGGCCACCGCCGTCGACCAGGCGACCATCCGCGGCATCGTCGAACGCCTCAAGGCCCGCGAACTGATCACCCTGGAGCCCGACCCCCAGGACAAGCGCAAAGTCGTGGTCAACCTGTCCGACTCCGGCTCCGCCCTAGTACAGCAAACCGTACCCTGCGCTGCGACCATCACCGAACTGACCCTGAGCAACCTCAACCCTGCCGAACGCGTCGCCGTGCTATTCCTGCTACGCAAAATGATCGACGACCCCCAAACCACCTGAAGCCCCCCCCGTAGCAGCTGTCGAGCCCCAGCGAGGCTGCGTCGGCCGCACCTCTATAGCGAGCCATGCACAACCCCGCATCGCGCCCACGCAGCCTCGCCAAGGCTCAACAGCTGCTACGTAAATAGCATTTGCCTGACGGGCTGGCACCGTTTTTGCTGTGCATTGATGTAGTAACCACTTCACCAGTCAAGTGTGTCGCGAGACCCCAGGTACGCGACGCTTTTTTTTGACTATTTAATGTAGTGGGCACTTCACCAAAGCCATGGGCGAAGCGAATGATCAGCCAGCACATCACGGTAACGCTTGAGGTCAACGGCCACACCACACAAGTCAGCGCAATGGCCGACACCCCGCTATTGCTCATCCTGCGCAATGACCTGCAACTCAACGGCCCCAAATACGGTTGCGGCCTGGGGGAGTGCGGCGCCTGCACGGTGATAATCGATGGCGTGGCCGCACGTTCCTGCGTCTTCCCCCTGTCGGGCGCCGTGGGCCGCGACATCGTCACCCTTGAAGGCCTCGGCACCCGCCAAACCCCGCACCCGGTGCAACAGGCCTTTATCGACGAGCAGGCCGCCCAGTGCGGCTACTGCCTGAACGGCATGATCATGACCGCCAAGGCCTTGCTAGACCGCAATCCAAACCCCAGCGAAGCCCAGGTGCGCAGCGAACTGTCGGGCAACCTGTGCCGCTGCGGCACCCATATCGAAATCCTCCGCGCGGTGCTGCGTGCCGCCCGCCAAACGCCTTGAACGTGGATCGATGACCATGAACGACACAATCCCTTCCCGCGACCAATGGCTGGCCAAGGCCGGCGTCCTGTTGATTGTCGACAACGTGCTGCCGCCTTCGGGGCCGGTGGCCAAGGGCGGCACACCGACGGTCAAGCCCAAGGAACTGGGGCTGTTTATTGCGGTGAACGATGACGGGTTGGTGTACGCCTTCAACGGGCACGTGGACCTGGGCACCGGTATTCGCACCTCACTGGCGCAGATCGTCGCCGAGGAACTGGACCTGACGATGGAGCAGGTACGCATGGTGCTCGGCGACACCGAGCGCGTGCCCAACCAGGGCGCGACCATTGCCAGTGCGACCTTGCAGATTTCCGCAATCCCGCTGCGCAATGCCGCTGCCGAAGCGCGGCGTTTCCTGCTGGCGCGGGCCGCGCAACGCTGGTCTGTCGCGGTACAGGAGCTCAAGGTCGACGCGGGCATCATTAGCGCCGAAGACGGACGCACCACCACTTATGGCGAACTGGTGGTTGGCGAACATGACGAGCTGCACATCAGCGGCGACGCACCGCTCAAAGCCACCGCCGATTACCGCCTGGTGGGCAAAGGTGCCGCCCGAGTGGATATCCCGGGCAAGGCTACCGGCGAGCTGACGTACGTGCACGACATGCGCGTGCCGGACATGCTCCATGGCCGGGTGATCCGTCCGCCGTATGCGGGCCTGGACTGCGGCGACTTCGTTGGCAACAGCCTGCTGAAGGTCGACGAGGCCTCCATTGCCCATATCCCGGGAATTGTCGCCGTGGTGGTGATCCGTGATTTTGTTGGCGTGGTCGCATTGCGCGAGGAACAGGCGATCAAGGCCGCCCAGGAGTTGATCGTCCACTGGAAGCCCTGGAACAACAACCTGCCGGACATGAGCGATGTCGAGCAAGCGATTCGCGACAACCCACGGGTACGCCGAACCGTGCTCGACCAAGGTAACGTCGATGAAGCGCTGGCCGCCGCCAGCCAGCGCATGCCCCGCACGTACCTGTGGCCGTACCAGATGCACGGCTCCATTGGCCCGTCCTGCGGCGTGGCGGATTATCAGCCTGGGGTGAGCCGGGTCTGGTCCGGCAGCCAGAACCCGCACCTGCTGCGGGCAGACCTGGCCTGGCTACTGGAATGTGCAGAAGAATCCATCGACGTGATCCGCATGGAAGCTGCCGGCTGCTACGGCCGCAACTGCGCCGACGATGTGTGCGCTGACGCCTTGCTGCTGTCGCGCGCCGTGGGCAAGCCGGTGCGGGTGCAACTGAGCCGCGAACAGGAGCACTTGTGGGAGCCCAAGGGCACCGCGCAGCTGATGGATGTCGACGGCGGCCTGAACGCTGATGGCAGCATCGCCGCCTATGACTTTGAAACCAGCTACCCGTCCAACGGTGCACCCACCCTGGCGCTGCTGCTGACCGGCCGGGTCGAGCCGGTGGCGGCGATGTTCGAGATGGGCGACCGCACGTCGATCCCGCCCTACGACATTGAGAACATGCGCGTCACCATCAACGACATGGCGCCGATCGTGCGCGCCTCGTGGATGCGCGGTGTGTCGGCGTTGCCCAACACCTTCGCCCATGAATCCTATATTGACGAACTGGCCTTCGCCGCCGGCGTCGATCCGGTGGAATACCGCCTGCGTTACCTGAAGGATGAGCGTGCCATCGAGCTGGTGAAATCCACCGCCGAACGCGCCAATTGGGTCCCACGCACCGCGGCGATGCAAACCGCCAACGAAGACCACCTGCTGCGTGGCCGGGGCTTTGCCTACGCGCGCTATATCCACAGCAAGTTCCCCGGCTTCGGCGCGGCGTGGGCGGCGTGGGTGGCGGACGTGGCCATCGACAAACAGACCGGTGACGTCTCGGTGACCCGCGTAGTAATCGGGCACGACTCGGGGATGATGATCAACCCGGCGGGTGTGCAGCACCAGATCCATGGCAATGTGATCCAGTCCACCAGCCGCGTGCTCAAGGAGCGCGTGACCTTTGAAGAGTCCACCGTAGCCAGCAAGGAGTGGGGCGGTTATCCGATCCTGACCTTCCCGGAGGTGCCGCAGATCGACGTGCTGATGATGCCGCGCCAGGACCAGCCGCCGATGGGCGCCGGTGAATCCGCCTCGGTACCCAGCGCAGCGGCAATCGCGAATGCGATCTATGACGCCACCGGCATTCGTTTTCGCGAGTTGCCGATCACCCCCGAGCGCGTATTGGCCGCGCTGAATGCGGGCACCTTGGGCGAGCCGGAAAAGTCCCCGCAGAAACGCCGCAAATGGTTGTTCGGCTCATTGTTCGCAGCCTTTGGCGCGGTGCTGGGCATGGCCGCCACCGCATGGCCGTTTCACAGTGAAATCGCCCCGATTGCGCCACCCAGCGCCGGCACCTGGTCCAAGGCCACCCTGGAGCGCGGGCGTTTGCTGGCCGCCGTGGGGGACTGCGCGGTGTGCCACACCGCGCCGGGTGGTGCCACCAATGCTGGCGGGCTGGCGATGCACACACCGTTCGGCACGCTGTACAGCAGCAACATCACCCCGGATCAGAAGACCGGGATTGGCAACTGGTCCTACCCGGCGTTCGAGCGGGCGATGCGCGACGGCATTGGCCGCGACGGTCGCAACCTGTACCCGGCGTTTCCCTATACCGCGTTTCGCAATATCAACGATGCCGACATGCAGGCGCTGTATGCCTACCTGATGTCACAGGCGCCAGTGAGCCAGGCACCCGTGCCGAATGCGATGAGCTTTCCTTTCAATATCCGGCCGTTGATGGCCGGGTGGAATGCGCTGTTTTTGCGTCGGGGAGAAATCACCGTACAGCCCCAGCGTAGCGAGCAATGGAATCGCGGCGCTTATCTGGTTAATGGCCTGGGGCACTGCGCAGCGTGCCATTCCCCACGCAACCTGATGGGGGCGGAGAAGGGCGGCAAGGCGTTCCTGGCGGGCGGCATGGTGGATGGCTGGGAAGCGCCTGCCTTGAATGGTTTGTCCAAGGCGCCGACACCGTGGACTGAAGATCAGTTGTTCACCTATCTGAGCACCGGTTACTCCGATGCCCACGGCGTAGCGACCGGTCCGATGGGGCCGGTCGTAAGCGAATTGGCGAAATTGCCCAAGACCGATATCCGCGCGATGGCGCTGTACCTGGCCTCGCTGAATGACAGCGGCGCCGCCGAAGCGCAAGTCGTGGCCGCCGCAACGCTGCCCAATGCCAATGGACGCCGGGTATTCGAAGGCTCGTGCAAGGCCTGCCATGCCGACGGCCAGGGGCCGACACTGTTCGGCGTCAGCCCGTCACTGGCGACCAATACCAATGTGCACAGCGATCAACCGGACAACCTGATCAAGGTGATCCTGCAAGGCATCAGCACCCCGGCGACCAAGGATTTGGGTTATATGCCCGCGTTCAAGGACAGCCTGTCGAACACCCAAGTGGCGGAATTGGCCGCCTACCTACGCGGGCGCTTCGCACCCAATGCACCGCAATGGGACAGCTTGGAGCGAAGGGTCGCTCACCTAAGAGCCAACCCCGGTACCCACTGACAGATTCAAGCCATATGGAGATCAACTGTGGGAGCTGGCTTGCCTGCGATAGCGGTGCCCCAGCCACTGAATTATTAGCTGACCCACCGCAATCGCAGGCAAGCCAGCTCCCACATGTTGATTCGGTTTCTACCGTACCCCACGCAACACCAGATCACTGATAAACCCCAGCCAATCCCGCTGCTGTGTCTTGTCCGCCAGATCCTCTCCCAGAAACGAACTGAGGGTGTGCTGGTTGGAATTGTAGAAGTAGCACAACGAAGCAATCATCAAATACACATGCTTGATGTCCACATCCTCACGAAACAGCCCCTGCGCCTGGCCCGCTTCAATGATTGGCCGCAACACCCCAACCGCTTCCCCGGACAACCGGCGCAGTTCGCCGGACTGTTTCGCATGCTTGCCCTTGTGCAGGTTCTCGATGCTCAGGATCGCCACAAACTCGGGATGCTTGACGTAGTAATTCCAGATAAACGCTACCAACGCCTGCAAGGCTTGCACCGGCGCTGCCAGGTCGAGCTTGAGTTTGCCTTCGGCTTTATTGAACTGTTCATAGGTGTGCTCCAGCACACACACAAACAGATGTTCCTTGCTGCCGAAGTAGTAATACAGCATGCGGTCGTTGGACTCGGCCTCGCGCGAGATGCTTTCGACGCGCCCGCCGGAATAGCCGTCGCGGGTGAAGACCTTGACCGCCGCCTGGAGAATCCGCGCGCGCGTCTGGTCGGCCTGCTGGGCGCGGATACCGGTCTTCTTGATCACCATCGAAAAGCCTCTGCTGCACCGCGTAAAGGCCCGGAATATAGCATGGGCATTATTCCGTTACCGACAGGCTCTGTCACAAACGCGGCATAACGCTGGGGCTTGGATCCGAAACGTATTACTTTCTAGTTCTTCCAATAAACAGAGTAGCCAGGGATGAAATACCAACCGTTTACCCGAACATTGATTGCCACTGCGCTGGTGTTGACCGTCAGCGGTGTACAGGCGGCCTCCCAGGCCCCGGTGGCTGGCGAAAATGGCATGGTGGTCACGGCGCAGCACCTTGCCACCCATGTGGGCGTGGATGTGCTCAAGGCCGGTGGTAACGCCGTGGATGCGGCGGTGGCGGTGGGTTACGCCCTGGCCGTGGTGTACCCGGCGGCCGGTAACCTGGGCGGCGGCGGCTTCATGACCGTGCAACTGGCCGACGGGCGCAAGACCTTCCTCGACTTCCGCGAAAAAGCCCCGTTGGCAGCGACGGCCGACATGTACCTGGACAAGGACGGCAACGTGGTGCCGGACCTCAGTTCCAAGGGCCACCTGGCAGTCGGCGTGCCCGGCACCGTGTCCGGCATGGAACTGGCACTGAGCAAGTACGGCACCCTCAAGCGCGCCCAGGTGATCGCCCCGGCCATCAAGCTGGCCGAAGACGGCTTTGCCCTGGAGCAGGGCGATATCGACCTGCTGCACACTGCGACCGACGAATTCAAGAAAGACAAAGACCTGCGCGGGATTTTCCTGCACGGCGGCGAGCCGATGCTGCTCGGCCAGAAACTGGTGCAGAAAGACCTCGCGAAAACCCTGCGGGAAATCTCCGCCAAGGGCACCGACGGTTTCTACAAGGGCTGGGTGGCCAAGGCGATTGTCGACTCCAGCCAGTCAGGCAAAGGCCTCATCACCCAGGCCGACCTGGACAAATACAAGACCCGCGAACTGGCGCCCATCGAGTGTGACTACCGTGGCTACCACGTGGTCTCCGCGCCACCACCGAGCTCCGGCGGCGTGGTTATCTGCGAGATCATGAACATCCTCGAAGGCTACCCGATGGCCGATCTTGGCTATCACTCCGCCCAGGGCCTGCACTACCAGATCGAGGCCATGCGCCACGCGTACGTCGACCGCAACAGCTACCTGGGCGATCCGGATTTCGTGCAAAACCCGATCGACCATTTGCTGGACAAGGACTACGCCGCCAAACTGCGCGCCGCCATCGACCCGCAGAAAGCCGGCATCTCCCAAGACATCAAGCCCGGCGTTTCGCCGCACGAGGGTAATAACACCACCCACTACTCCATCGTCGACAAGTGGGGCAACGCGGTCTCGGTGACCTACACCCTCAACGACTGGTTTGGCGCCGGCGTAATGGCGAGCAAGACCGGGGTGATCCTCAACGACGAAATGGACGACTTCACCTCCAAGATCGGTGTGCCGAACATGTACGGGCTGGTGCAGGGCGAAGCCAACGCCATCGCGCCGGGCAAGACGCCGCTGTCGTCCATGAGCCCGACTATCGTCACCAAGGATGGCAAGGCGGTGATGGTGGTGGGCACGCCGGGTGGCAGTCGTATCATCACGGCCACGTTGCTGACTATCCTCAACGTGATCGACTACAAGATGAACATCCAGGAAGCCGTGGACGCGCCGCGTTTCCACCAGCAATGGCTGCCTGAGTCGACCAATATCGAGCGCTTTGCCCTGAGCCCCGACACCCAGAATATCCTTGAAGGCTGGGGCCACAAGTTTGCAGGCCCCCAGGATGCCAACCACCTGGCCGCGATCCTGGTAGGTGCGCCGTCGCTGGATGGCAAGCCAGTCGGCAACAACCGTTTCTATGGGGCCAACGACCCACGGCGCAATACCGGGCTGTCCCTGGGCTACTAAAGCCCGCGGATCAACTCAAGCACTTCTGCCTTCTTCAGCGGGTGTTTCAGGCGTTGCGAAAGCAGCGCCATCGCCCGCTGATGTTCACAGGCAATCACCGCTTCCACGTCATCGCCATGGCAGAGCAGGGCGATGAAGTCGTGGTGCTGCAGGTCGCCTTCCACGTGGAGCCGGTTCCATTGGCGTGGATGGCCCAGCAGTTCAAAGGTCTTGCCGAAGTGATAGGTCCAGAAGAACGGCACATCGGCAAACGTCTGTTCGGCACCCAGCATATTGCGCGCTGCCAGCACCCCGAGTTGCTGCGCCACACGCCAGTGCTCGATACGTACGGGGTGGTCGTTCCATGGGAAGCTCACCATATCGCCCGCCGCCCATAGGCCGGGAGCGACACGCAAACTCGCGTCGGCTTTCAGTGACTGGTCCTCGGCTTTTTGCAGCCCATGAACAAACCCGGTGGCCGGTGTGACGCCGACGCCCATCAACACCAGGTCTGCCGCCAGTCGGTGGCCGTTTTTCAGCACCACCGTGGTCACATTCGCGTGCCCTTCCAGGCGGTCGGGCTCGCTGGCGCTGTGGAATATGACGCCGTTGGCTTCATGCAATTGGCGCAGTGACGCACCGATGCGCTTGCCCAACTGTGCCGCCAGCGGGATCTCGTGGCGACCCACCACCTGCACGGTCAAACCACGCTTGCGCAAGGCTGAGGCAGCTTCCAGGCCAATAAAGCTGTCGCCGATGATTACCGCGCAGGTGCCCGGTTGAGCGGCCTCGACGATACGCGCCGCGTCGTCCCGGGAGCGCAGCACAAAGACGTTATTGAGCACGGTGCCCGGAATATCCAGCGGCTTGGCTACGCCGCCGGTGGCCAGTAGCGCCGCGTCATAGTCGAAGCGGCGGCCGTCTACGAGCTGGAGGCATTTTGTTTGAGGGTCAAGGTGTTGCACTTCGCCGTGAATCCGGAGGTTGCGGTAGGTGTCCTCATCCAGCAAGGGCGGGGTTTCTTGCGGTGCCATCTCACCTGCAATGACAAATTTGCTCAATGCCGTGCGGTCGTAGGCGGGGCCTGGTTCCTGGTCGATCCATAACAGGTGCCCGGTGAAGCCCTCGCGCCGCAAGGTGGCGACGGCCGCCGAGCCCGCTGCGCCAGCGCCCACCACGATAAAACGGCGGGAATCAGCGGCAGGTCGGGCAGGTGAAAAGGGCAGTGGCTCGTCGCCCACGCTGACTACACCGTGGTGAATTTCAACCGGATACTGCTTGAGTTGTTCCAAGGCGGGCGGCTCGCAGACCTGGCCGTCATCCACCCGGAAGGCGGCCTTGTGCCACGGGCAAATGAGCTTCCCGCCGCAGATCACGCCTTGTTCCAAGGGGGCCCCGGCGTGCGGGCAGTCCGCCTGGTAGGCACGGACCTTGCCCCCCGAACGCACCAGCAGAATCTTGCGGGCGGCGGTTTCAACCCGAACGCCGCGGTCTTCGGGCAAATTGATCAAGCGGGCAACAATGCGCATGTTCATAGGCCAATCTCCTTTTAGGGATTGACCCGTGGCCTGCGTCGAGGACTGCGTCGACCCGATAATCGGTCTTCAGCCCTGCGCGTTGCAGTGCGGCCCGCGCTCACGCTCGAATACGCTGACGGTAAAGCCATTGATCTGGAGAATCAGCGCCAGGGTCAGCCCGCGGGGCCACCACCGACAATGGCAATGCGTAATGAGCGGTTCATGGGTGTTGTCCTCGCCGGTTAATCCAGCAGTTGTTCCACAGCTGAAAACGCTTGGTCTTGGCGTGCTTGCCAATCCCCACGGATTATCCGTAATGGCTGATGATGTTGCTCCAGCCAGTCACGGCTGGCCTGGAAGAATGCCAGGCGGTCGGCAAATTCCGGCTGGCAGCGCTGGCCATCGGCTGTCCATTCCACGTCTTCCGGCGACAGCAGCAGGTGCAGGTCGTAGTGGCGGGCGAGCAGTTCGCTGTCGAGCCATGCCGGGCAGTCGTCAAACAGGATCTGGCTCCACAGCGTATTGGTCAGCAGGTTGGTGTCCAGGATCAGCAATGCGGGCTGCGCGGCCCGGGCGGCATCTTCCCAGGCCAGTTGGCCGCGGGCGATGGCCGGGATATCGGCCAGGGTGGTATCGCGTTGGTGGTGGTCGATGAAATGGCGCACGTATTCGCCCACCATCAACCCACCGAAATGCGCCTGCAACTGCGCCGCCAGCCAGCTTTTACCGCTGGATTCGGGGCCGGCCAGCACCACCACTTTCATGCGTGCAACGCCGGGTCGGCGCGCCATTCGCGCCAGCCTTGCACGGCGATAACGGTGAACAAGGCATAGAGCGCGGCGGTCAGGTACAGGCCTTTATAGAGGAACAGCCCGACGAAGATCACATCCACGGCAATCCACAGCGGCCAGCATTGCACGCGTTTTTGCGCCATCCACATCTGCGCCACCAGGCTGAAGCCGGTCAGGGCGGCGTCCAGCCAGGGTTGGGCGGCGTCGGTCCAGTGGGCCATGGCGGCTCCCAGCAACAGGCTGCCCAGGGCACCCACGGCCAGGCCCTGCAGGATCGGTTGCAGGCCCAGGCTGGTGACTTGCCGGCCTTGCCTGACCTCGCCGGCGCGGGTCCACTGCCACCAGCCGTAAAGTTGCAGGGCCGCGTAGATCACTTGCAGGAGCATGTCGGAGTAGAGCTTCACATCGAAGAAGATCCAGGTGTACAGCAGCACCATCACCAGGCCGATGGGCCAACACCACGGGTTCTGTTTAACCGTCAACCAGACAGCGATCACCCCCAGGGCGGCGGCAAACAGTTCAAGCCCGGACATGGCGGTTCCTTGGGGAGTCGAAGAGGGCGGTGATTGTAACCAGAGTGGTGGGCACGGGGTAGAGCTCCTCTGTGGTGAGGGGACAAACCCCCTCACCACAGAAAGTCCTTTTGGCAGAGATCGAGTCAGACCTTGAACTGGCGCAGCAGCCCGTCGAGTTGTTTGCTCAAGCCTTTCAGGTGCGCACTGGCCACGCTCGACTGCTCTGCCGCCAACGCCGTACTGTGGGACAACCCGGCCGCTTCGATGGCGGCATTGAGGGCCAGCAGGTTGGCCTGCACCTGTACATCGCGCATTTCGCTGGCGTTGGGTGTCGAGGGTGCGGGTCAGGTCGCTGCTTGCTTTTGCGCCGCTTCACGGGCCAGGACGCCGCTGGTTTCGAGGGTGTGATAATACGTCGGGATCCCGCTGGCGGCCTGGATCACGCGCTGGGTCTGCTCGCTCTTGGCCAGGTAAAGGTCGCCATGAATTTGCTTGAGCATAAGCAGGCCAAGGGTTAGCAGCATCAGCACGGCGACGATCAGGATCAGCCAGAGGCGCCGGCTGATCGACATACTGCGCAAACTGATCATGGCCCTGTCACTCCGTGTTCTTATAAATTTGGGTGCTGCATCGACATTTCCGGCTTGTCTGATAGGCTCTCGGCGCAGAATCAAAAAACCTGAGTCCTGCCTGATTTTTCACGGAATTTTCGCGGCCCGGTCTTGATTATCGGCGTGGCTTTCGCCGCGCACTCATCGTCAGTGAACACTTAAAATTATTATCGAGGCGTGCCGCGTGCATGACCTTTGGGGGAATCGATGGATCTTTGGACCGCCGTTCAGGCGCTGATACTCGGGGTTGTAGAAGGGTTGACGGAGTTTTTGCCGATCTCCAGTACCGGGCACCAGATTATCGTCGCCGACTTGATCAACTTCGGCGGCGAACGCTTTGAAGCGTTCAATATCATCATCCAGTTGGGCGCGATCCTGGCGGTGGTGTGGGAGTTTCGACGCAAGATCCTGGACGTGGTGATCGGCTTGCCGACCCAGCGCAACGCCCAGCGTTTTACGGTCAACCTGATCATCGCCGTGTTGCCGGCGGTGGTGTTGGGGGTGATTTTTGCCGACCTGATCAAGCACTACCTGTTCAACCCGGTCACTGTGGCGGCGGCGTTGGTGGTGGGCGGCGTCATCATGTTGTGGGCCGAGCGTCGCCAACATGAAGTGCACGCCGAAACCGTCGACCAGATCACCTGGAAGGACGCCCTGAAAGTCGGCTTTGCCCAGTGCCTGGCGATGATTCCAGGCACCTCGCGTTCCGGCGCCACGATCATTGGCGGCCTGCTGTTCGGCCTGTCGCGCAAGACCGCCACCGAGTTCTCGTTCTTCCTCGCAATGCCAACCATGGTCGGCGCGGCGGTGTATTCGGGCTACAAGTACCGCCACCTGTTCCAGCCCGATGACCTGCCGGTGTTTGCCCTCGGGTTCGTCACCTCGTTCATCTTCGCGATGATCGCGGTCAAGGCGCTGCTCAAGTTCATCGCCAGCCACAGCTACGCGGCGTTTGCCTGGTACCGGATCGCCTTCGGCCTGGTGATCCTGGCGACGTGGCAGTTCGGCTGGATCGACTGGTCGGCCGTCAAGCCATGAACATCCAGCATCCGCGCTTCAAGGCGCTGGTGTTTGCACTGTTGTGCGCCGCGCCGCTGTTTGGCGCAGGCCTGCTGTGGTATCGCGGGGTTTCGTTGATCCCGCTGGTGGCCTATGGCGGGGTCAGCGTGGTGGCGTTCCTGCTGTACTGGAGCGACAAACGCAAGGCCCGCGAAGACAGCTGGCGCACCCCGGAAAACGTCCTGCACGCCGTGGAGCTGGCAGGCGGCTGGCCGGGGGCGTTGCTCGCCCAACAGGTGTTTCGCCACAAGACGCGCAAGGTGTCTTATCAAGTGGTGTTCTGGCTGATCGTGTTGCTGCACCAGGTGTTCTGGATTGATCAGTTGTTCCTGGGCGGCACGCTACTGTCGATCTTCTAGCAACAAGCCGACCTGCGTGCGCTTGGGCAGCTTGCTCACCACTAACTGGTGGGAACGCTGTAACAGGCCACGCAGTTCTTCAGCGCCCAGCGGGTAGGGCGTTTCCATGATGACCCACTGCGCCCGTGCCAGGTACGGCGCCGGGTGGATGCCCGGGCGGTCCACATGGCCCAGGAACAGCTCCTTGTCGACCTTGAAGGCCAGCGAATCACCCCGCAGGTGCTGCACGGCGAACATCTTGTTGCCGGCGATCGAGAACACCCGCACGCCGCCCCATTTGTAGTCTTCCCGCGCGCCCGGCAAGCCCAGGCAAAACTCGGCAACCTGCTCCTCAGTCATCCTCATAACAAGCGGTCTCCACACCCTTTGAAGGCGTTATCCAGGTGATCGATCCAGGCCCGCACCGCCGGCAGCACACCGCGCCGGTGAGGGTATACCGCCTGCAACCAGCCGCCCGGCAATGACCATTGCGGCAACAGTTGCACCAACTGGCCGCTGGCCAACTCTTCCTCGCAATACATCATCGGCAGCACGGTAAACCCCAGGCTCGCGAGGGCGCAGGCCTTGCGTACGAGGAAATCGTCGATGCCCAGGCGCGCTTCCATCACCAGGTCGTGGCTGTTGCCCGCAGGGTCGAGCATCCGAAAGTGCACCATGCGGTCTGCTTCCAGGGCGCCCAGCACCGGCAATTGCTTGAGGTCTTCCAGGGTGTTGATCTGCCGGTCACGCACAAAGGCGGGGCTGGCAACAATCGCGGTCTGGGCCTGGCGCAGGCGCTTGGTCACCAGCAGTGGGTCCTCATCTCCCAGGTCGCGCACGCGCAAGGCTACGTCAATGCCTTCGGCCACCAGGTCGACGCGGCGGTTGACCAGGCTCATCTCCAGTTGCACCAGCGGGTTGGCGGTGAGAAATTCTGCCACTACGGTTTGCAGGAATTGGTGTGCCAGGCCCACCGGGCTGCTGACCCGCAACCGGCCACGGGGCTCGCTGGACATGCTGGCCACCGCCTCATCGGCCATTTCCGCCTCCAGCAGCATCGCCTGGCAGTGGCGCAGGTACCGTTCACCCACGGCGGTCAGGGTCAGTTGGCGGGTGGTGCGTTGCAGCAGGCGAGCGCCGAGACGTTCTTCCAGCTCGGCAATACGCCGCGACAGCCGGGACTTGGGAATCCCCAGCAGGCGTCCGGCGGCGGCAAAACCGCCGGCTTCCACTACCTTGGCGAAATAGTAGAGGTCATTCAGATCTTGCATGGTCGGCCTATTGTCCTGTCAATGGGACGAACTATCCGCGTCTGACGTCGGCAAATCCACCCCCAACTGCAGGCGCGCGCAAGCCCGCAGCCAGAGTCGGCTGGCCAGTGAGGCACCGGCGGGTTACCTTTTGGCTTTCCCCGGCCAGCGCATTCCAATGAACCTTGAACATCCACGTACCCACCGAATCATCGAGTTGATGGGGCAGTTGGCGCCCGTGGAGGGCTACAACCTGACGCCACTGGATGACGTGCGTTTCCTGCGCTCCAACCGGCCGCTGACGCGGGTCCCGGTGCTTTACGACCCGGGCATCGTGATTGTGTGCCAGGGCCGCAAGCGCGGTTACCTGGGGGAAGACATCTACGTCTACGACGCCCAGCACTACCTGGTGGTATCGGTGCCGGTGCCGTTCACCATGGAGACCGAGGCCAGTGAAACCGAACCGATGCTCGCGGTGTACTTGCGCCTGGACTTCAACCTGGCCGCCGAACTGATGCTGGCGCTTGACGAGTTGGCCCCGCAGCCCGAAGCCTGCCCCAAGGGCATGTACGCCTCACCGATGGACGACAAACTCAGTGAGTCACTGTTGCGTTTCCTGGAAGTGATGAGCGTGCCGGTGGAAGCGCAGGTGCTCGGGCCCACCCTTATGCGCGAGATCTACTACCGCATCATCACGGGGGAGCAGGGCGGCTCGATGCGCGCCGCGCTGAATCGCCAGGGCCAGTTTGGCAAGGTGGCCCGGGCGATTCGCAAGATTCATGCTTGTTATGGTCAGCGCCTGGACGTGGAAGAGCTGGCCAAGGAAGCGATGATGAGCGTGCCCAGTTTTCACGCGCACTTTCGGACGGTGACCGAGACCTCGCCCATGCAGTACCTGAAGTCGACGCGCTTGCACCAGGCGCGACTGCTGATGCTCAGGAATGACATCACCGCCGCTACGGCTTGCGCCAGGGTGGGTTACGAAAGCGCGTCGCAGTTCAGCCGTGAGTTCAAGCGGTTTTTTGGGCGCACGCCTCATGAGGAGATCGATTGGATGAAGCGTACGTATGCGCTGCCCGCGCCCACCACTGCGTCTATCTACGTTTCGTCACATTAAAAGAATTGTCCCGCCAGTGGGACGAACAATCGCATTTTGCCCGACTAATCCCTGATTGGTTTCATCTGTAGGCTTATTTCCATTCAGTCGCCCTTGGCGATACTTACTTGGAGATGGTCCATGAAACTGTTGCATATCGATTCCAGCATCCTCGGCGACAACTCGGTTTCCCGTCAGTTGAGCGCAGGTGTAGTCAAGGCCTGGCAGGCAGCAGAGCCGGGTGTCGAAGTGGTTTATCGTGACTTGGCAGCCGACGCCATCAGTCACTTCTCGGGTGTCACCCTGGGCGCCTTGGGCACCGCCGCCGAATTGCGTGATGCCGTGCAAAAACATGAAGCCGACCTGAGCGCCTCCACCCTGGCCGAATTCCTCGCAGCAGATGCCGTAGTGCTGGCCGCGCCGATGTACAACTTCACCATCCCGACTCAACTGAAAGCCTGGATCGACCGCATTGCCGTCGCCGGCCAGACCTTCCGTTACACCGAAGCCGGCCCCGAAGGCCTGTGTGGTGGCAAGAAAGTCATCATTGTTTCCACCTCGGGTGGCTTGCACGTCGGCCAGCCGACGGGCGCCGCGCACGAAGATTACTTGAGCGTGTTGTTGGGCTTCCTGGGAATCACCGACATCGAGTTCGTCCGTGCCCACGGCCTGGCTTACGGTGATGAAGCACGTACCAAGGCGTTGAGCGACGCCCATGTATTGATCAGCGATCAGTTGTTCGCCGCAGCGTAAGACTTGTGTAAATTTTGCTGTTCCTCGATATCAATCTGAATCGAGGCGCCTAAACTCTGTATTCTGCTCGCCTGAAAAGCGAACGGAGTACGGAGTTTTTTCGTTTACCCGCTGTCACTACTTTGGCCCAGGTTATGCACGCATGGGTAAACCCTGCCAGTCCGAGCGCCTGAACCATGGATATTTCAATAGCTACGCGGGCTTACGCAGCAAAGGTGGACATCCCCATGATGCGTCTTTGTGCAGTCTTGGTTCTTTCCCTGCTCGGCAGCCTGATTTCAGTGCAAGCCGCGCCAGCGCCGCACCCGCATTGGAGTGTCGGCTTTCATCGCATGACTTTTCTCGACCCGCTGGATTTGCAGCCGATGAAAGCCGTCGCGTTCTACCCCTCCACCGGGCTGGAACACAGCACCCAGGTCGGGGCTTATCACATCGCCGCCACTGAAGATTCGAAAATCGCCATTGGCCGCTTTCCGATGTTG
Source organism: Pseudomonas sp. Bout1 (assembly GCF_034314165.1). GTDB lineage: Bacteria > Pseudomonadota > Gammaproteobacteria > Pseudomonadales > Pseudomonadaceae > Aquipseudomonas. The sequence goes on along the minus strand of NZ_JAVIWK010000001.1, from coordinate 3,791,452 downwards.
ATGCTTTCCCATGGCAATACCGGCACCCCCCTGGCCCTGCACGACCTCGCCACTTCACTGGCGCGCAAGGGGTTTGTCGTCGTTGCAGTGCTGCACCCTGGTGACAACTACAAGGACCATAGCCGCCTGGGCACCTTGAGCAACCTGTATGGGCGCCCGATCCAGATTTCCGAAGCCATCACTGCGACCCTCGGCGACCCGATGCTGTCGCCTTTCGTCAACGTCGATCAGGTGGGCGTCATCGGTTATTCGGCTGGTGGTGAAACCGCGCTGATCCTGGCTGGTGCCAAGCCCGACCTGGACCGCCTGCGCCGCTATTGCCAGCAACGCCCCGAAGATCGCGACGCCTGCACCACCAAGGGCGAGTTGATCGTCGACCGCGACGACTTGCAGCCCCAGGCCGACCCGCGTATTCATGCCTTGATGCTAATGGCACCGTTGAGCCTGATGTTTGGTCGCCACACCCTGGCAGATGTGCATGTGCCGGTGCTGCTCTACAGCGGCGACGGCGACAAGTTGGTGGCCGTGGACAAAAACGCCGAGGCCCTGGCGCGCAAACTGCCGGAACCGCCAAATTTCAAATTGTTGGCCGGGGCTGGGCACTTCGTGTTCATGGCGCCATGCGATGAGAGCCAGTTGGCCGCGATGCCCGCCATGTGCACCGATGCGGACGGGGTCGACCGCGAAAGCATCCACCGCGACCTTATTTCCGAGGCTGGGCGGTTCTTCAACCATACCCTGGCGCAATCCACCCGGGCGGGCTTGCAGACAGCCGATCAGTAAGCGCGGCGTTTGAGCATGAGTGTCAGGCCCAGGCCAGAGACCGAGAGCAGGGCCGCGCAGAAGAAGATCCACGAGTAGCCCAGGTTCAACGCCACCGCACCCATCACCGGCCCGGCGATCGCCAGCGCCAGGTCAAAAAACACCGCATACGCACTCAACCCGGCGCCTCGGCTGCTGTTGGGCACCTGCTTGATCGCCTCCACGCCCAGCGCCGGGTACACCAGCGACAAACCAAAACCAGTCAGCCCGGCGCCGATCAATGCCACGCCAGTGGACGGGGCCAGCCACAGCAGCGTGAGGCCCAGGGTTTCGATGGCCATGCAGGCAATCGCCGCCGTGAAGCCGCCGAAGCGGTTGATGGCGGAGATAAACACCAGGCGTGACAGGATAAAACACACGCCAAATACCGTCAGGCACCAGGCGGCGCCGGTCCAGCCCCGGCTCAGGTAATACAGGGTGATAAAAGTGGTGAGGGTGCCGTAGCCAATCGAGGCGAGGCACAGGCTGGCGCCAAACGGCGCGATACGTCCAAACACCGCCCAGAACGGCAGGCGCTCGCCGCGCACCACGGGCACTGAAGGCTTGTTGCGGATCAGCAGCAGGCCCAGCGCGGAAAGCAGAATAAGGGCGATGCCGAGGCTGGAGTAGCCGTAGTCGGCAACCATCACGACGCCCAGCGGCGCGCCAATCGCAATTGCGCCGTAGGAGGCGATGCCGTTCCACGAGATTGATCGTGCGGTATGTTCGGCACCGACTGCGCCCATGCACCAACTGATGGTACCGACGCCGATCAGGCCCTGAGCCACGCCCAGCAACAGCCGCCCGACAATCAATATACCGAGGCTCAAAAGGGGCATGCTCTGCACCAGCGTGGCGATAAACGTCAGCACGCCGCTGAACAGGATTCCGCTCAACCCCAGTACGATGGCGCGTTTGGTGCCTACGTTGTCAGACATGCGTCCGGCCATTGGGCGGCTGAGTAGCGTTGCCAGGTATTGCGAGCCGATGGTGATGCCTGCCACCACTGCGCTGAAGCCCAGTTCACCGTGGACGTAGCCGGGGATCACCGCAATCGGCAGGCCGATACAGATGAACGCGATGAAGGTGTACAAGACGATGGAGACGATCTGCAGGGTGATCGACAGGGAGCTTGGGGCGGCGGGCTGGGGGGCAGGCATGAGGACTCGTTCGCGGGCGGGCGGTGAGCGCATCATGGCAAGGGCGTGGGGTAAAAGAAAGCAGGCTAACTATATTTGCTGATTTTGAGGGTCGTGCCTATCAGGCTTTGGATCCATGGGGCCTCCCTGGCCCAGGACGGCTAAAGCAGGCATGGTAAATGTGGGAGCTGTCGAGCTTTAGCGAGGCTGCGAAGGCGGCGGCATGGTCAATAAATATGTTGCCTGGCACACCGCTATCGCGGCCTCGCTAAAGCTCGACGGCTCCCACAGAAAAGCAGAGCCATATCCCAAAAAAAACCCCATCACACTGGACGGGGCTTTTGCATTTCAAACAACCAGCAGTTCTTAGAAAACCACACCCTGACTACGCAGGTAATCATCATAAGTACCGCTGAAGTCGATCACGCCACTTGGGCTCAACTCGATAATGCGGGTGGCCAGCGACGATACAAACTCACGGTCATGGCTGACGAAGATCAGCGTGCCCGGATAGTTCTCCAACGCCAGGTTCAGCGCCTCGATGGATTCCATATCCAAGTGGTTGGTCGGTTCGTCCATGATCAACACGTTCGGCTTTTGCAGGATCAGCTTGCCGAACAACATACGGCCTTGCTCACCACCGGAAATCACCTTTACCGACTTCAGGATCTCGTCGTTGGAGAACAGCATGCGGCCCAGGGTGCCGCGAACCACTTGCTCGCCTTCCTTGGTCCAGCGGCCCATCCAGTCGAACAGGTTGGACTCGTCTTCGAAGTCCGAAGCATGGTCCTGGGCGTAGTAGCCCAGTTCGGCGGCTTCGGTCCATTTGACGGTACCGGCGTCCGGGGACAGTTCGTTGACCAGGGTGCGCAGCAGGGTAGTCTTGCCGATACCGTTCGGACCAATGATCGCCACGCGCTCGCCGGCTTCCACCTGGAAGCTGAAGTCCTTGAACAGCGTCTTGCCATCAAAGCCCTTGGCCATGCGATCAACGATGACCGCCTGGCGGTGCAGCTTCTTGGTCTGGTCAAAGCGGATGAACGGGCTGACCCGGCTCGACGGCTTGACTTCGGCCAGTTGGATCTTGTCGATCGCCTTGGCGCGGGAAGTGGCCTGCTTGGCTTTCGAGGCGTTGGCCGAGAAGCGGCTGACGAAGGATTGCAGCTCGGAGATCTGCGCTTTCTTCTTGGCGTTGTCCGACAGCAACTGCTCGCGGGACTGGGTCGCCACGGTCATGTACTCGTCGTAGTTGCCCGGGAACAGGCGCAGCTCGCCGTAGTCCAGGTCGGCCATGTGGGTGCAGACGCTGTTCAGGAAGTGACGGTCGTGAGAGATGATGATCATCAGGCTCGAACGTTGGGTCAGGATGTTTTCCAGCCAGCGGATGGTGTTGATGTCCAGGTGGTTGGTTGGCTCGTCGAGCAGCAACACTTCCGGATCCGAAAACAACGCCTGGGCCAGCAATACACGCAGCTTCCAACCTGGCGACACTTCGCTCATCGGGCCGTTGTGCTGCTCGATGCCGATACCCAGGCCCAACAGCAATTCACCGGCGCGCGATTCAGCGGTGTAGCCGTCCATCTCGGCGAAATCGGTTTCCAGCTCGGCAACGGCCATGCCGTCGTCTTCGGTCATTTCTGGCAGCGAGTAGATGCGATCGCGCTCGGCCTTGACCTTCCACAGCTCTTCGTGACCCATGATCACGGTGTCGAGCACGCTGAATTCTTCGTAGGCGAACTGGTCCTGGCGCAGTTTACCCAGGCGCACGTTCGGCTCCAGCATGACCTGGCCACCCGATGGGTCGAGGTCACCACCGAGGATTTTCATGAAGGTCGACTTGCCGCAACCGTTGGCACCGATCAGGCCATAACGGTTGCCAGCGCCGAACTTGACCGAAACGTTCTCAAATAGCGGCTTGGCGCCGAACTGCATGGTGATGTTAGCTGTGGAGATCAATTACTTTACCTATCAATAGCTTGGAGTGCGCTAGTTTGAGCCGGGCCCATTTTATGGCCCGGGCCAACGGGCATACGTCGGCAGCGACATCAAGGCTTTGGGCCCAGTCGCTGAGCAGAAAAATGGGTGCATGTTGGAATTTGGCGCGCATTGTCGCATATGTAGGGCGCGAGTTGTATGGCGCGGGCTGATGGATGTTGAGTGCCACGGCTTTGTGGCGGGCCCGGTATTCAACAAGGCGAGGGCTACAGGCCAGGATTTCGGCAAAACCGCTACAGAAGGAGCGCATTTGCATCGAAAAAGTCGCTCAAGGCGGCTTTTTTTCAAGGTTCTTATTGTTAACAGTTGAACATCTTTTAAGCCTGGCTTATTTTCCGTTGGTTCGCCCTACAGTGAGGGCTCTTTACCGGTTCAAGGATGGCGAGGCTTTCGCTGTAGGGCGAACCTCTATTTTGTCGCCATGATCAGATAATTGGGGACGCAATGGACGTGCTATCGGCCCAAGAGGCTATTTCCCATCGGCGTGCTGAACTGGATGCCGGACATCGGGCTGTTCATGGCCCATGTCGCCAGTACCCTGAGGCCCGGCGGCAGCCTGGTGATCTACGAAACCCACCCGTTCCTGGAAGTGTTCTTCGTCAGCGCAGCCATTGCCGCCGGCTGCAGATCAGCCATCTGCAGGAGTTCGCGCATTCAAATCGCGAGGAACTGTACGACCAGTATGAGAACCAGACCGCGCAATTGCCCCTGTGCTACGCCCTCACCGCCATCAAGCGCCCGGCCTGACGGGCTGCCGGGCAGGCAAAAAAAGCCCGCGAGGAGGGCGGGCCAAGGTGTTCACTGGAGTAGGTAGCCTTCACCCTATAGGTGAATAAGTGAAGGCCATGTGAAAACCGTGTCGCAAGAACGGATGCAGGCAGTTGTCAGCCTCTACGCACAAAAGTGCGCATGGTTTGTCCCGGGCCTGTGCTGAAACGGGTGGGCCGGGGCATGCCTTCATCTGCCGCAATAAACACGAAGTGATCCCCTTCCAATCGATAGCTGGCCGGCAACTGCTTGCCAGCATCCTCACCCATTGAATCCACCCAGGTAATGCTCTTGGGCATGGCCGTGGGGTCGAGGGTGAAGCTGCCCGCCAGCAACACCTCGCCGCTGGGTGTGACGACCTTGAACTGGTCGCCGCTGATGCTGGTAATCGCGCCTGGCGCGCTGTGCTCATCGGCCGGGTTGAGTACGCCGCTGTCTTCCAGTGCGGTTTGTTCCCAGGCTCCTTGAAGTGCCTCGAAATCCGAGTTTGAAACAGGTGTCATACAAATTCCTTTTTAGTCAGGCGCAACCAGTCAATCCCATGGATTGCCGATGCCTGGCGGCTCAACTGAGTAGCATTTTTTGAGAATTGTCTTAATTTTCAAGATTTCGTAGGAGATTTCATAATACCCCCCTCTATCTAGCGCTATTTTGTGCCCTGTTTTGTACGCAGGTTATTACATATTCGTTTGCGGGCAGCGCCTCGGCAACGACATTGACGTATCTGAAAGAAAACAATCTCCAATTGCGTTGGGACTTTTCCGAGTTCGCGGTGGTCCGAAGACTATCCGCAGACCTTGTGTCTTGTGTGCAGGGCGTTGTCCCTGGTTTTCAAGCGGTTATTCAGTCCTTCATGAATAGATTTGGCCGTTGATTGTCGACTTTTTAAGGTGCTTCAATTTTGAATAAAGTTACTCGCTTCCCGGCTCACACTGCAGCGGACGAAATTGATCTGCTTGAGCTTTGCCACGGTATTTGGCAGCAAAAAAAGTGGGTGCTGGGATGCACGTTTCTGGCCGGAGTTCTGGGGTTAGGCTACGCCTATCTTGCGCCGCGGGAGTATCAGGTCAGTAGCGTGCTACGTCCCGCCGCCATTAACGAACTTGATGCACTTAACCGATCTGAAGTCTATAAGCTCCCCCCCACCGACGCCCTCAACAAAGTGGGGGCGCAGCTGGACTCCTACGAAGCGCGTCTGGGATTCTTCAAGTCGCATGAGGATTTGTTCAAGGCGTTCCAGAAAACCGGGCAAAGCCTCGAGCAGAGTTTCGAAGAGTTCAACCGGAACTCCATCAGCCTGAGCCTGCCCGACCCGAAAAAAGCCGATTCCCTGAGTAGTTATATCCGCCTCGAGCTGCAGTACCCAACAGGCATTGATGGGGTGGCTATTCTCAACGGTTTTGTCGACTACGCGATTGATTCGGAACGTGCCCAGGTCGGCGCCGACCTGAAAGTGATTGTCAATAACCGCCTGAACGAACTCAAGGGCAAGATTGACGCGGCGCGCTCCAACTACGAAACCGATAAGGAATCGAAGATCGCCAAACTACTTGAAGCCGACAGGCTCAAGCGGGCCCAGTTGGAGGATGAATTGGTTGCTCTGCGCCTACAGATGAAAATGGAGCGCACCAACCGGCTGGCAGAGCTCGGCGAGGCCATTTCCATCGCCAAGTCTATGAATATCAGGACACCGACCACGCCCTCGTCGATGGCGGATGCCTCGCGTGGCGGTTCGAACCAAGTCATGCGCACCGAGGTCAATAATCAGCAAATCCCGATGTACTTCCTGGGAACGGAGGTTCTTGAGGCGGAACGCACGGCCTTGCAGGCCCGCACTAATGATGACTTTACCAATAGCCGCGTTGCGCAGATTGGCAAAGAGTTGCAGATGTTGCAGGTTAACCGTGAAGTGGAAGTGCTGAAAAAACGTGGGAATGAAGACATTTTCTTGCAGGATGTCGAACCGCTACGAGCAGAAGTCGCGCGGCTGCGCAGCCTCAATATCGACATGAGCGGCCTGAAACTGGTCACCATTGACCGCCTTGCCCAAGAGCCTCTGGCCCCGATCAAGCCAAAAAAACCAATGGTCATTGCCATGAGCCTGGCGGCGGGGCTTATCTTGGGTTTACTGATTGCGATGGTCCGTTATTTCATCCTCGCGCGGCGTCCGTTTGCCGGTTATTCGCCGCCGGATGACTATTCGACCCTCCCTCGCAGTCGCAGTAAGGATACGCCGCAGATTTGAGACGTCCGGTGCGCAAGCTTGTGTCTGACAAGCTTGCTGGCATCCTTCCCGGCACACTCAGTGGACACCTTTTCACAATTCTTAGTTAACCTTTGGTTACAAAGTGTGGCTAAAATAACTGCCAATGGCCCTGACCGGTTTGTCACCCAGCCCGTCGTGCCGTCTGTTTGTAATTTGTGATTTCAGGTGCTGCATCTTCAATCCTCGGCCGTCGTGGGTACGCGGGAGCAGCCTGTTCTCTTCTGACTTGTGACGAATACCTTGAAACTCATCATTGTTGCTCTCTACGTTGCCTCCATTGCGTATGTTCACCTGCGTGGCCGGGTGCGACACAAGCTGGGCCGTCAGCTCAGCGATCACTCGACCTTCCTGGCTCCGGTGAACTGCTTTCTTTATCTTTTTTCCAAACTGCCCAGCCGGCCGTACCTGTCTGCCAGTGACTTTCCAGACCTGAGTCCGTTGCAGGAACATTGGGAAGAGATTCGCCAGGAAGGCCAGAACCTGCTGCGCGCGGGCGAGATCAAGCGCTCCGACCAATACAACGATGTGGGTTTCAACTCGTTCTTCAAGTCGGGCTGGAAGCGTTTCTATTTGAAGTGGTACGGCGACAGTCATCCCTCCGCGATGAAGCTGTGCCCGCGTACTACCGAGCTGGTGCAAGGCATCGGTTCGATCAAGGCCGCGATGTTCGCCGAGCTGCCCCCGGGCTCCAAGCTGGTACGCCACCGTGACCCGTATGCCGGTTCGTACCGTTACCACTTGGGTCTCGATACGCCGAATGACCCTGGCTGCTACATCAACGTGGACGGTGAAAGCTACTATTGGCGCGACGGCGAACCGGTGATGTTTGACGAGACGTTCATCCACTACGCTGAAAACACTACGCAGCAAAACCGCATCATCCTGTTCTGCGACATCGAGCGCCCGATGAAGTACCGCTGGGCGGCCGCGTTCAACCGTTGGTTCAGTCGCAACGTGATGGCGGCGGCGGGCTCGCCCAATGATGCCGGCGACAAGACCGGGGGCTTGAACCGCGCCTTTACCCGCCTGTACAAGATTCGTCTGCGGGGCAAGGAGTTGAAGAAACGCAACCGTACGCGCTACTACCTGGAAAAGTGGGCGATCTTCGCCGGCCTGGCATTGCTCTTCATATTGATCTGAACGTTACAGCGCAGCGCATCAGCCTGGCGGATGCGCTCCCAGCTTGTCCCACATCTTCTTGCTGATCTTCTGCCGATTGGCATAACCCGCCCACGGGTCTTTCTTCAACCCCTGCAAGCGCTCATGCAGGTTGGCCACTGTCCATTGCTGGGCGCCGTGCAAACCCTTCAATTCATCAAGGCTTACCGGCACCGACACCGGCAGGCCAGGCCGGGCCCGTACCGAGTAGGCCGCCACCGTACTGGCGCCCCGGGCGTTGCGCAGGTAGTCGATAAAGATCTTGCCCACGCGGTTTTTCGGGCCTGAGGTCGCGGTAAAACGCTCTGGCAACTGTTGCGTGATGAACTGGGCGATCGCTTTGGCAAAGGCCTTCACCGTGTCCCAGCTGTCCCGGCGCGCCAGGGGCACCACAAGATGCAGGCCTTTACCACCGCTGGTCTTGACGAACGCTTCGAGCCCCAATTCATCCAGCACCGACAGGGTCAATTGCGCCGCTTCCAGCATGCTTTTCCACGGCAGTGCCGGGTCCGGGTCCAGGTCCAGCACAAACAGGTCGGGGGTATCTATCTTGTCGGCGGTGGCGCCCCAGGTGTGTAACTCGACGGTGCCCATTTGTACGGCACCGATCAGTGCGGCCGGGCTATCGATTTCCATCAGTCGCGCATGGCCGGGGTCCAGGGCCTGGGGCAACTGCTTGATATTCGGGATGGCGAGGCGCTCGCAATGTTTTTGGAAGAACTGTTCGCCGCCAATGCCTTCCGGTGCCCGCAACACGGACACCGGGCGGTTGCGCAGAAAGGGCAGGATCCATTCGCTGATGCCTTCATAGAACTGCGCCAATTGCAGTTTCTGTGTGCCGCTTTGCGTGTCGATGATCCGCTCGGGATGGGTAATCTTTACCTTGGCTACGGCGCTGGTATCTGCGGCTTTTTTGCGGGGTTTTTCCTTCAGCGACTTGGCGGCCCGTGGCTGCTCATGAACAATCTGCTCTGCCGGTTTATCGGTGCGCAACCCCACAAACGCCGCTTGGCGCACCACGCCTTCGCGGGTCCACTCGGCAAATTGCACTTCACCCACCAAGAGTGGCTCAACCCAATGCACGCCACGCGCCTGTGCGCTGGCCAGCGGTTTGGCCAGCGGTGAAGCCTCGCGTTGCAGCGCCTTCAGTTGTTCGCTGATGCTTTTCAGCGCTGCCTGATCAAAGCCTGTTCCCACGCGCCCGGCATACACCAGGCCGGCCTCTTGATTGACTGCCAGCAACAGCGCGCCAAACCCGCTGCGTGAACCCTGCGGGCGGGTGAACCCGACAATCACGAACTCCTGGCGCAGGCGGCACTTGAGCTTGATCCAGTCCGGGCTGCGTCGGGAGCTGTAAGGGCTGCCGGCACGCTTGCCGATAACGCCCTCCAGAGCCAGGTCACAGGCGCTTTCGAAGATATCCCGCTGGCTGGCGGCAAAGGACTCGGAGAAGCGCAGCAACTTGTTTTTGCTGCCGCCGAGCACATCCTTCAGCGCGGCGCGGCGTGCTTCGACGCCTGCTTCTCGCTGGTCGCGGCCGTCAAGAAACGGCGCGTCAAACAGGTAATAGACAATGTCCAGGCTGCGACCGATATCGAAGGCGTTTTGCAACGCCTGGAAATCCGGCAAGCCTTCAGCATTCAGGCTCACAACCTCGCCGTCGAGCCAACTGTCCTTGAGCTTCAATGCCTCCAGCGCCTTGGCCTGGCGCGGCAGGCGGTCGGTCCAGTCATGGCCATTGCGAGTGAACAGCCGGACCTCGCCGTCACGGATACGCGCCAGGATCCGGTAACCGTCGAACTTGATCTCGTACACCCAGTCGCCCTCCGGCGCACGGTCTACCAGCGTCGCCAACTGTGGCGTGAACTGGTCGGGCAGGGCGGTTGTGGGTTTGCGGGTGGTTTTCTTCGCGGCGACGGGCTTTTTCGCACGGCCTACCGTGGCATCACTCAGCACGCTTTTCGGCTCGGCCTGGACCACATCGTAATCAGCTGCCGGGCGGGCCTGTGGGTCCTTCTCCTTGATCAGCAGCCATTGCTCCTTGTCCCCGCTGCCCTTGAGCCGCGTGCGTACCAGCGTCCAGTCGCCAGCGAGCTTTTCGCCGACCAGGGTGAATTTCAGCTTGCCGGCTGCGTAGGCTTTGCGCGGGTCGTCGTGGGGTTGCCACACGCCGCGATCCCAGACGATGACGTCACCGGCGCCGTATTGACCGGCGGGTATGCTGCCCTCGAAGCTGCCGTAGCCCAGCGGGTGGTCTTCCACATGCACCGCCAGGCGCTTCTGGCTTGGGTCGAGGCTGGGGCCCTTGGGCACCGCCCAGCTTTTGAGCACGCCGTCGAGTTCCAGGCGAAAGTCATAATGCAGGTTGCGTGCATCGTGCTTTTGAATCACAAATGACAGCGCCTGCGCCCGGTTCCGGCCGCGAGGCGCAGTGCCTGCGGGTTCGGCCGTTACATCGAAGTCGCGCTTGGCGTTGTAATCACTCAGGGGCTTGGCCATGGCGGTCTACCTCATGAAGCCTTGCTGGTTTTTTCGCGGCAGGTTTCTTTGCCGGGGTTTTGCCCGCGGGCTTGCCGGCCAGGCTGCGTTTGAGCAACTCCGTAAGGTCGATCACATCGGCCGATTTACGCTCATCCACGCCCTCGCTGGGCTCTACGTCTTCGAGCTTGCCAGCCTTGGCCTTCTTCGCCACCAGCGCCATGATCTTGTCCTGGAAGCTGTCGCGGTATTCTTCAGGCTGCCAATCGGCGCTCATGTCTTCCACCAGCCGCTTGGCCATGTCCAGTTCGCCCTTGGCCAGGGTCGGCTTGGTCACGTCGCTGCCCAGCTCCAACTCATCCAGGCCGCGCACTTCGGCAGGCCAGCGCAGCATTACCAATACCAGCGCCGACTCCAGCGGCATCAGCGCCGCCAGGTGCTGCTTGGTGTGCAACACCACGTTGGCCAGCGCGACTTTGCGGGTTTTCTTCAGGGTTTCGCGCAGCAGCGCATAGACCTTGCCGCCGCGCTTGTCGGGCGCCAGGAAGTAGGGCGTGTCGATGTTCTGCAACGGGATCTGGTCGCTGGCCACAAACGCGATGATTTCGATGGTCTGGGTCGACTTGGGGTGGGCCGAGCGGATTTCGTCTTCGCTGAGGATCACATAGCGGCCTTTCTCGTAGGCCACGCCCTTGACGATATTGTCCTTGGTGACTTCCTTGCCGGTGGTCTTGTTGATGCGCTTGTAACCCACCGGGTCCATGCTGCGCTTGTCCAGCCAGTCGAAGTCGACGCCTTGGGAGGACGTCGCCGAAACCAGCGACACCGGGATGTGCACCAAGCCGAAACTGATTGCGCCTTTCCAGATAGCCCGTGGCATGTCGGTTCTCCTGATCGATGAGGGTCTTCAGGTGACACGGCGGATTCGCCAAAAGTTTCCCTGGCCGGCCGGCTGGCAGCGGGGTTTTAGACAGATCGTGTTACACCTGATGAGAAACTATTTAGTTACCAAAGCCGAACCCTAGGCGTAGCGTGTTATCGAAAGCACGTATTACTCGCGCCCAGAGAGGCTTTGTCATGAACACCCGTTTGCGTAACCTTGCCGTACTGGCGCTGGGCCTGGCCTTGAGTTCATTGGCACAGGCGCAAAACCTTCCCGGCAGCAACAATCCTTACAACGGCCCCATCCACCAGGCCAACCCCAATAGCATGCAGGGTACGCAGCCCAATGCGCCCGCTGCACGGGGCACCTTCATTCCCCCGGCGCAGCGGCCGCCTACCCTGCAAAACCGCGGCATCGGCAATAGCACCCAGCGCGGTAGCAGCGCGCAGACCCCGCCGGCCATTCAGCCCAAAGCTCCGACTCGCGACGCCAATGGCAATCGCGGCGATTGAGTGTGTAAAGACGATAAGGAATCCCACCGTATGCTTCTACGCAAAACCCTTCTAGCGACCTTCTGCGCGGCGGCCTTGCTGCCCTTGGCGCTGCCCGTTGCGGCTGCCGACACCCAGCAGTTCCCCAGCGAACAGGGGAGCATCACAGTCACCCCGATTGCCAAGGGCCTGGATCACCCGTGGGCAGTGGCGTTCCTGCCGGACAAGCAGGGGTTCCTGGTCACCGAGCGGCCCGGCAACCTGCGCTTTGTCAGCCCGGACGGCAAGCTGTCTGCGCCCTTGAGCGGCGTGCCGAAAGTATTTGCCAAAGGGCAGGGCGGTTTGCTCGACGTGGTGCTGTCGCCGGACTTCAAGCAGGACCGACTGGTGTACCTGTCTTACGCCGAAGGCGGCGGCAAGAACGGCACCGCCGGCACCGCAGTCGGGCGTGGGCGCTTGAGCGACGACTTGAGCAGCCTGCAAGACTTCAAGGTGATCCTGCGCCAGGAGCCCAAGCTGTCCACGGGTAATCACTTCGGCTCGCGGTTGGTGTTTGACCGCGATGGCTACCTGTTCGTGACCCTGGGGGAAAACAATGATCGCCCCACCGCCCAAGACCTGGACAAGCTGCAAGGCAAGGTGGTGCGGATCTTTCCTGACGGCCGTATACCCGAAGACAACCCCTTCGTTGGCCAGGAAGGCGTGCGGCCGGAAATCTGGTCCTACGGCCAGCGTAACCCTCAAGGCGCTGCGCTGAACCCGTGGAGCGGCACACTGTGGGAAAACGAACACGGCCCGCGTGGCGGGGATGAAATCAACATCATTGAGCGTGGGAAAAACTACGGCTGGCCACTGGCAACCCATGGCATCAACTATTCCCTGACGCCGATACCCGAGGCCAAGGGCAAGACCGCCGAGGGCACTGTGCCGCCGCACCATGTGTGGGAGAAATCCCCGGGGGTGAGCGGCATGGCGTTCTACGACGCCGATCGTTTCAAGGCTTGGCAGCACAACGTGTTTATCGGGGCACTGGTCAGCCAGGAGTTGATTCGCTTGCAGTTCGACGGTGACAAGGTCATCCACGAAGAGCGGCTGCTGGGCGGCCTTAAAGCGCGGATCCGCGATGTACGCCAGGGACCGGATGGTTACCTGTATGTGCTGACGGATGAAGATAAGGGTGTGTTGTATCGGGTAGGCCTGAACCAGGACTGACGTCGGCCACCGGGGTTATGTAGGAGCTGGCTTGCCTGCGATGGCATCAACTGGGTGTGCCTGATACACCGAGGTGTCTGCATCGCAGGCAAGCCAGCTCCCACAGAAAAGCCCGCTCCCACAGGTGGGTAGCGTGGAGCCTACAACCCAAGCTCCGACAACCCCGGATGCTCATCCGGGCGCCGGCCCAGCGGCCAGTGGAACTTGCGCTCGCTTGCCTTGATCGGCATGTCGTTGATGCAGGCAAACCGGTTCGCCATCAAGCCGTTCTCGTCAAACTCCCAGTTCTCGTTGCCGTAGGAGCGAAACCAGTTGCCCGAGTCGTCATGCCATTCATAGGCATAACGCACCGCGATGCGGTTGCCGGTAAACGCCCACAACTCCTTGATCAGCCGATAATCCAGCTCCTTGGCCCATTTACGGGTCAGGAAGGCTTTGGCTTCTTCGCGGTTGTGAGCGAACTCGGCGCGGTTACGCCACTGAGTGTCCTGGGTATAGGCCAGGGACACCCGTTGCGGGTCGCGGGAGTTCCATCCGTCTTCGGCCAGGCGAACTTTTTCAATCGCCGATTCTCGGGTGAATGGCGGCAATGGCGGGCGGATTTCGCTATTGGATGACATGGAAACGGCTCCTGGACTGGTTTAAAAGTCGGTTCAAAGTTGCAATAAGGTTCGCGCCATGGCTTGCGCGTTATCGGCGGCGGTTGAATCACCCATGACCAGGGCAACGGTAATGGCGCCATCAATCAGGATCAGCAGGTGCGCGGCCTGGCGTTCCGGGTCGGGGGTGCCCTGTGCTTGACACAGTTCGAGGGCGTACTCGAACAGTTTCTGTTTGTGGGCCTTGGCCAGTTGACGCACCGGGTTTTGCGGGTCGCCGGTCTCGCCGCTGGTGTTGATGAACGCGCAGCCGCGAAAGTCGTCGGAGCCGAACCAGGCCTTCAAAGCGCTGAACACGGCCAGCAGACGCTCGCCGCTGGTGGTGTAGCGCTCAACTTCGGTACGCAGCCAGTGCATCCAGCGCTCGTCGCGGCGTTGCAAGGCGGCGATCACCAGTTCGTCTTTGTTGGCGAAGTAGCGGTAGACGCTCTTTCTGGAGACGCCGGCGGTCTTCACCAGAAGCTCCATGCCGGTGGCAGCAATGCCGTTTCGGTAGATCAGCTTTTCGGCAACGTCGAGGATAATGTCGCGAGTGATATCGTTCATGCAAACAACAGTAGAACGATCGTTCTCCTTTGGCAATTAATTATTTTTTACCCCCAGGCGGGAAGACCTGAGCCACCCCATGGTGTAAGCTCTTGAGTCCTTCGGATTCGACCCATTGCGAGCCTTATGCCGTCGTTATTCAAACGCTCCCTGTTGCCCAAGCTGCGCGGTTTTCCCCTCACGCCCGATGCCATCGACGTGCTGTCCGGTGCGGCCGAGTACCGCCGCTGCCTGTTGCAGAAAATCTCCCAGGCCACCCAGCGCATCTACATCGTGGCGCTGTACCTGCAGCAGGATGAGGCCGGGCAAGAGATCTACGACGCGTTGCACGCTGCCAAAGCCGCACGGCCCGGGCTGGATATCGTGGTAGTGGTTGACTCGCTGCGCGCCCAGCGCGGCCTGATCGGCGCGGGCAAGCAACCGGGTAACAGCGCCTGGTACCAGGCCATGACCGAGTCCCACAGCACCGAAGTGCCGGTGTACGGCGTGCCGGTGCAAACCCGCGAGTTGTTCGGTGTGCTGCACCTCAAGGGCTTTGTGATCGATGACAGCGTGCTGTACAGCGGCGCCAGCCTGAATAACGTGTACCTGCACAAGTTCGACAAGTACCGTTATGACCGTTACCACCTGATCCACAACAAGGCGCTGGCCGACTCGATGCAGCACCTGGTGGAGCACGGCCTGGTGGCCGCCAAGGCGGTGCATCGCCTCGACCTGCCCAACCCGCCGACCACCCGCAGCCTGCGCAACGACATCGGCGACCTGCGCAGCCGCCTGAAACACGCAGTGTATGACACCACAGCCGGGCAGTTGCCAAACGGCAACCTGTCGGTCAGCCCTTTGTTGGGCGTGTGCAAGAACAACCCGTTGAGCCGGGTGATCTGTGAGCTGATCGCCAGCGCCCAACACCAACTGACTATCTGCACCCCGTACTTCAACCTGCCGCTGCCGGTCACGCGGGAAGTCAACCGCGCCCTGGCGCGCGGGGTGAAGATCGACATCATTGTCGGCGACAAGACTGCCAACGACTTCTACATCCCGCCCAGCGAGCCGTTCAAGGTCATTGCTGCACTGCCGTATCTCTACGAAATCAGCCTGCGACGCTTCGCCAAGCGCCACCAGCGCATGATCGACAGCGGCCAGTTGAACCTGCACCTGTGGCGCGACGGCGATAACACCTACCACCTCAAGGGCATGTGGGTCGACCAGCGCTACACCTTGCTGACCGGCAACAACATCAACCCGCGAGCGTTTCGCCTCGACCTGGAAAATGCCTTGCTGATCGATGATCCGAAGGGTGAATGGGTAGGGCCTCGGCGTACCGAGCTTGCGGAGATTTTCCAGCACACCTCGCGTATCGAACGTTACCAGCAGTTGGAAACCCTGGTGGAGTACCCTGCGGCGGTTGGCAAGTTCTTGCGGCGGGTCAGCCGGGTGAGGATCGAGCGGTTGTTGTATCGGATCTTGTAGGGAGATAGCTCGCCGCCCCGTTGCGGGGCGGCGGCTTGATGCAGGCTTAGTTCAAGCCAAGCTTGCCACGCAAGGTGGACAGGTCTTCGGCCAGGGTGTTGACCGGGCCAACCAGGGCTTTGCGGTCAGCTTCCTTGACCTTGTCGTAGGTCTCAAAGCCGCCATCCTTGGTTTTGTATTTGGCGAGGATCTTGTCCACGGCCGCGAAGTTCTTGTCGACTTTGGCGACGAACGCCTTGTCTTGCTTCTCGATCTGGGGACGGAACAGATCGACGATTTTCTTCGCGCCGTCGATGTTGCCCTGGAAGTCATACAGGTCAGTGTGGCTGTAACGGTCTTCTTCGCCGGAGATCTTGGTCGCCGCGACTTCTTCCAGCAGGGCAGCAGCACCGCCAACCACTTTTTCTGGCGGGAAGGTCAGGCCGTCAACCCGGGTTTTCAGGTCGAGCACGTCGCTGTTGAGCTTGTCAGCCAGCGCGTCCAGGCCTTTGGTGGTGTTCTCGGAGAACAAGGTGTACTCGATGCGGTGGAAGCCGGTGAAGTCTTCGGCTTTCACGCCTTTTTCGTGGTCGTCAACGCGGGAGTCGATGGATGCGTCGAGGTCGCTGAACAGCTCGGCGATCGGCTCGATGGACTCATAGTGAACGCGGGTGGGTGCGTACAGCTTCTTGGCCGTCGCCAGGTCGCCTTTTTTCACGGCGTCGGTGAACGCCTGGGTCTGGGTGACCAGCTCACCGATTTCTTCGGTGACGTAGATCTTGTAGTCCGACACCGGCCCTACCAGGTCCAGCGGCGCGGTGGCGGCGAAGGCTGCCAGCGGCGAAAGGCTCATTAACAACGACAATGCGAGAGACGACTTCTTCATGGGACGATTTCCGCTCTGGGGTTTGTTTTAGGTATTGGCAGTGGTTTGTGGATGTGTCGCATCAAGCAGCGTGCGCCCGATGAAATCCTGGGCCCCGGTGACGCCTGGCAAGGTGAAGAAATAACCGCCGCCAACCGGCTTCAGGTATTCCTCCAGGGGCTCGCCGTTGAGCCGGGTTTGTACGCTGATAAAGCCTTCCTCCAGGTCAGCCTGGTAGCAGATGAACAACAGCCCCATGTCCAGCTGACCGTTTTTATTGACGCCGTTGGAGTAGTTGAACGGCCGGCGCAAAATCAGGTTGGCCTGAGTCTGTGCGGTGCGCGGGTTGGCCAGGCGGATGTGGGCATCGAGCTTGGTCAACTTGCCTTCCGGGTCCTTGCTGTAGTCCGGGACCTGGGTTTCTTTCTGGCCGTCCATGGGCGCGCCACTGGTCTTGACCCGGCCAATGATGCTTTCTTGCTCTTGCAGGGGCGTGCGGTCCCAGCGTTCGACGAAGTTGCGGATGATCCGCACCGCCTGGTAGCTGCCGTTGGCGGCCCAGGCCGGTTCGTCGCTGCCGGGTTGAACCCACACAATCTGGTCCATCGCCTTGTTGTCGTTGGAGTTCGGGTTGGCCGAACCGTCGCGAAACCCGAGGAAGTTGCGTGCGCTCTGGGCAGGCTCGCCTGGGCGGGCAGGGGCCTGGGGCGGCACGCTGCCTTCCTGTTTCCAGCGCACCAGCAGCAGGTCCGGCAGGTTCTTCACGATGTCGCGCAGCGCGTGGATATTGGTGTCTGGAGTGTTGGAGCTGAACTGCAGGCTCAGGTCGCCGTGGCACTGCGCCGGTTCCAGCGCATCGTTGGGGAAACCGACCATGCGGATCAGGCGCTTGGGCTTGGCCGCGGCCAGGCCGAAGCGCTCGTCGAACAACGATTCGCCGACCGATACGGTGATGGTCAGGTTATCCGGCGTGACCACCGGGCCGAGGATGCCGGAGTCGGTGGGTGGCAGTTTCGGGTCGACTTGCACCACGGTGCCGCCGGTCATCAGGAACGCGATGCGCTCGTTCAAGGTGCGCAACAGCCGTTCCAGGTCTTCGCGGTCGCTGGCCAATACGTCGAACGACACCAGCATGCCGCAAGCCGGGCGTGGGGTGACGATGCCGGTCTGGTGCTTGCCATGGTAATCGTGGTGGTCCTGGGTTTTTTCACTGCTCGGTGCGGTGGTGACTTGCGCGGCAGCGTTGGCAGCCATCGCCGGGCAGCTCAGGCTTGCACCTGCAATCGCGGCGCCGGTGGCGGCCATGCCCAGCAATACACGACGACGCTGGGAGGAAAATTGTTCTGAATCACTCATGTCTACGGTCGTCTTCACTTCAGGCCGGAAAGGCCAAGGGCTGGGTCGATTCCATCGAGTGCAACGGCCAGAGCCTTGGCCTTGTCGGCGACCTGCTTGCGCTGATCGGCCGTGACGCTGTCATACGAGGCGTAGCGGCCATCGACTTTCAAACCGTTGAGTTCGGCGTCGAAGGCGGTGATTGCACTGTCGATGCCTGGCAGCAATTGCGCGGCGGATTTGGTCAGCAGTGGGCGCATCAGGTCGACCACCTTGCGGGCGGCGTCCAGGTTGGCGGCAAAACCGTTGAGGTCGGTATGGCTGTAGCGCTCTTCCTCGCCGCTGGCGGCGCGCACGTCGGCCAGACTGTTGAGGTTGCGCACCACAATGCTCACCAGTTGCTCCGGTGGCAGCGACTGGGCCAGCAGCTGTTGCTTGAGGCTGGTGACATCGGTGACCAGGCGCTGGGCAATCGGCGCCAGGCCGTCGAGGTTGCGTTGCTGGAACAGGCCGTACTCAAGACGGTGGAAGCCGCTGAAGTCCGGGTCTTGCTCGCGTTTTTCAAAGTAGTCGGCGCGAGCGTTGATCGCGTTGTCCAGTTCCGCCAGGCGTTGCGAGGCCGGTGCCAGGCGCTGGTAAGCCTCGCGGGCCGGCACGTAAAGCGCCTGGGCCTGGGCGAGGTCGCCGGCTTCGATGGCTTGGTCTAGCGCTGTAACGGCCTTGACCAGAGCGCTGCCCTGGCTGCTCAGGTACACACGAAACTCCGACAGCGGGCCGATAAACGCCACCATCGACGGTTTGGCCTTGGCTTGCGCGTCCGACTCGGCCGTTGGCGTCACGGTCAAGGTGCCGCGCGGGTTGCTCAACAGGCCGCAGGTGATCTGGTAGTCGCCGGGCAGCAGGTTGGCGTTGATCACCTGGCTCAGGCCCGGGGCGATGTTTTCTCGCTCTTCGACCACCAGCACGCCGTCGAGAATTTCCCACTCCACGGCCCGGTCCGAGCGGTTGATGATGCGGAAACTGGCATGTCCTGCCGGGACCGTCAGCGCATTCGGCTCGCAGCTGTGGGCGTGGATGGTCACTGCGATTTCATTGTGGTTGGCCTGGCGCTTTGAGGCGGCCAGTTGCGAGGCGTAGTAGAACAGGCCACCGGCGGCGATCATCACGACCACCGAGCCGCCCACCGCCCAGCGCAAGGCGCGGGAAGGCGGAGCCGGTTGAGGGGTTTGGTTGGACAAGAGGCGGTCCTTACTGGCTGGAAACGGAGGAAGTTGTGCGGGGTGCCGGTTTGTTTGGCGGTGCCGGCAGGAAGAACATCACCAGGGCCACCACCAGGTAAATCAGGTAGGCCCCGAGGGTGCTGACGGTCGGTGCGTCCTGATAGCCGAACATCCCGGCCAGCACCGAGCCCAGCGGGCCATCCATCGGTAGCGTTGCGCTGAAATCGAACAATACGGTTTGCAGGTGGTTCCACACCCCGGCTTCGTGCAGGGCTTGTACCGAGTTGGCGAGGATGCCGGCGGCGACCACCAGGATGAACAAACCGGTCCAGCGGAAAAACGCACCGAGGTTCAGGCGCATGCTGCCGCTGTAGATCAAAAAGCCGACGATGATCGCCAGGATCAGGCCGAGCAGGGCGCCAATCGGCGCGCCCGGGCCTTCGCTTTGCTGGAACACGGCCAGCAGGAAGAACACCGTTTCGAGGCCTTCACGGGCCACGGCGAAGAACACCATGGCGATCAGCGCCGTGACCTGGTGCTTGGACCCGGCCAGGGCGTGATCAAGGGATTCATGCAGCGAATGCTTGATGGAGCGCGCCACCTTGCGCATCCAGAACACCATGGAACTGAGAATGCCCACGGCCACCAGGCCGACGATGCCTTCGAACAGTTCCTGTTGCTTTTGCGGGAATTCGGCACTGACCAGTTCCAGGCCACCGCCTACCAACAGCGCCAGGGCGGCTGCCAGAAAGACGCCTATCCACACTGCAGGCATGTACTGGCCACGGCCGGTTTGCTTGAGGTAGCTGGCAATAATGCCAACGATCAAGGCGGCTTCTATGCCTTCGCGCAGCATGATCAAAAAGGGAACAAGCATTCGGCACCGAATCACTACTAGATAGGATGCTAAGTTGTAACATAATGATACTCATTACTAAACAGCAAATATTGACCTTTACTGAACCTTGACTGAACGGTGGTGGCAAACCGCAACCCCCACTAGAATGCGCGGCATCGTTCCAGCAACCGGATTGCGCCATTTCCCATGTCGGAAAAAGACACCATTTCCATCCATCTAGTGCGCGAAGCCCTGTTGCAGAGCTGCGCGCCGGGTGCGGCGACCGACGAAGTATTGACCAAGGTCGGGATTGATCCGGCGCTGCTCGAACAGCCCGCCGCACGCGTTCCGGCCGCGGCTTATGCGCGTTTGTGGCGCTTGCTGGCACGGCGCATGGACGATGAATTTTTTGGCATGGACCCGCGCAAGCTCAAGTCCGGCAGCCTGGAGTTCCTTTGCCGCGCCTCCATGGCACAACCAACCCTGGCCGCCGCGTTGGAAACCGGCCTGGGTTTTCTGTCGCTGATGCTCGAACGACTGCCTGCGCAGTTGGTGCACCAGCAGAGCCTGGCGGAAATTGTGCTGTGGGAGCCCGAGCCCGAGCCCAAGCGAGCCTTCACCTATTTTGCCTACTGGATGATCGTCCATGGCGTCGCCTGCTGGCTGGCGGGCCGGCGCATCCCGATCCTGGCAATCGAATTGCGCTGCCCGCAGCCGGCCTTCTGCGACGACTACCAAGTGATGTTCTCCGATAACCTGCGCTTTGACCGACCGCGCACCCGGATGATTTTCTCGGCCGACTGCCTCGACTTGCCGGTCAAGCGCAGCCCCGAAGAACTCAAGCGCTTCCTGGCCCAGGCGCCAGCGAACATTCTGGTCAAATACCGCGACCCCGACAGCCTCGCCACCCGCATCAAGGCCGACCTGCGGCACATGCCGGCCGACACCTGGCCGGAAACCGAAGGCCTGGCCACGTCCCTGTGCATTTCGGCCTCGACCCTGCGCCGGCGCCTGGCGGAAGAGGGCCAGACCTACCAAGGGCTCAAGGACAGCGTGCGCAAAGAGCTGGCGATCGTGTGGCTGGCCGACTCCGACATCAGCTTTGCCGAGATCGCCACCCGCCTGGGGTTTGCCGATGCCAGCTCTTTCCACAAGGCGTTTCGCAAGTGGTCGGGCTCCAACCCCGGCCACTATCGCAGCCTGATATTGAACGAAGCGTTGAGCCAATAGGTCACTGCCAAGCGATTCGCACCGTTTGACGGCTTATCCATGGTTTTAATGATCTGGGTCACTTTGCTGCGCCGCAGTGCGTGTGATATTCGGCGCCACCGCTACATCGCTCGTTTCCTGACGCAGCCTGATCGGCACTTGTCGCGATCATCGTCTACGCCATTTCCCTCATTCAAGAGCAGGATTTCATGGCACTTCACAGAACCGTTGAGACTCAAGACCAAGCCATCGAAGACGTGTATTCGAGTGGCTCTGCCCAGCACAAACTCCCTAAATATCGCCTTCCGGACCATTCGACTACACCGTCTGCCGCCTACAACCTGGTGCGCGACGAGTTGCTGCTGGACGGCAACTCCCGGCAAAACCTGGCGACGTTCTGCACCACCTGGGTCGAGCCCGAAGTGCAGCAGTTGATGGCTGATGCCCTCGACAAAAACATGATCGACAAGGACGAGTACCCGCAGACCGCCGAGATTGAAAACCGCTGTGTGCACATTATTGCCGACCTGTGGCACGCGCCGAAGTCCTGGCAAACCGTTGGCTGTTCCACCACCGGCTCCAGCGAGGCCGCAATGCTCGGCGGCCTGGCCCTCAAGTGGAGCTGGAAAAAGCGTCGGGAAGCGGCGGGGTTGCCCACGGACAAACCGAACTTCGTGTGCGGCCCGGTGCAAATTTGCTGGAAAAAATTCGCCCGCTATTTCGATGTGGAAATCCGCGAAGTGCCGTTGCGCGGCGATGCCCTGGGCCTGCGCCCGGCTGATTTGCGTGAGTATTGCGACGAAAACACCATCGGCGTGGTCGCGACCCTTGGCGTGACCTTCACCGGGATCTACGAACCGGTCGCGGCCCTGGCAGCCGAGTTGGACTCGATGCAACGTGACCTCGGCCTGGACATCCCGATTCATGTCGACGCGGCCAGCGGTGGGTTTATCGCCCCGTTCATTCAGCAGGAACTGCAATGGGATTTTGTGATCGAGCGCGTCAAATCGATCAATGCGTCGGGTCACAAGTATGGCCTGGCGCCGCTGGGCGTAGGCTGGGTGATCTGGCGCTCCACCGAAGACCTGCCCGAAGAGCTGATTTTTTACGTCGACTACCTGGGCGGCAATATGGCCACCTTTGCGCTCAACTTCAGCCGCCCCGGTGGTGAAATCATCGCCCAGTACTACAACTTCCTGCGGCTGGGCCGCGACGGCTACACAAGGATTCAACAAGCGTGCTCGGATACGGCGCAGTGGCTGGCCTCGGAAATCACCAAGTTTGCCCCGCTGGAACTGGTGTACGACGGCAAGGACGGGCTGCCGGCGGTCTGCTACAAGCTCAAGGACGGCATCGACCACGGTTTTAGCCTCTACGACCTGTCGGAGCGCGTGCGTATGCGCGGCTGGCAGATTGCGTCCTACCCACTGCCTTCCGACCGCCAGAACATCGTCGTGCAGCGCATCCTGGTGCGCCACGGTGTGAGCCGTGATCTGGTGGCGCTGCTGCTCGATGATCTGCACAAGGCCGTTACCTATTTGCAGAAAAACCCGGTGGAGCATTCCGATGCAGGCCCAAGCTTCAGCCATGGCGCCATCGCCGACCCCGTGATCCCGGCCGACACCCCGAACCTCGACTGAACGCACTGAACACCCACCGGGCCTTGAGGCCCGGTGCCTTTAGCGTTGCATCGCCAGGTACGAATCATCGTGACTGCTTTCTTTACTTTCCTGCACGACAACCCCTACATCCTGCTGTTCCTGGTGGTTGGCCTGTCCGTCTGGGTCGGGCGCGGCACCATCAAGGGCTACGGCCTGGGCGCGGTGGCCGGGGCCATCGTTATTGGCTGTGCGATTGCGACGTGGGCGTCTTACTACGGCGTGCATTTCGAACTCGATAACTTCACCAAGAGCTTGTTTTATTACCTGTTCATGTACGGCGTGGGGCTGCGCGTGGGGCCTTCGTTCATCAACAGCCTCAAGGGCGACGGCCTGAAGTTCACCTTCCTGGCGATTCTGTCTTCGTTCCTGGGGTTGGGCATCGTGGTGCTGGGGGTGCGCTTGCTAGCGCTGCCGGTGGGCGCCGCGGGCGGGATTCTCGCCGGCTCGCAAACCATGTCCGCAGCCATTGGTTCTGCCGAACAGGCGATTACCTCGGGCGTGGTGCCGCTGCCGCCGGGCACCACTGCGGCGGCGGCCACCGCGATGATCGCGCTGTCTTACGGCATCACCTATATCTGGGGCACGGTCGGCATCATTTTGATCTGCAAATACCTGCCGCGCTGGTGGGGCGTAGATGCGCGCAAGGCGGCCAAAGCGTTTGAGGTGGAGCACGGCGTACCGAACGTCGACGATGCCGGACTGAGCGGTTACCGCCCGTTTGACCTACGGGCTTATCGGCTGGTGAACGCGGAACTCGTGGGGCAGAGCATCGCGCAGTTTCGCGAGCGCTTTGCGCTGTACCAGATCGAGAATGTCGAACGGGGTGATCAATTGCTGGGGGCCGACCCTGCGTTGGTGTTGCAGTTGGGCGACGTGATTGCCCTGGGCGGCAGCCTGGATGCGCTGACCGACCACATGGGGCTTATCGGGCCGGAGGTGCCGGATGCACGGGCGCTGAATATACCGCTGGACGAAGCGGTGATCCTGGTCACGCACAAGGACGCAGTGGGCAAGGCACTGAAGGAATTCAGCCAGTCATCGATTGCCGGGCAGGTGCAGTTGGTGGGCATTGAGCGGGGCGGTGCGCCGATTCCGGTGGGGCTGGAAACCCGTCTGCAACGCCTGGATGTGCTGCACCTGATCGGGTTGCGCAGTGCCATCGACAAGGCTACGGCGTTGTTGGGCAAGGCGGGGCGGGCGAGTACGGCCACCGACTTGCTCACACTGTCGTTGGGCATGGTGCTGGGGTTGTTGATTGGCCTGATTCAGGTGCCGGCGTTCGGTGCGGCGGTGGGCCTGGGGAATGCGGGCGGGTTGCTGGTGTCGGGGATTATCGTTTCGTCGCTGGTGTCGCGGGTGCGGTTTTTCGGCAATACGCCGAATGCGGCGCGTAACATTCTCGAGGACATGGGGTTGATCTTCTTTGTCGCGATTGTGGGCGTGAATGCGGGGGCGAACCTGGTTTCGCAGATCAGTGCGATCATTGCGTTGAAGATCTTTTTGTTGGGGTTTGTGGCGTGCACGATCCCGCCGTTTATTGTTTGGGCGGTGGGGTTTCATGTGTTCAAGATCAACCCGGCGATTCTCATGGGCGGGGTGGCCGGGGCGCGCAGTCATTCGGGGCCGGCGCGGGAGGCGGCCAAGGAAATTGACAGTACGGTGCCGTGGATCGGGTTTCCGGTGGCGTACGCGGTGTCGGGGATTTTGCTCACAGTGTTTGGGTATTTTGCCATGGTGCTTGCGCGGTAATGGCTGCCACGGCCCACGGTAGGAGCTGGCTTGCCGGCGATGGCGTCAACCGGGTGTACCTGATACACCGAGGTGCCAGCATCGCCGGCAAGCCGGCTCCTACAGCTTTTGCCCGTGTTTTTAACACTCAGGCCGCCGTGCTAGCCATACTCAAATCGCACGCAACGCCAGAATCGCCAGATACAACAGCACCACACCACAAGCACCATAGCTGACCCTCTGCCACATCGGCGACGCATTGCGGCGCAACAAATTGACCAACGCCGCAATCAGAAAACACGACATCACCGACGCCAACATAAACCCCGCAAAAAACATCAATGTCTGCCCATGGCTCGGCGTAGCCCCGACTATCCCCGACAGCGCACTACCCAGCGCGCCCCAATAAACAATGTTCTTCGGGTTAGCCAGGGAAATGGCCGCCCCTACCGCCAGCGCATTCCGCCCGGACCTGGCCGGCGCACCGTCGGCTTCCGGCAAGCGCCAGGCATCCACCAAACTGCGCCCCCCAAGCCAGGCCAGATACAACCCGCACACCGCCGTCAGCGGCACCCGCACCGACTCATGCTGAATCAACAACGCCATACCCGTAAGGCCAATCACCGCCCACACAGCATCCCCCACCAGTGAGCCAATCTGCACCAACAACGCCGGTGTAAACCCGTGCAGCAGCCCACGCCGCAGGGTCTCCGCCAGCACCGCCCCCGGTGACAGGCAAAACACAAAACCAAACACCAGCGCCGAAAAAAAGATCGTCAACATGCGCAATACCACTGTAGGAGCGAGCTTGCTCGCGAAAAACTCACAGACACCGCAGCGCGCCAGGTTCCTCGCATCATCTTCGCAAGCAAGCTGGCTGCTACAGTGAACGCCGATAGTTTGGGCAAGTGGCCGTAACGCGTCTTGAACCAGATTGCGCTTTTCAGCCTTTGAGCACGCTTTGATAGCGACCCGGCGTAATGCCGTAGGCCGCACGAAAATGCCGGTTCAGATGGCTCTGGTCAGCAAACCCCAAGGTGTGGGCAACCTGCGACGCCGCAACACCTGAGCGCAGCAGACCCTTGGCGCGCCGGGTACGCAATTGCATCGCCCACTGGCGCGGACTGAGCCCGGTGTCTTTCTGAAAAGCCCGCAGCAGATGGAATTTCGACAGGCCCAACTCTTCACCCAGGGTGTCGAGTGCCACGGCCTGATGCAGGTTTTCAGCCAGCCACTCCTGGGCCTTGATCACCAGCCCACGCCCGACCGCAGTGCTACCGGGCAAGCGCACGCCGCTGCAACTGACCACGTCGCCAAGCAGTATAACCAAGGCGTCTTCACTCAGCGCCCGGGCCAGCGGATCGGCACTTAACGAACCTTCAATCGCGCCGGCAAGTTTCATCGCCAGTTCCGGCTGGAAGCACAGCGAGCGGTCGAATTCCAGGTGCGCCAGCCCCAGGTCAGTTGCCAACTGATCAGCCCCCGCATACAGGCTGACAAACCGCCACGGCTGACCCTCGGCCGCGCCGCCGCCCTGAATTTGCCCGGGGTTGTACAAGGTAATGCTGCCGGGCCCGGCCACGAATGTACGGCGGTCGAGCCACACCTGTTCCTCACCGAGCAGGTTGACACCGATCACGCATTCATCATGGCTGTGGCGGGCAAACGTCAGGCCGGTGCAGGCGGTACTGCTGACTTCGTAGTTGCCCAGCCAGGCATGCAGCATGGAACTCATTGAAATGGCTCGCAGTGACGGTGCACGCGAGCATACGCCGCAAAAGGCCTTTAGATCGACCGTTGATTGACTCGTTTCGACAGCGCCTCGCTACTCTCTTTGCGCTCCGAATAACGGTCCACCAGGTCTGGGCGATCACGCAGCAGCAGAGTGAACTTCACCAGCTCTTCCATCACATCCACCACGCGGTCATAGAGTGCGGACGGCTTCATGCGGTCCTGATCGTCGAACTCCATAAAGGCCTTGGGCACCGACGATTGATTGGGGATGGTGAACATGCGCATCCAGCGTCCCAGCACCCGCAACTGGTTGACGGTATTGAACGACTGCGAGCCGCCGGACACCTGCATTACCGCCAGGGTTTTGCCCTGGGTTGGACGTACTGCGCCGAGGGCCAGTGGCACCCAGTCGAGTTGCGCCTTGAACACCGCCGACATCGAGCCGTGGCGCTCCGGTGAACACCAGACCTGGCCTTCGGACCACTGCATCAGCTCCAGCAGTTCCTGGACCTTGGGATGATCGCCCGGGGCATCATCCGGCAGCGGCAAACCCGACGGGTTGAAGATGCGCGTCTGGGCGCCAAAATGCTGCAACAGGCGCGCGGCTTCTTCCACCAGCAAGCGGCTGAAGGAGCGCGGGCGGGTGGACCCGTAGAGCAGCAGGATGCGTGGCGGTTGTTCAAGTTGCTGAGGCGGGGACAGGGTGTGGTTCAGGTTGGGCAGGGTGCTCATCAGGTTCTCCGGTTATAACGTGGCAATGCGATCAAGCTCGGCCTTGAGTTCGATGGGGTTCAGGCTGGCGAACGGGAGCTCGAAAAAAGCCCGGCAGCGGCGTTCGATGATTTCCAGGGTGGCGTGAAACGCGGCGTCGACCTGAGCCTCATCACCTTGAACATCGGACGGATCTTCAAGCCCCCAATGCGCCTTGAGCGCCGGGCCGAAATACACCGGGCAGGCTTCGCCGGCAGCCTTGTCGCACACAGTGATAACGACGTCCGGCGGGCTGCCTTCAAAAGCGTCATTACCCTTGCTGTACAACCCTTCGGTGCTGATGCCGGCGGCTTTCAACGTGGTGAGGCTGCGGGGCAGCACCTGGCCCTTGGGGAAACTGCCGGAGCTGATAGCCTGGAAACCCTGCGGTGCCAAGTGATTGAACACTGCTTGCGAGAGAATGCTTCGGCAGCTGTTGGCGGTGCACATGAACAGGACTTTCATTGATTGGACTCCATCAGAAACTCAGGCGCAGGGCGAGGGCGGCGAGGGTGATCAGCAGCACCGGCAAGGTCAGCACAATGCCCACCTTGAAGTAGTAACCCCAAGTGATGGTGATGCCTTTGCGCGCCAGGATGTGCAGCCAGAGCAAGGTAGCCAGGCTGCCGATAGGGGTGATTTTGGGGCCGAGGTCGCTGCCGATCACGTTGGCGTAGATCATCGCGTCCTTGACCAGGCCCACCGCGTGGCTGGCCTCGATGGAGAGCGCACCGATCAGCACGGTTGGCAGGTTGTTCATCGCCGAAGACAGCAGCGCGGTGAGTACACCGGTGCCCAGCGCCGCGCCCCACACGCCATAGCTGGCGAAGGTATCGAGCCAGGTCGCGAGGTAGTTGGTCAGCCCGGCGTTACGCAGGCCGTAGACCACCAGATACATGCCCAGGGAGAAGATTACGATTTGCCACGGTGCTTCCTTCAGCACCTTGCGCGTGGAAATCCTGTGGCCCTTGGCGGCGATCACCAGCAGCAAGGTGGCGCAGGCGGCGGAAATCGCACTGATGGGAATGCCCAGCGGTTCCAGGGCAAAGCAACCCACCAGCAGGATGCCCAGCACCCACCATCCGGCGCGGAACGTCGCCCGGTCATGGATCGCACTGGCAGGGTCGTCGAGGTCTGCCGGGTCATAGGTTTGGGGGATGTCGCGACGGAAAAACCACAGCAATACCGCAAGTGTGGCGGCAACGCTTACCAGGTTCACCGGCACCATCACGGCGGCGTATTCGTTGAAGCCGATCTTGAAGTAGTCGGCAGACACGATGTTGACCAGGTTGGAGACCACCAGCGGCAGGCTCGCGGTGTCGGCGATAAACCCGGCGCCCATGACGAACGCCAGGGTCGTGGCCGGTGAAAAACGCAACGCCAACAGCATCGACATCACGATGGGTGTGAGAATCAACGCTGCGCCATCGTTGGCGAACAGCGCCGACACCAGCGCACCCAGCAGCACCATATACGCGAACAATCGCCGGCCGCGCCCATGGCCCCAGCGCGCCACATGCAACGCGGCCCAGGCAAAAAAGCCCGCCTCATCCAGCAGCAGGCTAATGATGATCAGCGCGACGAACGTCAAGGTGGCGTTCCAGATGATGTGCCACACCACCGGAATGTCGGCCAGGCTGATAACCCCAAGGGCCAACGCCAGGATCGCGCCCAGCGTGGCGCTCCAGCCGACGCCCAGGCCCTTGGGCTGCCAGATGACCAGGATGATGGTGAACAAAAAAATAGCAACGGCAACAAGCATAAGAAGCTCTCCGCAGGGTCAGCAGCAGGCGCTGGCCCGTTGTGGGCGGTCGCCCATGGTGTCCAGGCGCTGGGCGTCGGTTTTCAACCAGGCCTGGTTGGCTTGCAGCGTGGTGTCGAGCACCGCCGTCACCCATTCGGGCAAGGCCGGGTTGAGGCGGTAGTAAATCCACTGGCCCTGGCGACGGTCCAGCAGCAACCCGCAACTGCGCAGTTGCGCCAGGTGGCGGGAGATTTTCGGTTGGCTGTCGTCCAGAGCATGGATCAGCTCACACACGCAAAGTTCGCCTTCGCGCAGGATCAACAGCGCGAGGCGCGCGCGGGTGGCATCGGCCAGGCATTTGAAGACATTGGGCGGGGAAAAAAGATCTGACATGGTCAGCGCCTCTGAATATGCGGAAATCTGAATATACGGATAACCATATGTATTGGTCAAATCCTGTTTCGATTGATCTGCGTCAACGGCCCAACAATCGACGACAAGTGGTTGAAATTAAACTGAAACACAAATGTCCTAAAGTGCCCGCCCATTGGTGATGAAGGAAGAAAACGTGTGACCCGTGCCACTCGCAACCTGCGCAAGACCCTTGATTCCGTCGCGGACAATAACGAAACCGCGGCCTTTGACCTGATGCGCGCCGTCGAAAAACTCAGCGACGAAGTGCTGCGCCAGCGTCTGCTCAATACCATCCACCGGCTCAACCAGGACGCCCACGAACTGCGCGAAGCCCGGGAGGCGGTGGAGCGGGTGTCGGTGAAACTGGCCTGAATAAGGGCGTGTTTGCGAAAACATCCAGATACGGGGCTACAGGAACTGAAGCAGCACAAAATACCAACTGACGTGTGGTTTATATCCATACGTTAGAGAGGATTTTGTATGCCGCTAACAGGTCCTATGCCTGAACTGCGTTACGTAACATCTGATTTGAGCTCGAAAATAGATGCTTCGCGCACCATGTCCCCGCCTGTTTCTGCAGGGGTGCCAGCCAATGGCGCGCAAACAGCCACAGCAAGCATTCCAGGCGCCCTGGTTTCACGTCCGATCCAGGTCAAGCCCGCCGTCAAGGCCTATATAGAGAGCATGACGGATAAGTTTTTGACCCCGGGGCGAAACTCCGCAACCATCATTGCAGCGGCGATCAAGAATAAGTTTGGGCTGAGTATAAATCCGGACACAGCGCGCCTTGCGACGTTTACCTACGACATTGACCACGCCAAACCGCCCGGTGGCCGGATGCTTAATAACCAGTCATTAACCAATGCGGCGCTGCAGAATGTTCGCAGTATGAATACTGAAGATAAACTTTCAGCCGCCAAGCCAACCGTCGCTACGACGCTTCTTGCCGTGCTGGATAAGGTTTCGCCGCTGGCCTGGACGCTTCATCACATTGATGCAGACTATCGTTTGAGAGACGTCCACGAGTACATATTTAACGTGCCTGACCCCGATGCCCAGGGCGCTTATGAACCTTCGAACAGACTCGCGCTCAAGCCTGCCGATTTCCGGAGCCTGGTATGGGAAACGGCGTTGAGCGCGCCTTACAAAAGCTACCTGGACAAATTCTGGCCAGCCCACGAGGAG
This sequence comes from Pseudomonas sp. Bout1, assembly GCF_034314165.1. Lineage (GTDB taxonomy): Bacteria > Pseudomonadota > Gammaproteobacteria > Pseudomonadales > Pseudomonadaceae > Aquipseudomonas. Next base: position 3,760,924 of record NZ_JAVIWK010000001.1, on the reverse strand, counting down.
AGCTACACCCAGCTGAGTAAACTGGGTTTTTCGGTGGCTGCACAGAACCAGTTCAAAGAGGGCAGCTTGAGCAACCATGAACTGACCATGGCCCTGCAAGCCGCTGGCCTGGGCAATGAAAAGCGCCTGGAGGACGTTACCCTCGAGGATCTCAAGGCACCTTATTCCAAGGATCCCAATCTTGAGACGGGCTTGCTGTCTATCGACGGCGCACCCTCCACTGACTTGATTTATGTGACTGAAAAAAGCCCCCGGTTGAACGCCAGGGGCAAGAAAATTCATCACACACTGCTGTACATCCCGGGTAACGCTTCGCCCATCCATCGCTTTGATAGTGTCGGCCAGATGAAGACCTGGTTGGCCGACCAAGCGGCGGATGCGAATAAACGTGCGGTGCTTGCCACCCATTTTTCCAAAAATGACCAGGACAACAGGGTCTTTTCCGATGGCGTGAACCAGGCGCTCACGGGGCTGGGTGGTTGGACGGAGTCGCGAAGGCCCAACTCATGGGGATTTACCTCGCCGAATGCCTGGGACCCGCAACGCTACATCACCACCGAAGCTGTAACGGGTGACCCCTTTCACACCATGACCCAGCGGCAAAAAACGCGCTCTTATGCGGATGCCAATCATGAAATCGTCACTGACGGTGATGTGACCAAGTCCCGGGTGATCAATGTGGCGGAGGCAGCTGCGACGGCAGCCCTGATGCTGACGCCGTTGGCGATGGTCATCCCGGAGGTGGCGCTCGGGGTGGACGCGGTCTATCTGGCGGCGGGTGTCGCGGAAACAGCCGTAGGTGTTGACGATGCAATACACGGAAAATCGGCGGCATCTGACCGGATCGTATTTGGCCTGCTGAATGCTGCGCCGGTGCTGGTGCACGGCGTGCCAGGGTTGGGAAAAAGCCCCACAGCACTTGAGGCCGCCAAGTCGCAAGCGACAAAGCCTGGCCTTTCTTCAGCGCCTGCTTCGATTGAGTTTTACAAAGTCCTCGACAGCGAGGAAGGCGTTCGCGAAACGCAGGTGATTGAGCTGGGGCCGAACCACCAGGCGCGCAGCGGTACCAAACGCAGCACAATGGAGGGCGCAGAAAGCGGCGCCACGTCCAAGGTTCCCAGGCTGGATACAGATGCCAGGGACCTGACAAAGATCAATGATCTGTTGTTCACCTTTGTCGACACGTATAACGGCCAGGAACGGCTCAATATTGTTGCCCATGGCCAATTGCAGGAGACCGGGGCAGGCGAGGCCGTGGCCGACATGTCTTATAACAACATGCGGTATAACTCCGATGAGTTGCTGGACATGCTCTGGGATAACAACGTCCAGACAGATCAGTACGCCAATATACGGTTATTGATGTGTAATTCGGGGACGGGCGGTGAAGCGTCATTTGCGGCGCAGTTCCAGAAAGAAGTGAATGTTCCGGTTAAAGCGTATGTAGGCAAAGTTAATGTAGACCTCAATATCAATGAGCTGGTATCGCTTTTTGATCCCGAAGTTCGCAAGCTCGGTGTTGTACAGCTTGAAGGGGTGCTTCCACACGCACGGCGGCACCGCGTAGCTAAACAAAACCCTTACTCGGCGGACCCCGCCGGCGAGGACTATAAGCACTACTTGGCGTACAACTACCAACCCGTCCACTTTCCTCCTCGGTCGGAAAACCCCAAGCTCCGTTCGGTAATGCCCTCGATGCCTGCACTTTAGGCACCCGCTTATTCTGCGGTGCAGGCCATGCCAGCACGATCATTCAAGACAACGCCTGAACGCGCTGGCATGCTTGTCGACTGACCGTCGATGAGCCTGTTGTGTATGCCTAACGCTCTGCCCCTGAACGCCTTTTCCCGTGGCGCGATTGCCATCATTCCGTTGTCCCTGGCCTGTGCGCCCTGGGGGCTGCTGGCCGGTTCCACTGCAATCGATGCACAATTGAGCCCGCTGCAAGCCCAGGGGTTGTCGGCCATCGTGTTTGCCGGTGCTGCGCAACTGGTGGCCATCGGCATGGTCAAGAGCGGCGCGAGCCTGATCTCCATCCTGCTGACCACCTTGCTGCTGACCTCCCAGCATTTGCTCTATGGGATGCACATGCGCCCCACGCTGTCGCCTCTCAAGGCCCGCTGGCGCATGAGCCTGGGCTTCCTGTTGACCGACGAGTTCTTTGCCCTGGTCAGCCAGTATGACCGCCAGACCTTCAACCGCTGGTACGCCCTGGGCGTCGGCCTGACCTTCTATATCATCTGGAACGTGTTCACCTTCGCGGGCATCGTGCTCGGTAAAAGCATTCCCGGGCTGGACCAGTTGGGCCTGGAGTTCTCGATTGCCGCGACCTTCATCGCCCTGATCACCCCCGTGGTACGCGACGTGCCCACCATCGTTTGTGTTGCCGTGTCGTTGCTGTGCTCGGTGTGCCTGAGCTACCTGCACTGGGAGTCGGCGGTAGTGGTGTCCGGGGTACTGGGGATGAGCGCCGGGTTTGCCTGCAAGCGTCTGGGAGTAGGGCAGTGATGATCTTCGTGATGATTTTTGGCATGGGCCTTATCGTGTTTCTCAACCGCTACCTGTTTATCGAGCCACGCTTGCCGGTACGCCTCAATCGCGGGGCGCGGGAGTTCCTGGGGTTTGCCGTGCCGGGAATGCTCACCGCTATCTGCGGCCCGATCATTTTCCTCGCCGACCACACACTCAACCTGAGCGTGAGCAACCCCTACCTGCTGGCCGGGATAAGCGCGGTGGCGCTGATGTTCTGGACCCGCAGCGTGCTGATCACCGTGCTGTTGAGCATGGCGCTGTTCTATTTGTTTCGCTGGCTGCTCTGAAAAGCCGGCAAAAAAAAAGCCCGCGGGAGGGCGGGCTAGAAGGGAGACTTCTTAAAAATGAGCCTGGCGACTATAGGCGGCGGGGTTTCCCTTCACAGTGAAACAAAGTTCATGAATTTGTCAGCTATTCGGCAACTGGAGCGGCAGGTTTCTTGTTGGCCTTCGCCTCGGCTGCCAGGCATTCCAGGGCAAACTGCTCGGTGTAGGTCATCTGGATGGGTGTGCTTTCGCCTTTGACGGTGCGCTCGCCATCGAGGATGTAGCGGATGCGCTTGTCGGTCACGCCGATGCGTTTGGCGATCCACGAAGGCGTCTGGCCGATGCGGCTGATCAGCTTGTCGGCGTAGTCGGTGGTGGGGTTGTAGCGCTCGGCGTTGGGTGTCATGGGGTTTCCGGTTAAAAGCGGGTTTGTAAGTAGGCGCAGGGTGACGCAATAATCATTCGGTGTCGCCTGCTAATGGTACAGTCGCGTTTTTTCCAAGGAAGCTACGGTATGCGGATGGTGGTAATTGGCGCTCTGGTACTGGCATCGCTGGCCGGTTGCGCGGGTTCGAAGATGAAAGAGGCGCGTACCGGTACGCCCTACAAAACTTTGGCCTCGGACAAGGCTCCGCTGGTCGTTGCCCAATGCGTGCAGTTCGGCTGGCAGGACGAAGCGGTGTTTGGCGTGGATGCCGGTGGCTTCATGGAGCCTGCACAGGCCGGTGGTTTTACCATCTACACCACGGCCGGCGATTACTTTGTCGATGTGCGCAGTGCCGGCGCAGGCGCCACCGCCAGCTATTACGCCGCCCAGGATGACTACCCGGCCAAGCGCCGTCTCGCCGTGCTGGCTACCTGCTTGTAAGGCAATACGTTAGTTTTTTTCAGAAATGCCCTGCGGACAGCCCGGGAGCATTGTTTTATCATGCACCCGCTCGCCCGGCGTGATGGCTCTTTACCAGTACACGGACGTCGAGGCCAGAACGTCGGGCGGGCAGCTTTTTCAGCGTGGCATGTACCCCAGGTGCCAGCGCCGTGGAATTTTCAGCGATACCAGCCCCAAGAGTGCCGACAGCACACCGCTGACCAGCAGCGCACGAATCCCCATATGATGTTCCAGCAGGGCACCGATCACTGCCCCGGCAAACATCCCGCCCCAGGGGATCAGTTGCACGCGCCAGCCATTGCGCTGTTCGCCCAGCATCCAGCGGCCCAGCCCGCGACCAAAACGTGACAACGCCCCGGTGACGTAGGTCAGCCCCACCGGTAATCCGTTCACCTCTTCGACGGCGGCATTGAGCATGCCCATGGCAATGATCGCTGCCAGCAGCGCGGGCAACTGGTCGGCAAACGGCCAGGCGGCTGCCCCGCACAGCAGGGTGGCGATGCACAGCAACAACGGCAAGGCGTGGCGCCGGCTGATGCGGCTGACCATCACCCCCAACGCGTTACCGGCGACAAACGTGGCCACCAACAGGGTTAATCGACCGGTCAGGCCCAGGTCGCCTTCGCTGATCGCCACGGCGAGGCGCGTCGTGTTGCCGCTCATGAACGAGACAAAATCCCCGCTGGCCATGAAGCCGATAGCATCGGTCATTCCCGCCAGCACCGAAAGGCTGGCCACCAGCATCAACCCGACACGCCCGCGCCATTTGTGGCGATGTAGCAAGGCGGCGTTGGTGTAGGGCTTCAAGGATGATGGCAGCATGGGGCCGGGTTCCTCGGTGAGATTGTCCGGCCACTACCGTAGGGCGCTTTGCATCCGGCTGCAATGACCTGGCGCATGCCGATCACTCAGGCTCCAGACGCCAGCCCTCTGTATGCCATGTGAGGGTGTGGGTGGGCCTGAGTGCGGCGAGAAACGCCGCATCGTGGGACACCGCGATCATCGCCCCAGTAAATCCCTGCAATGCTTGCTCAAAGGCGATCACCGATTGCATGTCCAGATGATTGGTCGGTTCGTCCAACAGCAACAACTGCGCCGGCGTTTTGCGCCACAGGGCAATCGCCATGGCGGCCTTCAGGCGTTCGCCGCCGCTTAACCGCGCCACGGGTTGCGTGACTCGCCAGGCGTCCAGTTGCAACAAGGCCAGGCGCATACGCAGCTCACCCTCGGCCAGGGGGGTATCGAGCAGGTTGAGCTGGTCGACAATCGAGTGCTGGTCGTTCATCAGCGCCAGGTGCTGGTCGATATAGGCCGTTGTTACATGCACGGTGCAGTCGCCGCTGACTGGCTGCAACTGACCTGCCAGCAGCTTGAGCAAGGTGGATTTGCCGCAACCGTTCGGCCCTTGCACCGCCACCCGCATCGGGCCCACAAGCGTGGCACTTAAGAAGGTGCTGGGCAGGTGCGGATCCAACCAGGGCAATTGTGCATGCGCCAGGGTCAATACCTGTCGACCGCAGGGCAGCGCAGTGCCGGGTAATGCCAGCAACGTCGGGGTTTCATCCACCACCTGCGCGTAGGCATTGCGCACGCGCTCATCCAGCTCGGCCTTATAGTGCTGGTGCGTGCCGTGCACGGTGCCGGTGATTTCGGTGGCGGCGCCTTTCCAGCGTGCCTTGGTGAAGCGGTCGACATTCGCTGTTTCGGCATGTTTGCGCGAACGGGCGGCATGGCGCTGAGTGTCATCGTTGCTGTGTTTCAGGCGCTTGCGTTCACGGCTGCGCTCAAGGCGTGCGTATTCGAGGGTGGCCTGGGCGGCGTGTTGTTCGGTTTCACGCTGGGCATTGAACGCTTCATAGTTACCGCCGTAGACCTTGGCGCCCAAGGGCGACAACTCGATGATCCGCTGCATGCGGTTGAGTAGCTGGCGGTCATGGCTGACCACTATCAACCCGCCGCGCCAATCACCCAGGATGCCCAGCAGCCAGGCGCGGCCTTGGTCGTCGAGGTGATTGGTGGGCTCATCGAGAATCAGCAAATGTGGGTTGGCCAGCAGCGCACCGATCACCGCCAGGCGCGCCAATTGGCCGCCACTCAACTGATCCGCGTGGTCGTCGAAGCCGACCTCAGGCAAGCCAGCCGCGTCCAATGCCTTGCGCAGGCGCCCGGCCAGATCCCAGCGGTCATCAATCAATTCCAGGTCGGCGGCGTGGGCGTCACCACGGGACAGGCGTTCCAGGGCGGCCAGTACCTCAGCGGCCCCAGTGGTTTGCGCGACCGTTTGGCCGGGAAAAAGGCTCAAGGCCTGCGGGACGTAAGCCAATCTGGCGCAGGTCTCAAGCGTGCCGGAAGACGGCACTTGCCTGCCGGCGATCAATTGCGCGAGCACGCTTTTGCCCGCGCCATTACGCCCCACAATCCCGGTGGGCGTGCGGTCGAAAGACAGGTTCAGGTCGTCCAGCAAGGTTTCGCCATTGGCGAACTGGAAACATACATGTTGCAGGGAAGCGAATACGGGCAGCCGTTTGACGTCAGTCATCAGCACCTCCAAAACAATGTGGCACAAGCCAACAAGCGCGCCAGGCGGCTCGTTGCGTTTACATGTTGGAAGGCTTAGTGGTTCACGTCAGCGGTCATCCCGGGATCAGAAAGGACGGGCAGGGTAACGCATTTTGAATTTTTCCTACAAGCGCTCGGCCAGTTGCTCCAGAAACATCGCCAGGCCGACTTCCTCGGTTTTCAAGCCCTTGCGCACCCGTGGCTTGGGCAGTTTCGCCAGCTCGCCCAGGCTGAAATGCTCCAGCACCGCCGGGTGGATATAGCACTTGCGGCATACCGCCGGGGTGTTGCCCAACTGCTTGGCGACGTTCTTGACCATCTCCACCACATGCTTCTTGGCGTCGGACTCCGGCTGCCACTCAAGCTCGCGCAATACCGCCAGCGCCAAGGCACTGCCGGCCCAGGTGCGGTAATCCTTGGCGGTAAAATCCGCGCCGGTCAGGGTATGCAGGTAGGCATTCACATCGGTCGAGCTGACCGTATGCCGCTCGCCATTCTCGTCCAGGTACTGGAACAGGTTCTGCCCCGGCAGCTCCAGGCAGCGCTTGATCACCGAGGCCAGGCGGCGGTCCTTGACGGTGATCTGATGTTCGATGCCACTCTTGCCGCGAAACTGGAACAGGATCTCGCTGCCCTTGATGTCCACATGGCGAGTACGCAGGGTCGTCAGGCCGTAGGACCGATTGTCCCGCGCGTATTGAGTGTTGCCGACGCGGATCAGCGTGGCATCGAGCAGCAGCACCACGGTGGCCAGGACCTTTTCCCGATTGAACCCTGGTGCGGCGAGCTGCGCTTCCAGTTGCTTGCGTAACTTGGGCAACGCGCTGCCGAACTGTTGCAACCGGGAGTATTTGTCGGTGTCACGCACCTCGCGCCAGCGTGGGTGGTAGCGGTACTGCTTGCGCCCTCGAGCATCGCGCCCGGTGGCCTGCAGATGGCCGCGCGGGTCGGCGCAGATCCACACATCGGTGTAGGCGGGCGGCACCGCAAGGGCGTTGATGCGTTTGATTTCGTCGGCATCAGTGATGCGCGTGCCATCGGCCTTGAAGTACTGGAATTTACCCCGCAACTTTTTTCGCGAGAGGCCAGGCTGGGTGTCGTCGACGTAATGCAGGTCGCGGGGCAGGTCGGCAAGCAACGCAGGATCGGGCATGGCAAAAATTCCTTGGCAGGTATTTGTGATTGACCGCAGGGGGGGGCGGTCGTGCCAATGGATTTAGCGTCAATATTTCAATCGATGGTTCGACGCACAAAGCCTGCGATTGGCCTCGATCAGGGTGCTGAACATCGCAGCTGACCTCGGGCCTCGCCGGAAACCACCTCGCTGATCAGCAGGACGCCTTATCTATTTGCATAAAAGTTGAATGTAGGAAAGTTCCCAAGTACATCGGTGAAAGTTCCCTGACGTCATGTTGGGGCTGGTAAACAACATTTGAAATAATTCATTCTAGTAGTGATGGAACTGAATGCGATTCATGAAAACGCATTCATGATTTCTAAAAAGGAATTTATGTACTCCGTTGGTCGGCCGTTTATCGAATCAACAGGATGTGTAAATTCCAGTCTTGATTTTGCGCCGGCACTGACTGTCGCTAAGTTGTCTGGAAGGGAGAGGTTATGGCTACAAATAGTTTTCAGAACGAGGTGCCCAAGGCCCGCGTCAATATCAAGCTTGACCTGCATACTGGCGGCGCTCAAAAGAAGGTCGAGTTACCGCTGAAACTCATGGTGATGGGTGACTATAGCAATGGCAAAGAGCAACGCTCGCTTTCTGAGCGCGGCAAGGTCGACATTAATAAAAACAACTTTGACAGCGTATTGGGTGAGTTCTCGCCTAGTCTGAAGTTCGCAGTCGATGACACCTTGTCCGACGATGCGTCCGACACGTACGTCGAGCTGAACTTCCAGAGCATCAAAGATTTTGAACCTGAGCAGGTTGCCCGCCAGATCCCGCAGCTGCGAGCCCTGCTGGCGATGCGCAATCTGCTGCGCGACCTCAAGTCCAATCTCCTGGATAACGCCACCTTTCGTCATGAGCTGGAACGCATTTTAAAGGATGACGCACTGAGCGACGAGCTGCGAGCTGAATTGGCTGCCCTGGCCCCCCAAGAAGATCGTTAATTGTCCTCGTCTCTTAAATAAGGAAGTTACACATCATGTCTCTAGAGCAATCATCCCAAGATCCGTTGCTGGCTAATACCTATCATGCGGGCAGCAATCAAAGCGTTTATGGAAACTTGTTCGCGAAAATCAACCTTAACCCGGTGACGGAGTTGGGTGGAATTGAGGCCTTTCAAAATCCGGAAGCTTTGTCCGAAGCCTCTACAGATGAGCGGGTCACGGCGGCCGTTAGTGTGTTCCTTGGTTTGCTCAAGCAGTCTTCGCATAAAGTGGAGCGCCTGGATAAAGTGCTGCTGGACGAACACATTGCCTCCCTGGATGCTCAAATCAGCCGCCAACTGGACGCGGTGATGCACCACCCTGATTTTCAACGCGTAGAGTCAACTTGGCGTGGCGTGAAGTCGCTGATAGATCAGACCGATTTTCGCCAGAATGTGCGCATCGAATTGCTGGATATCAGCAAGGATCACCTGGTACAAGACTTCGAGGATTCGCCCGAAATCGCTCAAAGCGGCCTGTATTTGCACACCTACACCCAGGAGTACGACACCCCTGGTGGGGAGCCGATTGCGGCAGCCATTTCGAACTATGAATTCAGCCGCAGCCCACAGGATATTGCCCTTTTACGCAATATTTCCAAAGTGGCCGCAGCAGCCCACATGCCGTTTATTGGCTCGGTTGGGCCGGCTTTTTTTGGCAAGAGTTCGATGGAAGAGGTCGCCGCCATCAAGGATATCGGCAATTACTTTGATCGTGCCGAGTACATTAAGTGGAAGGCGTTCCGCGAGAGCGACGACTCCCGTTATATCGGCTTGCTGATGCCCCGGGTATTGGGGCGCCTGCCTTATGGTCCGGATACCGTGCCGGTCCGCAGCTTCAATTACATTGAAAGCGTGAAGGGCCCCGACCACGAAAAATACCTGTGGACCAACGCTTCGTTCGCCTTCGCCGCAAACATGGTGAAAAGTTTTATCACCAATGGTTGGTGCGTGCAGATCCGCGGCCCGCAATCGGGTGGCGCGGTGACTGAACTGCCGATTCACCTGTACGACCTGGGCACTGGTAATCAGGTAAAAATCCCTTCTGAAGTGATGATCCCGGAAACCCGCGAGTTCGAATTCGCCAATCTCGGTTTCATCCCGCTGTCGTACTACAAAAATCGCGACTACGCGTGTTTCTTCTCGGCGAACTCGGCGCAAAAACCGGCGCTGTATGACACCGCTGATGCAACCGCCAACAGCCGAATCAATGCGCGCCTGCCTTACATCTTCCTGCTGTCGCGTATCGCCCACTACCTGAAGCTGATCCAGCGCGAAAACATCGGGACGACCAAGGACCGGCGTTTACTGGAGCTGGAGCTGAACAAGTGGGTGGGCGGGCTCGTCACCGAAATGACCGATCCGGGTGATGACCTGCAAGCCTCCCACCCGCTGCGCGACGCCAAGGTGACGGTAGAAGACATCGACGATAACCCCGGCTTCTTCCGCGTCAAGCTGTACGCGATACCGCACTTCCAGGTTGAAGGCATGGACGTCAATTTGTCGCTGGTTTCGCAGATGCCCAAGGCAAAAGCCTGAGCCACCTCACAGGGAAATGATGTGATGAAGATCGACCGCCCCCTGTGGGCTGCGGGGGCGTTGCTGTCTCCGCAACAATTCCAGCAGCAAGCACGCTGGGAAGCGTGGACCAATGAGCAATTGGCCCATCTGTCGCTGGTGAACCCCTGGGGCGTCCTGGGGGTTGCGTTCGACGTGGAAGCGTTGCGCCTGGGTAAGCTGAAGGCAACCCTGCTGCGTGTGCGTATGCCGGATGGCACGTTGATAGACAGCAGCCAGGTGGACCGGCTGCCTCCGGCCCTGGAGTTAACCCAGCTACTTTCCGACGATGCTCGCAGCGCTACGCTGTTGTTGGCTTTGCCGTTGGAGCAAGGGAATGGCAACAACTGTTTGTTCGAAGGCAGCAAGGCTGATCGACCGACGCGTTATCGCCAGGATTGGCGACAAGTGCAGGACGTCTACGCAGACGAGGTTCAATCCATCGGTGTGCTGGAGAACGTGCTGACCCTGCGCCTGGCTGACGATGTAAATGCCGATTACCTGACGTGTCCGGTCGCACGCCTGGTGCGTGACGGGCAGGGCGCCTGGAATATCGATCCCGATTACGTACCTCCACTGTTGAGTTTCGCCGCCCACCCAGGGCTGCTGAACCAACTGGATAACCTGTTGATCCAGTTGGCAGCCAAACGCCAGCGGCTGATGGGCATGCGACGCGAGAGCAACCAGCGTATGGCAGATTTTGCCGTGGCCGATGTGTCGCTGTTTTGGTTGCTCAATGCTTTGAATACCTATCAGCCGGTACTGGCCGACCTCAAGGCAAACCCTGCAAGGCACCCTGAGCAGGTGTACCTGGAGCTGGTCAAGTTGGCCGGCAGTCTGCTGACGTTCTCCCTTGAACACGATATCGACAAGATCCCCGCCTACCGGCATGAAGCACTGGAAAGCATATTTCCTCCGTTGATGCGCACCATCTCCACCTTGCTCGAAGCCAGCCTACCCTCACGAGTCATTACCCTCGTACTGGAGGGGGGCGGCGCGAACCGCTGGCAAGTCACGCTCAACGATACGCGCCTGCGTGAGCCCGGCGGTGCAGACTTTTACCTCTCGGTGCGTTGCCGTATGCCCGCGGCACAACTGCAAAGCCAGTTCCCACGGCTGTGCAAAGTGGGGACGCCAGACGAGGTTGATCGCCTGGTCAATGCCGCTCTTGACGGTATTCCGTTGCAGCCCCTGAGTCACGTACCGGCAGCCATTCCCCTACGCCTGGAAAACCAGTACTTCGCCCTCGATCTTGGCAGCGCCGAGGGCCAATCGATGCTGGCTGGTGGGACGTGTGCCTTGTACGTACCCAGCACCTTCCTGGACATCCACCTTGAACTGTTTGCGGTACTGCGCGCATGAACCTGAACGTCTTGAAAAAACCCACCTGCACTGCGCATGACCTCGACGCGCTGTTGCAAGACACTTACCTGTTGGTCGTAGCGTTGCGCCAAGGTGCTTCGTTGCAATACAGCCCCGACTTGCCTGAACGTAGCGCAAAGCAGGTCGAGCAGCTTCGACAGCGCCTCAAGGACGCCGGTGTTGGTGCGCGCAGCATCGAGCTGATTAGCTACGCCCAGTGTGCCTTGCTGGATGAGACCGCTCTTGGCTATGCCAAGGACCAGGCCCATGACAAATGGGCCAGTGAACCCTTGCAGGCAAAGTTCTTCAATCGTCACCAGGCGGGCGAGTTTCTATATGAAGACATAGGCGAAGCCCTTCGTCAGCCTGCGCCTGATGTGCTGGTGCTGACGGCCTTCCAGCGGGTACTGATGCTCGGCTTTCAGGGACGGTACCGCGAGGTAAATGATCCTGAGCGCCAACGACTGCTCGCTGCCCTGAATGCACAGGCCAGCCCTATGCAACTTGATCATGCATTGACCTCGCACGGCGTCGCACACCGCGCACATCAATTGTGTTGGGTGCGTTCGGCGCTGGTCCACGTGATGGCGGCCAGCTCGTTGCTGGCTGGTGCCTGGTGGGGGCTGGACTATTGGCTGGGCGGTTTGGTCGCCATGCTTGTACCCGTGCAGGTGTGAGGGCGTGATGACACTCAAGCAAACACACGGCCTGTTGTTATGGGCCGGAGCGCTGGCCCTGGCCCTGTTGCTGGTCATACCGTTGGCTGGCTGGGTATGTGCGGTGGGCGTTTTTGCCGTTGTGGCGCTGGTCATCTGGGCTTGGGTCCGTACGGGGAAACATTTCGCACAGCACGGTCGGCAACGGACGTTGGCTGGCGATGCGGCCTTGCCACCTGCGGGCTACCGCAAGCCTGTGGTGTTGGTTTGCGGCGATGGGTTGGCAGGGCTGTTTGGCGTAGTGCCTTCGCAGCAATTGACCCTGCGCACCGCCCCACAGGGCTGTTATGTATGTGTGCCAGCCCTTGATCAACTCGAGGCGGTGGCCACCAGCATCCAGGCCCGGCGCCCGGACTTGGCCGGGCAACTGAGCGTAATGTTCGTCGCTAACCCCTCGGAGCACACAGACCCGGCAGCGTTGGCCGGGCGGGTGCGTGCTTTGCGTCATCAAATCGCACTGGTGCGCAAGCGCGGTGTGGCGCTGCCGCTGATGCTGGTGAGCTATGTGCAAGCCGCCGCAGGCGAGGGTGCCTGGTTCAGTTGGGAGTCGGCTCAAGCTAGCCCTTGCGTACGTGAGGACGGCGCTTGCATCAGCCTGTCCGACTGGCAGCGAAACGCCCGCGACAACGCAACCTGCGCCCTGCGCCTGTGCAGCGGCGTACAGATAAGCAGCGCGGCGGCGTGGCTTGAAGAAACACTGCTACCGCACCTGGAGACCCGTAACACCCGGCATCCAGTGGCTTGCGCAATCACCCTGGTACCGGCATTGCCCCAAGCCGTGGTGGGCAACCTGTGGCAACAACGGTTGCATGCCAGGACCGGGTTGAGTGATGCCGGCCAACCGCAGGTGGGTTCCAGTCCATCCTTGCCGTTTCCTGACCCGTTGCTGGATGTGCTGCCGCTGCAAAGCCGCCGCTCCCCGCGCCTTTGGGCCAGCGTAGCGGCGGTGTGGATGTTCGCGATAACCGGCGTCGTGGCATTGGCCAGTTCGGCTTGGCAGAACAACCTGCTGCTGCGTCAAGTCAGTGATGACCTGCGGCGTTACACCTCTGTTCCTTTGGCCGAACGTCGCGACCAACCTCAATTCGTGCTGCGAGAGGACGCGGTGGCAGTGCTGCGCCAGGTTGGCATGCGCCTCGACAGCTACTACCGGGAGGGCGCACCGCTGGCGTTGGGCTTGGGTTTGTATCGCGGCGAGCGGCTACGCCTGCCGTTGCTGGCGACCATCGCAGATCACCGGCAACTGCCTGACGCCGCAATGCCCACCGGCCTTGCCACTCAAGTGCGGCTGAACAGCCTGTCGCTTTTCGGCACCGGGAGTGCCGAACTCAAACCGGGCTCGACCAAGGTACTGATCAACGCGCTCGTCACCATCAAAGCCCAGCCGGGTTGGCTGATCGTCATCGCCGGGCACACCGACGTTACGGGCAGCCCTGTGCAGAACCTCGAACTGTCCCGCGCTCGTGCGGCTTCGGTACGAGACTGGATGCAACGCATGGGCGACATCCCGCACAGCTGCTTCGCCGTTCAAGGCTTTGGCGCCAACCAGCCAATAGCCAGCAATGACTCCGAGGATGGGCGTACTGCCAATCGTCGCGTCGATATCCGCCTGGTGCCTCAAGTGGGGGCCTGTGAGGCGCCCGCTGCGGGGCCAGGCAGGACACCCTCTGTCGCATCCAGCGACATACAACCCTGAAAAGGAGCTTCACATGGCAATTCCCGTTTACCTCTGGCTGCAAGATGACGGCGGTGCAGAAATCAAAGGGTCTGTGGACGTACAAAAGCGTGAAGGCAGCATCGAGGTGATTGCGCAGGACCACAGCCTGTACATTCCAACCGACAACAACACCGGCAAGCTGACGGGTACCCGGGTTCACACCCCATTCCTGTTTTCCAAGGAAATCGATGCCTCCAGCCCTTACCTGTACAAGGCGGTGACCACCGGGCAAACGCTCAAGAGTGCCGAGTTCAAATGGTTTCGCATCGATGATGCGGGCCAGGAAGTCGAGTACTTCATCACCAAACTGGAGAACGTCAAGGTCGTGAAAGTCGCGCCGAAAATGCACGACGTCAAAGACCCGAGCAAGGAAAAGCACAACCACCTGGAACAGATCGAGCTGCGCTACGAAAAGGTCACCTGGACCTACAAAGACGGCAACATCATCCACTCCGATTCCTGGAACGAACGCCAAAGCGCCTGATGCAAAAGCACCGGCAGGCACCTGTGTGCCTGCCGGTTGGCGGTGTGCAGGGTTGAGCGTCCGTTCGCGGGCGCTCAGCCAAATACATCGCGCCGCAAGTTCCTTTGACAGCACGCCGATAACCCAGAACAGGGATGTACCCGATGGCCCAGAACTCTACTCGTTTGCTTCGCCGCCTCAACCCCTATTGCGCCCAGGCACTGAGCGCAGCGGCAACCTTGTGCCAGAGCCGCGCCCATGGGCTGGTCAGCATCGAGCATTGGCTGCTCAAGTTGCTGGAGCAGGGCGAGGGCGACCTTACCCTTATTGCTCGTCGCTACGACTGGGACATGGACGCACTCTGGCGCGGCTTGCTCGACCACCTCGACACGCTGGCGCGCAGCGTGCAAGGCAAGCCCCAGCTGTGCGGCAAGCTGCAGCAACTGATCAAGAATGCCTGGTTGCAAGCCTCCCTGGATGGCAACAACGAAACCCTGCGTTCGGCCCACCTGCTCGGCGCGTTACTGGAGACGCCCAGCCTGCTCGTCTGTGACGCCGCATGGCCGCTGATCAGCATCAGCGATACACAGTTACAGCAGTTGTTTGTGCTGCTTGACCAGCACTCGGAAGAGCGCCCGCAAGTGCAGCGCGTAGCCGAGCGAGGCGGTATCGACGTACCCGTCGTATCCGGCCCCGACACGTCGGACGTCTTGAAACTCATCCTGGATAAATTTACTCACGACGTTACCGCCAAGGCCCGGGCAGGCCAGATCGACCCGGTGTTTGGCCGTGACGATGAGATTCGCCAAGTCATCGACATTCTCAGTCGACGACGCAAGAACAACCCGATTCTGGTGGGTGAACCCGGAGTAGGTAAAACTGCTCTGGTTGAAGGTCTCGCTTTGCGTATCGTCGAGGGCAACGTCCCCGACAGCCTCAAGCGCGTCAGTGTGCGCATTCTGGACCTGGGCTTGTTGCAAGCGGGTGCAGGGGTAAAAGGCGAATTCGAGCAACGCCTTAAAAACGTCATCAATGCCGTGCAGCAATCACCCGACCCGGTGCTGCTGTTTATCGATGAAGCACATACCCTGATTGGCGCCGGTAACCAGGCCGGTGGCGCAGACGCCGCCAATCTACTCAAACCGGCCTTGGCGCGTGGCGAACTACGCACGATTGCCGCCACCACGTGGAGCGAATACAAACAGTACTTCGAACGCGATGCCGCTTTGGAACGACGCTTCCAGATGGTCAAGGTCGACGAGCCCGACGACGCCAACGCCAGCCTGATGCTGCGCGGCCTCAAAGGCCGCTACGCCAGCCACCACGGCGTGCACATTCAGGACGCGGCGGTACTGGCAGCGGTCACGCTCTCGCGGCGCTATCTTACCGGGCGACAACTGCCGGACAAAGCCATCGACCTGCTCGACACCGCCAGTGCCCGGGTCCGCATGAGCCTCGACTGCGAGCCGCAGGCGTTGGTGCGTCTCAAGGCGCGCAAAACCGCCATGGAGCTGGAGCGCCAGGCTCTGGAAGAAGACCAGCAACTGAGCGGCGGCCCGGCAAACGAGCGCCTGGCGATCATCGCGACGCAACGCGCCGACCTGAACCGCCAGCAAGTCGAGCTTGAGGCGCAATACCGCCACGAACTCGACCTCACCCAAAAGTTGCGCGATGCCCGCCAGGCCCAACCTGCGCAAGCATCCATTTGCCTGCAACTGCAGCAGCAACTGAGCACTGCCCAGGGCAACCAGCCCTTGCTGTCCCTTGACGTCGACGCCCGCAGCGTAGCCGAAGTCATCGCTGACTGGACGGGTGTGCCCTTGGGCAGTCTGCTCAAGGACGAGCAAGCCAGCCTGTTGGAGCTGGAATACCAACTGGGTGCGCAAGTGATCGGCCAAGACCCTGCGCTCGGCGCCTTGGCCCAACGCCTGCGCGCCGCCAAGACCGGCCTTACGGATGAAAAAGCGCCGCTCGGCGTGTTCCTGCTGGTGGGTAGCAGCGGCGTCGGTAAAACCGAAACCGCCCTGGCCCTGGCCGATAAGCTGTTTGGTGGTGAAAAATCGCTGATCACCATCAACCTTTCGGAGTACCAGGAAGCCCACACCGTCAGCCAGCTTAAAGGCTCGCCTCCCGGCTATGTCGGGTACGGTCAGGGCGGCGTGCTCACCGAAGCGGTGCGCCAGCGCCCCTACAGTGTGGTGTTGCTTGACGAAGTGGAGAAGGCGCACCGCGACGTGCTCAACCTGTTTTACCAAGTATTCGACCGAGGCTGCATGCGCGACGGCGAAGGGCGAGAGATCGACTTTCGCAACACCGTGATTCTCATGACCTCCAACCTTGGCAGCGATGAACTGCAAGCGTGCCTGCAAGAGTTCCCCGGTGCGCCGGACAGCAACTTGCACGAGTTGCTGCGCCCGATCCTGCGGGAACACTTTCAGCCGGCCCTGCTGGCCCGTTTCCAGACGTTGATCTATCGCCCGCTGCAAGCCGATGCGCTGCAGCGCATTGTCACGATCAAGCTTGCCCAGGTGGCCATGCGCTTAAAGCGCCACTACGGGCTGGATTGCGAGATCGACGCCGCCCTCAGCGAGGCACTGGTTGCGGCGTGTCTGCTGCCCGACACCGGCGCGCGCAACATCGACAGCCTGCTCAACCAGCAGGTCCTGCCGGTACTCAGCCAACAGCTGCTGCAACGTCAGGCCGCCCGGCAAAAAACTCGCAGCGTGACGCTCGGCTATAGCGATGAGGAGGGCGTCGTCCTGCAGTTTATCGATGCCCAAGGCTCGGCCTCCGCCGTTGCGATGGAGGCTCAAACATGCTGAATGAACTGCGCACTTTCTTCGACCACAGCCGCCACAAACTCACCGTTCGCGACGTGAATGCTGTGCTCGACGTTCTTGCCTTCGAGGGCACCGAAGGCCTGAGCGAACTGTTCAGCTACCGCGTGGAATTCACCTGCCTCGACGGTGACATCGCCGCTGAAACAATGCTCGGTCAAAACGCCACGTTCAGCTTGTACGG
The DNA here is from genome assembly GCF_034314165.1 of Pseudomonas sp. Bout1. Classification (GTDB taxonomy): domain Bacteria; phylum Pseudomonadota; class Gammaproteobacteria; order Pseudomonadales; family Pseudomonadaceae; genus Aquipseudomonas. The sequence goes on along the minus strand of NZ_JAVIWK010000001.1, from coordinate 3,743,683 downwards.
CGCACCGCAAAAACCGCCGATGCGCCGCTACATCCCGCCGGTTACCGGCCCATTGCGCACGCTGCATGGCGTGGTCACCGGCTTCAAGCGCCTGTCGGGTTCTGCTGATGAAGCCCGCTACGAAATCACCCTGGAACCGCACTTTGCCCTGCTGCGTCACGGCCGACAGTTTCGCATCTACCAACACCAGACAGTCCCGCAAATTGTCGAAAGCATCCTGCGCAGCCGCCACGACTTTGAAGGCCAGGACTTCTTCTTCAACCTGGTACGCGAATACCCCAAACGCCAACAGGTCATGCAATACGGCGAAAGCGACCTGGCCTTCATCAGCCGGCTGCTGGCCGATGTGGGCATCTGGTACCGCTTCACCCGCGACGAACGCCTGAACATCGACGTGGTGGAATTCCACGACGACCAACGTCATTACCAGTTCAATGTCGAGCTTGCCTACCGCCCGCCCTCCGGCCTGAGCAGCACCGGCCAAGACGGCGCGTGGAACCTGCAATCCAGCCATCAAGTGGTGGAGCAGCGCGTCAATATCCGCACCTACCATCACCGCGTGGCCACCGCCCACTTGAACGGCGAGATCGACCAAACCCGTGGCGCCCGCGGCACCTATGGCGAGGCGTATCACTACGCCGAACCCTACACAGAAATGGGCGACCGTTACGCCTATGACGAAGACCTGCTAAGTGAAAGTGGCTACTTTTACGCCCGGTTGCGCCACGAGCGTTACCTCAACGGCCAGACCCAACTCAGCGGCGTCAGCAGCAGCGCCACCTTGGCGCCCGGCCAGGTACTCAAAATCTCCGGCGGCGCGCCACAGGCCTTTGCCCCCGGCGCGGTGATCACTCAACTGACCACCTGCGCCGCCCGCGACCGCAGTTTCGACGTCAGCTTCAAGGCCATTCCCTACTCGGAAACCGTATGTTTTCGTCCGGAGCTGAAAGACAAACCGCAAATCGCCGGCACCGTCCCGGCCCGCGTCACCAGCCCGCAGGCCAACGACCCTCACGCCGAAATCGACCTGGAAGGGCGCTACTGCGTGAACTTCCTGTTCGACCGCGACACCTGGAAACCCGGCCAGGAAAGTATGTGGCTGCGCCTGGCCCGCCCGTACGCGGGCGATACCCACGGCCTGCACCTGCCACTGATTGCCGGCACCGAAGTGGCCATCGCCTTTGAACAAGGCGACCCGGACCGGCCCTACATCGCCCATGCCTTGCACGACAGCGAACACGTGGATCACGTGACCTTGCGCAACTACAAACGCAACGTGCTGCGCACACCGTCGAACAACAAGTTGCGCATGGACGACACGCGGGGGCAGGAGCACGTAAAGCTCAGTACTGAGCACAGTGGCAAGAGCCAGTTGAATCTTGGGCATTTGGTGGATGCCAAGCGCGAAAAACGCGGGGAAGGGTTTGAGCTGCGCACCGATGATTGGGGCAGCATTCGCGCCGGCAAGGGACTGTTCATCAGTACAGATGTACAGACCAAGGCCTCCGGCGAGGTGCTCACCATGGAGCCAGCCACTGATTTGGTCGCGGGAGCAAAGCAGCAAATCACCGATTGGCAGGAAATCGCCCAGTCTCACCGCAGTCGTCAACCGGGGATTGATGGCTTGCAACAGTTCCAGGACAGCGCAAAAAACCTGAACGCCTCGGCCATCCTGCTCAGTGCCCCCAAGGGAATCGGCGCGGTTACTCCGGAAAGCTTGTTGCTCAAAAGTGGCAAGGCGCTGTACGTGCAAAGCAACGACGAAATCAACCTGGTCGCCGCCCAGAGTATGTCCCTGCAAGCTAACCAGGCTATCTCCCTGTTGGCCCAGCAAGAAGGTATGCGTTTGGTGTCCGGCAAAGGCCCCCTGGAAATCGAATCCCACGATGACGTGATGAAGCTGATGGCCCAGCAAGACATCACCGTGCAGTCGGTACAGGGCCATTTACAACTAACGGCCAAAAACGGCATCACCCTAGGGTGTGGTGGCGCCTATATCCGTATCACGGCCGAAGGCGAGATCCAGATTCATGGCCCGGGACTGGTCAGCCTGAAAGGGCGGCACCGGTTGAACCCTGGAATGAGTGAGGAATTTCCGCTGCCTGAATTGCCCAGCTCAGTGTGCAAGGAGTGCCTGAAGAAGGCACATGCCGCCGCTCAGGGCTTCGTACCCAGGGGGGCACAAGCATGACTTCTGCTCCTCGCGGTACCTGGATAGAGCTGCTGGAAGTGTCCTGCTCGGAAGTGTCCATCACTTGCGTGGATATCATCATTGATCAGGCCGGGAGTGAATCCCCATTGCTACCCAGCGTACTCAGTGTCGAGCCTGCACTGCCTTGGTATTCATTATTCACCGGGTTGCCGGAGGCCGGTGCCGAAGAACTGTCACCGCTGCTGGTGCGTGTCGACTTGGCGCAGCCCCTGCAACGCCAGTGGTTGGCAGGCCTGATGCAGGCCCTGGATGGTCGCTCGCAATTGTTGGTATTGACCTCGCTATGGTCTTTCCAGTCCTTGGCTGAACACCTTAGCTATTGTCTGGAAGTGTGCAATGGCGGGTACCTGGGGTTGTTGCGTTATTACGACCCGCGGGTGTTCCCGTTGCTGTTCAGCCATGTGCTTGAACCCCAACAGCAGCAACCGTGGTTACGCCCGGCTGTTTTCTGGAGTTGGCTGGATCGCGACGGTCTTCTCAAGCGGCTTCTGGGTACTGGCGATACGACGCGCCCGTCCGAGGCCTTCACCCCTACCGAACTGAGCGACAGCCAGTTGGATACGCTTAGCTGCGCCAGCGATGCCGCAGTGGCGATGGTGAGCCTCGCCGATGCATTGCCATCCGAGTGGAGTGCCGAGCAGCACTTTCAGGCGTGTTACGCGGCAATGCTCGATGCCACCCAGACCGGGTTATTACTCGATCCCCAGCGTGAAGCCCACACGCTCACCAGGTTACGCAAAGCGTGCGTGGCACCTTCCAGCGAAGACAGGAAATGAACGATATGCCCAGATCCACGGACGGCAGGTATCGCCTCGCCCTGGTCGGAACCCTCATGAGTGTGTTGCTCGCGCAAAGCGCCCTGGCCAGCACTCTTGAAGCCATAAACCACACCCACTGGGCGATCAATCGTTTCAGTGTCGACGGTCGTTCGGGGATCGACATTATCGGTCCTTACCAGGGAGGCGGTGGCGGTTGCTGTTATGTAGCACCGTCGCGCTGGAGTCCAGATATGACCGTACGTGTCGATTGGGAAACTGGGGCTAGCGGAGTCAGCGAACTCGCTGATGAGTTCCCCGGCTTTGCTGATAGGCCCAAATATTTTGCCTGGAAGAAAAAGGTAAATGCCCAAAAACGCCAACACAGCAAACTAGTCCAGGTACCTGACTACACCGGCCAGAAAGTCTGCGGCCTCACCGTGCATTTCCTGCCCTGCGATGAACTCCAGGTCACGACCTCCTGCTATGCCTACGGTAGCCCTGAATACCCAATCAAAACCCCGCTGCACTTGCCGGAGCCTCAGTCATGTCCGAAGTGAAACATGCCAGTGTCTGGCTCCCACCGGCGTTTCCTATGGAAGGACGTTTGCCTCGCCGCACCGTTCAGGTCCAACAAAATATTCTGCGCCAGTGCGAGCAGGAGCGCGGCTACCAGGATGCCCTATGCCTGGCAGCCGGTTATCGGGTTACGCCACCGTGCTGCAAGACGTTGCACATCAGCCTGTTCTTCGACGGCACCGGCAATAATTTGAACAACGATCTGTATGAATCCGCGACGCCGCACCCGACCAATATCGCCCGGCTGTTTCGTGCCACCATCGGTGCTGGATATGCCGGCGGTACCGGGCACAGCGACAACGCCCAGCGGTTAACCGATGCGGCGGGCACTGGTAATGGCCAGTACTTCAAGTACTACATGCCCGGCGTTGGCACGCCGTTTGCGGAAGTGGGCGACCTGGATTTCACCGCTGCCGGGCTGGCCGGCGCCTGGTTTGGCGAAGAGCGGATCAACTGGGGTTTGTTGATGCTCATCGACGCCCTGCGGCGCACGCTGGGTTTACCTCGGCTGGACAACGCAAGCCTAAAGGCGGCGGTCCAGGCCATGGGCACTGTGCCGGGAATGGAGTGGGCGATGGGTCGTTCCAACCGTGCGAGTGTGTTCAGCAAACAGCTCAAGGCGATTGAAAAACCGTTGCGCCTTGCGTTGGCACAGCCAAATCCCGGCACGTCGAAGTTGTTGGGTATCAAGTTGTACGTCTATGGGTTTTCCCGCGGCGCAGCAGCTGCTCGGGCCTTTGTCAGTTGGTTGAACGAGCTGATGCGTTACCGGTCATTCCTGAAACTGGATGATCTGGAGATTCCCCTGAGTGTGGAGTACCTGGGGTTGCTGGACACCGTAGCCTCGGTGGGCATCGCCGATATCCTGCCAGGGGCGGACGGTCATATGAGCTGGGCCGATGGCAACCAGGAGTTGCCCGGTGGCGGGCTGGTCAAGCGGTGCTTGCACCTTGCAGCGAGTTTTGAGCAACGCCTGTGTTTTCCGCTGGAGTCGATTCGGCGTGAGGGTGGCAGTTACCCGGTGAATAGTGTGGAAGTGATCTATCCGGGGGTGCACTCGGATCTGGGTGGTGGGTATCCGCCTGGGGATCAGGGGAAGGCAATAGGCAGGGATGACCGACTGCTGCTTTCTCAGATCGCGCTGAATGACTTGTATGCCGACGCCTTCGCACATGGTGCACCGCTGAAGGTCCCCGAAGATGCTCTGCCAATAGGGCTGCGCCATGAACTTTGGCGGGCTATGGGATTTGATGTCGTAGAAGAGTTTCGTATTGCGCCGGTCCTGATCAATCGCTTCAACGCCTGGCGCCAGATGACTCTGGGGCTGCCCCCAGTTTCCCAACCGCTACCCACTGAACAGACAGAGCGCTATCAACCCGTAACGTCCACCACGACTCTGGAACAGGCAGCACGTGAGCAGTTGGGCTGGATCACCGCCTGGCGTATCGACCGTTATGCCTTTACCAGCCTGAAGCAGACCGCGTTCTACCTTCAGGCGAGCGATACCGAAGCTGACAAAGCGGTTCGCGATGAAGCCAAAACCAAGCGTAATAAAAATCAGGCATCGGTTGAAAAAAGCCGCCGTAAGCAATTGGCCCTCGAACGCGATGGCCGAACGCCGAAAAAGCTACTAGAGCCCGGGGTCAAGGACTTCGATGCGGACATGGCGCAAACCCAACTGCGCGAAGCCGCCGAGGAGTTCGGTGCTGCTTACCGAGACCCCGATCACCTGGCCTCCAGCCTGAGTCGAGTATTGCCGGCGAACGCCCCGCCCGTAGTGGTGTTACGCATCATCACCGCCGACGCACGCGTCGAGTGTCGTCAGATGAAAGCGGCCGGGCGGGCCAGGGTCAGCCAGCTGTTTCCGCCTCCGGCTGGCCAGCGTAATCACTGGGACGAAAAGAGCCGGGGGACCGTAGACGAAACCGGCAACGCCACGCAGCCGGCAGGGCTGTTGCGTGCGCTGTTTGATGACCAGGTACACGATTCTCGCGCCTGGTTTCTTTACTCAATTGGGCGCGAGTGGATGGGCAGCTATTTCCGTGAGCGCATGGCGTTTTTCGGCGAAGCCAGCAGAAGAGAGCTTGCGCTTAATCCTGAAGCGAAAGCGGCGATGCTTGCCGGGACTACGCCTTTGCCAGCCTCGGGACCTTCCGTTGCGGCTCAACCTCCCTTCATGGATGCACAGCGTATGGCGCAGGCTCAACAAGCCATCGAGGCGCACTGGGATGCGTATTACGCCAAGGTCAGTGAGGTGAGCAATGCACCGGTTTGATCCAGTGTTTCGATGCTCTGCTCCAGGAGTAAAACCTATGTCTCACCCTATTTCGTATCGAGTAGTAATAGGTGCGCTCTGCGGCCTGATTGGAGCTGTGCTTGTACAGAGTGCTCAGGCCAGCACGCTCGAAGCCATTAACCACACGCACTGGGCAATCAACCGCTTTAGTGTTGATGGGCGTTCGGGGATCGACATTATTGGTCCGTATCAGGGTGGCGGGGGAGGTTGCTGTTATGTAGCGCCGTCGCGCTGGCAGCCGGGGATGACGGTGCGTGTTGATTGGGAAACAGGTGTTGGTAGTTCAAAAGGTTTTCCCGGTTTTGCTGATAGACCTAAATACCTAGCTTGGAGGGATCAGATACGAGCCCAAAAACGTCAACTCAGCAAAACTATTCCCATCCCTGACTACACCGGCCAAAAAATCTGCGGCCTCACCGTCCACTTCCTGCCCTGCGATGAACTCCAGGTCACGACCTCCTGCTATGCCTACGGTAGCCCCGAATACCCGATCAAAACCCCGCTGCACTTGCCGGAGCCTCAGTCATGTCCGAAGTGAAACATGCCAGTGTCTGGTTCCCGCCGGCGTTTCCTATGGAAGGACGTTTGCCTCGCCGCACCGTTCAGGTCCAACAAAACGTCCTGCGCCAGTGCGAGCAGGAGCGCGGCTACCAGGATGCCCTATGCCTGGCAGCTGGTTATCGGGTTACGCCACCTACGCCAAGGTCAGTGAGGTGAGCAATGAATCGGTTTGATCCAGTGTTTCGATGCTCTGCTTCAGGAGTAAAACCTATGTCTCACCTTGTTTCGTATCGAGTAGTAATAGGTGCGCTTTGCGGCCTGGTTGGAGCTGTGCTTGTACAGAGTACTCAGGCCAGCACGCTCGAAGCCATTAACCACACGCATTGGGCGATCAATCGTTTCAGTGTCGACGGTCGTTCGGGTATCGACATTATTGGTCCGTATCAGGGTGGCGGGGGAGGTTGTTGTTATGTAGCGCCGTCGCGTTGGCAGCCGGGGATGACGGTGCGTGTTGATTGGGAGACAGGTGTTGGTAGTTCGAAGGGATTTCCGGGTTTTGCTGACGAGGTTAAGTACGATGCCTGGCTAGACAAAATCGATGCCCAAAAACGACAGCACAGCAAAGTTGTCCAGGTACCTGACTACACCGGCCAGAAAGTCTGCGGCCTCACCGTCCACTTCCTGCCCTGCGATGAACTCCAGGTCACGACCTCCTGCTATGCCTACGGTAGCCCCGAATACCCGATCAAAACACCGCTGCACTTGCCGGAGCCTCAGTCATGTCCGAAGTGAAACATGCCAGTGTCTGGCTCCCACCGGCGTTTCCTATGGAAGGACGTTTGCCTCGCCGAACCGTTCAGGTCCATCAAAATGTCCTGCGCCAGTGCGAGCAGGAGCGCGGCTACCAGGATGCCCTATGCCTGGCAGCGGGATATCGGGTTACGCCACCTACGCCAAGGTCTCACCCTATTTCGTATCGAGAAGTAATAGGTGCGCTCTGCGGCCTGGTTGGAGCTGTGCTTGTACAGAGTGCTCAGGCCAGCACGCTCGAAGCCATTAACCACACGCACTGGGCGATCAACCGCTTCAGTGTCGACGGGCGTTCGGGTATCGACATTATCGGTCCTTACCAGGGTGGTGGGGGAGGTTGCTGTTATGTAGCACCGTCGCGCTGGCAGCCGGGAATGACGGTGCGTGTTGATTGGGAAACAGGGGCTGGTAGTTCTAGCGGATATCCCGGAACTGGAGATTGGGATAAGTATTTAGCATGGGTTGAAAAGATAGATGCACAAAAACGTCGACACACGAAGTTGGTGCCTGTTCCTGACTACACCGGCCAAAAAGTCTGCGGCCTCACCGTGCACTTCCTGCCCTGCGATGAACTCCAGGTCACGACCTCCTGCTATGCCTACGGTAGCCCTGAATACCCAATCAAAACCCCGCTGCACTTGCCGGAGCCTCAGTCATGTCCGAAGTGAAACATGCCAGTGTCTGGCTCCCACCGGCGTTTCCTATGGAAGGACGTTTGCCTCGCCGAACCGTTCAGGTCCAACAAAATATTCTGCGCCAGTGCGAGCGGGAGCGTCGCTACCAGGAGGCCCTATGCCTGGCAGCTGGTTATCGGGTTACGCCACCTACGCCAAGGTCAGTGAGGTGAGCAATGCATCGGTTTGATCCAGTGTTTCGATGCTCTGCTTCAGGAGTAAAACCCATGTCTCATCCTATTTCGTATCGAGTAGTAATAGGTGCGCTTTGCGGCCTGGTTGGAGCTGTGCTTGTACAGAGTACTCAGGCCAGCACGCTCGAAGCCATTAACCACACGCACTGGGCGATCAATAGTTTCAGTGTCGACGGGCGTTCGGGTATCGACATCATCGGTCCGTACCAGGGGGGCGGGGGAGGTTGCTGTTACGTCGCCCCGTCGCGCTGGAAATCGGGGATGACGGTGCGTGTCGACTGGGAAACAGGAGCGGGTAGTTCGAAAGGTTTTCCCGGTTTTTCTGACGAAGCCAAATATGAAGCTTGGGCGGGAAAATTAAGAGCGCAAAAACGCCAGCACAGCAAAGTAGTCACCGTCCCCGACTACACCGGCCAAAAAGTCTGCGGCCTCACCGTTCACTTCCTGCCCTGCGATGAACTCCAGGTCACGACCTCCTGCTATGCCTACGGTAGCCCTGAATACCCAATCAAAACGCCGCTGCACTTGCCGGAGCCTCAGTCATGTCCGAAGTGAAACATGCCAGTGTCTGGCTCCCGCCGGCGTTTCCTATGGAAGGACGTTTGCCTCGCCGCACCGTTCAGGTCCAACAAAATATTCTGCGCCAGTGCGAGCAGGAGCGTCGCTACCAGGAGGCCCTATGCCTGGCAGCTGGTTATCGGGTTACGCCACCTACGCCAAGGTCTCACCCTATTTCGTATCGAGTAGTAATAGGTGCGCTCTGCGGCCTGATTGGAGCTGTGCTTGTACAGAGTGCTCAGGCCAGCACGCTCGAAGCCATTAACCACACGCACTGGGCGATCAATCGTTTCAGTGTCGACGGTCGTTCGGGTATCGACATTATTGGTCCGTATCAGGGTGGCGGGGGAGGTTGCTGTTATGTAGCCCCGTCGCGCTGGCAGCCGGGGATGACGGTACGTGTTGATTGGGAGCGCGGTGTCGCATACGCCGATGGATTCCCCGGCTACGAAGATTGGCCCAAGTATCTCGCTTGGGAAAAGCAAATTGACGCGCAAACGAGTAGGCACTCGAAAGCGGTACCGGTACCTGACTACACCGGCCAAAAAGTCTGCGGCCTCAGCGTCCACTTCCTGCCCTGCGATGAACTCCAGGTCACGACCTCCTGCTATGCCTACGGTAGCCCCGAATACCCAATCAAAACCCCGCTGCACTTGCCGGAGCCTCAGTCATGTTCGAAGTAGTGCGCGGCCTTTATCAGGAGGTGTTGTGATGAAACCTGTAATTCGCCAAGGAGACACGTTGGAAGAGTTTGGCGGCGAAGTGCTGGAGGGGCGTTACGAATGCCATGGTAAACCGATGGCCTGCAAGGGCGACGCCGTGCGCTGCAACTTGCACGGCCGCACCGAGATCGCCGAAGGCACCGACCTGCTGCACATCGACGACCGGCCAGCAGCGCTGCATGGCCACCGCTGCAAATGCGGATGCACGCTGGTCAGCTCAATGCCGGACACGGAGGTGGCCTATTGATTACTGAGCCTGAGTTTGCCGCTTATCCCTTGGACCAGGCCCCGGTGTACTCACGCTGGGTGGTCGGCGGTGTTGCCTTGCTGGTTGTTTTGACCGGTGTGGGCGTGGGGTTGCGATCGATCATTGAGCCGCCCGTGGCGGCTACCGGCTTGGCCATTGCATCACTGGTTTGGTTGTTGGCATTGCTGTTGCGCGTTTTGTACTTTCGCCTCAATCGGCACAACGCACAGAGCTATCACGGCGCAGCCGAACAGGTAAGCCAGGCGTGGTGGGTGCGTCACCGGCAGCGTGTCGGGCTGGTCGAGTCCGTGCTGGTAGCAGCGCCATGCACCACGCCTGAGCAGGCACACCTCCTATTCAGCTCAGACCACCTGCCACCCGAGCCGAAGGCAACGCTTGAAGGGCGCACGATTCATCTTGTCCAGGTGTTTGGGAATGATGTTGCCGAGCGGGAGCGCAATTTAGCGATTTTGCTCGCGCTACAGTGGTACCAACAGCGTGACGAACACGCCTGCGTGCAGCCGCTACGTTGCTACTGGCAGGGTTCACTGTCGGCCTGGCAAGCATTTAGCGAACAAATGACGCTGTGTTCTCCCCAGGTTCAACTGCCCGAACAGCCAGAGCCCTGGGAGGGCATGTGCACCCTGAATTCGGTTATTGACCAGTTGCAGGGCGCTCCCGAAGCGGCCCGCGTTCTCTGCGCCGGTTGCCAGTCCTCGAGTATCCAGCAAGAGAGTCCCTTGCCGGCAGGAGAGGCGGCGGTGCTCTGGTTACTCGGCCCTCAAGGCAGTGTGCGTTTTTCTCGCGGCGAATGGTTTTCGGTTGATACCGAGCAACTTTCTTCGGTTGCCACGCGTGCTCTGCAACAAAGCGAATTAACCGCGCCAACTGACGCGTGCATGTCGTTCGCGCAGCCGAATGTGCCTGAGCTGCCTGCCGCTGGCTGGAACACCAGGCAGCACGTGCAAGACGCCAACTTCGGCGCCCTGAAGCATCTACAGGCGATGGTCGTACAAACCCTGGCTGCGTGGTACGCCGAGCAGCATCAGGTGCCTTGTGCCTGGTTGGCGAACGACCCTCATCACACCCTGGCCCTTGGAATTGTGGAACCCGATGACTCAAATAGTTGAATCTCCGAAAGTCTCCCTTGGGACGACGGCGTTATTACTGGCTGTGATCCTGGCGGTGCTTGTCGCTGTGGGGGCCACGATCTGGTGGTTGCTGATGGAGCCTCGGCTAGTCAGTCGTGCTGTGATACGAGATGTCCTGCTCAAAGGCTTATTGCTGTGGGCATTGTTGTTCGGCATGGCGCTAGTGGCGTGGCTGATTGTTCAGAAGGGGATCCGCAAGTTGGTACTCGGTGCCAGGCTATTGCCAGTGCCTACTTCTGCTGAGTCCGATAAACAGAAAGATCTCGCAGAAATAATTCAAGGCCTGCGCAAGCGCTATGGCTTCTTATGGCGCCGCAAAGTCCGCCTTTTGCTCGTCATCGGCGAGCCCGCCGAAATCCAGGCCATCTGCCCGGCCTTGGCCGAGCAGTTCTGGCTGGAAGGCCAAGGCACCGTCCTGCTGTGGGGTGGTACCGCCCAGTCCAGGCTGGATCAATCATTCGCAAACCGATGGAACGGCCTCAGCCGCTGGCGTGCATTGGACGCTGTGGTCTGGGCCCTGAACAAAACCCAGGGCGCCGATGACGCTGCCATGGGCGCCGGCGTGCGCGAGGTGCAGCGCCTCGCCAGTAGCCTGAAGTGGCAGCTGCCGTTGTACCTCTGGCAAGTCTGCGAAAGTGAGTGGCCTCAAGACTCCCGCAAGACCCGCCCAGTGGGCTGTGTATTGCCCGAACGCTTCACGCCGGCGGCACTGGAAACCGCCCTGACCGGCTTGCTCGAGCCGTTGCGCCGGGTGGGCATGGCGCAGATCAGTACGGCGATGGAGCAGGATTTCCTGCTGCGCCTGTCCCAGGAGTTGCGGGACGAGGGCATTGCCCGCTGGCGTCATACGCTGGCGCCGATGGCTGATGAGTTTGCCGGTGGTGTGCCGTTGCGGGGTGTGTGGTTCAGCCTGCCGATACAGCGCTCACCACATGATCGGCAGCATGACTGGTCGGTGGCCCCGGTGTGGCACGGTGTACTTGGCGATAACACCCGCCACCGTCGGCTGGGTTGGAGCGCACCGCGCGTCGGGTATGCGCTGGTGCTGGGTTTGGCAGTTTTGTGGGGCGCAGGAATGCTGCTGTCGTTTGTCAGCAACCGCGTACAAATCGCCCACCTTCACACTTCATTGGCAGCCTTGCAGCAGTCGCAAAGCCCCGACGAGCAACTGAGGGCATTCAACGACTTGGTACGTGAACTCGACCGCCTTAATTATCGGGATGAGCACGGCGTGCCCTGGTACCAGCGCTTCGGCCTGAACCAGAATCAAAACCTGCTCGCGGTGTTGTGGCCGCGCTACGTCGAAGCTAACAACCGCTTGATCCGCGACCCGGCGGCGGCCAACTTGCAGCGCCAGCTCAACGCGTTGATCAGCCTGCCCCCGGCCAGCGAACAACGAGTAGAGCGTGCCCAGGAGGCCTACGAGCAATTGAAGGCGTACCTGATGATGGCGCGCCCGGCAAAAGCCGACGCCGCGTTCCTGACCCAAGCCCTGGGCAACGCCGAGCCCTTGCGCGACGGTGTGTCGCCTGGGCTGTGGCAAGGCCTGTCGCCGAACCTGTGGCGGTTCTATGGTGAACATCTGGCCGCGCACCCGGCCTGGGCGATCCAGGCCGACTCAAGGCTGGTTGCCCAGGCCAGGCGGGTTCTACTCGGCCAGTTGGGCCAGCGCAACGCCGAAACCCACCTGTACCAGCAGGTCCTCGACGCAGCCGCCAATCAATACCCGGAGCTGGGCGTGCAAAACATGGTCGGCGAGACCGACGCCATGGCGCTGTTCCATACCCAGGCGAGGGTGCCTGGCGTGTTCACCCGCCAGGCTTGGGAAGGGCAGGTGCGCCAGGCCATTGACGATATCGCCGAAGCCCGTCGCGAAGAAATCGACTGGGTGCTCAGCGACAATCAGGCCGATATTGCCGCCGAGCTGACCCCGGATGTGCTCAAGGCGCGCCTCACCGAGCGCTACTTTCAGGATTACGCCAACGCCTGGCTGGACTTTCTCAATAGCGTGCGCTGGCAAAACGTCGCCAGCCTGCCCGATGTGATCGACCAACTCACGCTGATGACCGATGTGCGCCAGTCACCCCTGATCGCCCTGATGAATACCCTGGCCTATCAGGGGCAGGCCGGCACCCGCAGCCAGGCCTTGGCCGACTCGCTGATGCAGTCTGCGCAAAAGCTTGTGGCGAAGGACAAAGTGCCCATGATTGACCCACGGGCACAAGCCCCGCGCGGTCCGCTGGACGCTACCTTCGGTCCATTGTTGAGCCTCATGGGCCAAGACCCGGAGGGCAGCGAGCGGTTGAGCCTGCAAGCATTCCTGACCCGTGTCACCCGCCTGCGCCTGAAATTGCAGCAAGTTAGCAATGCCCCCGATCCGCAGGAAATGACACAGGCTTTGGCGCAGACCGTATTTCAGGGCAAGAGTGTTGTCCTGACGGACACCCAATCTTATGGCAGCCTGGTGGCCGCCAGCCTGGGAGCAGAGTGGAGCGGGGTGGGCCATACCCTGTTTGTACAGCCGCTGGACGAAGCCTGGCAACGCGTCTTGCAACCCTCGGCTGCGGGCCTTAACAGCCAGTGGCAGCGCTCAATCGTTCGTGATTGGCAGGGCGCTTTCACCGGGCGCTACCCGTTCGCTGCAACCACCAGCGATTCCTCGTTGCCGATGCTGGGGCAGATGATCCGTGCAGATTCCGGGCGCATCGAGCAGTTCCTGCGCAGCCAACTGAGCGGTGTGCTGCGCAAGGAAGGCAGCCGCTGGGTTGCCGACCCACGCCATAGCCAAGGGCTACGGATCAATCCGCAATTTCTGCTGGCGATCAATCAGCTCAGTCATCTGGCCGACGTGATCTATACCGACGGCGGCATGGGATTGAGCTTCGAACTGCAAGGCAAACCGGTGCGTGATGTGGTGCAAACCACCTTCATCCTCAACGGCGCACGTCATCAGTATTTCAACCAAAAAGAGTTCTGGCAGCGCTTCAGTTGGCCGGGCCGCGGTGATTACCCGGGCGCCAGCCTGAGCTGGACCAGTGTGCATACCGGCGAGCGCCTGTTGGGTGATTACCAGGGCACCTGGGGCCTGATCCGCTTGCTGGAAAAAGCCCGCATCACCGTGCTGGACGACGGCGACAGCCGCTACCGCATGGAGCTCAAGGCCCCCGACGGGCTGAACCTGACCTGGAACCTGCGCACCGAACTGGGCGCGGGCCCGTTGGCGTTGCTCACGCTGCGAGGCTTCACGTTGCCGTCGCAGATCTTCCTCAATGAGGGCATAGCAAGTGCGCCCTATGCGCAGAGCGGGGGCGTTGAATGAGCCTGCATACCTTGATCACGCACTGCCTCGGCGACCGCGACGCTCTGGCTTTGGCACATAGTCAGGCTGGCCGCTGGCAACCGTGGCTGCAACCCATCAGCACAGCCTCGCCTGCAGGCGAAGACCCAGGCTATGACGACGACTTCCAGCGCATGCGCGAAGAGGTCAACAAGCTGTCCGGGGCGGATGCCGAGCGGGTCGTCCACCTGGCAGAAAAGCTGCTGATCCACACCTGCAAAGACTTGCGTGTGGCGACGTATTACCTGTGGGCCCGTTTGCAAAAGGATGGGGAAGCCGGGCTGGCTGATGGCCTCACCTTGCTTGCCGCATTGGTGGAGCGTTACGCCGCCCATGTGCTGCCGGCACGCCCCAATAGTCGCAAGATGGCGCTGGAATGGCTGGCCAGTGGCAAGGTACTGGACAGCCTGTCGCTGTACCCCGAAGTGGTGCGCAGTGAAGCCGAACGCACGGTGGCAGCGCTGGCCTGGCTGGAGCGTGGGCTGCAAGCCTGGCCGCAAGACCAGCGCCCGGCTTTGGGGGCGTTGTATGGCGCGTTGTCCGCGCGGTTGACGCAGTCCGGCGGGGTAGATGCGCTGGTACCGCAACACAGTGCCAGTCATGACTCAAGCACCCACGCCACGGCGCCTTCCGCCACGCCCGTCAAATCCGGGCGCGATCTGCTGGACAACGGCAGGGCGCTGGCGGGTTATTTGCGCGAGCAGCCTCAAGGCTGGCTGGCGGCGCATCGGCTGATGAAGAGCTTGCGTTGGGACACGGTGCATCAGGCACCGCCTGAGGAAGCCCTCGGGAATACACGGCTTGCGGCGCCCCGTGCTGATTATCGGGCACAGCTCAAACGCCTGTACCTGCAACAAAGCTGGAGCGAACTGCTCGACCAGGTCGAGCGGGTGTACGCCGAAGGCGTGAACCACTTCTGGCTGGATTTGCAGTGGTACCTGTACCAGGCGCTGAACAAACAACCCGCGCCACAAGACAGCTGGGCCGACATCGTCAAGCGTGACTTGGGCATGTTCCTTGAGCGCTTGCCTGGCCTGGAGCTGTTGCACTGGAACGATGGAGCACCGTTCGCTGACGAGACCACCCGTGACTGGATTACCCAGCACGTCAGCGGCAATCGTGCGCAGCAATGGTTGCCTGCACCAAAGGCGGCGCTCACCACCGCAGACGCAGAAATCTTGTCGCTGGAGAGTGAAGCCCTGGCCCAGGCTGACAGCGATGGGGTGGAAACGGCGCTCGCCTGGCTGTCGACCCGACCCGACGTGCAGACCGGCCGCCAGCGCTGGCTGCTGCGCTTGTTGATGGCTCGCGTGGCCGAACAATACGGCAAGAGCGACTTGGCTGTTCATCTCCTGGGGGAGCTGGACGCTACCGCGCAGCACCATGCACTGGCGGTGTGGGAGCCGGAACTGAATTTTGAGGTCAAGGCGCGTCTGTTCAAGCTGCTACGTCTGAAAGCACAGCGCAACGATGCCGACAAACCCACCCTGGCCCGGCGTGCCGAGGCCTTGCTGGCCGCATTGGTAGCGATTGACCCGGTGCGCGCGGCGGTGCTCTGCGACTAACCCTCTTTCATCAGGAATTTATGTGTGAGCATGGACAATTTGACACTGCGCTACTTCGACGCCGAAATGCGTTACTTGCGCGAAGCTGGCAAGGAATTCGCCGAAGCCTTCCCGGATCGGGCAGCCCAGCTCAGTCTGGACAAACCCGGTGCGCAAGACCCTTATGTGGAGCGTCTGTTTGAGGGATTTGCGTTCTTGATGGGGCGCCTGCGGGAGAAGCTCGACGATGATTTGCCCGAGCTGACCGAAGGGCTGGTCAGCCTGCTATGGCCGCATTATTTACGCACCATTCCATCGCTTTCGGTTATCGAACTGGTGCCGGAGCTGGCACAGATGAAACGCAGCGAAGCCATCGGCAAGGGCTTTGAGGTGTTGTCCCAGCCTATCGGTTCGCAACGTACCCGTTGTCGTTACACCACCACTCAGGACGTGACGTTGCAACCGCTTGCCCTGGAGTCGGTGCGACTGGCTTATGAACCGGACGGCCGCTCTGTGCTGCGCCTGCGCTTTGTCTGCGGCGCGTTGACAGACTGGAGCGAGCTCGACCTGAGCCGCCTGCCGCTGTACCTGAATGCCGACGCACCGCTGGCCAGTGCCTTGCACCAGGCGCTGACGCTCAATACCCAGGCGCTGTATGTGCGTCTGTCGGGGCAACTGGAGCGTCATCCATTGGACGGCCATTTTGCGCCCAAGGGATTCGCCGATGAGGATCGCCTGTGGCCCAAGGGTGACAGCGCGTTCAGCGGTTATCAGTTGCTGCTGGAGTACTTCACCTTCCGCGAAAAGTTCATGTTCGTGACCCTCTGTGGCCTGGAGCAACTCAGCCTGAGCGCGCAAACGTCCTGGTTCGAATTGGACGTGGTGCTGCGTGAGGCATGGCCACGGGATTTCAATGTGAGCAATGAACACATTCGCCTGCATGCTGTACCGGTGATCAATCTGTTCGCGCTGGAGTCTGACCCCCTGACCCTGGCGCAGTTGCAAACGGATTATCTGTTGCGGCCCATGCGATTGCAGGACGGCCACACCGAGATTTATTCGGTCGACCAGGTGACCTCGTCAAAGAATGCCGTGCGCCACGACTATGTGCCATTCAGCAGCTTCCGCCACAAGGGCGGCATGCTGCGTGACGATGCCCCTGAGCGGTATTTCCATACCCGCTTGAAGCGCTCACCCAAGGGATTGCATGACATCTGGTTGATCCTGGGCGGTGATGGCTTCGAAAAAGATCAGTTGCACTCCGGCGAAAGCCTGTCATTGCGGTTGACCGGCACAAACGGCCTGTTACCCCGCAAAGCCCTGCAAAGCACCCTGCTCGACACCGTGGTGCAATCCACCAAGACCGGCCTGCGGGTGCGCAACCTGTGCGCCCCAAGCTTGCCGTGCTACCCACCCAATCGTGATCGTTTTCATTGGCGCGTACTCAGCCACTTGGGTTCGAATTTCCTGCCGATGCTCGACAGCGCAGAGGTGCTGCGCGGCACCCTGGCGTTGTACGACTGGGCGGGTGGCGAGCTGAACCGTCGCCGTCTGGAGGCGATTGTCGAGGTTCGCCATCACCTGGTTCAGCGCTTTGAAAAAGGCTTTTTACTGCGTGGGGTGGATATCGAAATCACCCTGGACGCGAATGGTTTTTCAGGGGAGGGCGACATCAGCCTCTTTGGCGAAATGCTCCATCGTTTCTTTGGCCTGTACGCCGATATTCATTTGTTCAACCAGCTTACGCTGATCCTGCAACCTACTGGAAAGTGCCTGCGATGGAACGAGAACCACAGTCAGCGTATTCCCGGCTGAAAGCCGCTGGATTACTCGAAGCGTTGGAAGGGCAGGTCGCCGAAGCCAATCTTTACCGATTCTGCCAGTTGCTGGAACAGGCGTTGCCTGGTCACCCGCCGCTGGGGAGTACCGCGCACCCGGCGGATGACCCGGTGCGCTTTCGGCCCGATCCCGGCATGGGCTTTCCCGCGGGGGAGCTGAAGGCCATCGAAATAGGCGAAGCACATCCTGATCGTCCTGCAACGGTACGCACGCGTTTGCTTGGGCTTTACGGCGTCGATTCGCCGATGCCCACCACCTTCCTGGACGACATCGCCCAGCGTCGCGAAGGACATGCAGCCCTGGCGGCGTTCCTGGATATTTTCAACCACAGGATCTTCACGCAGTTCTACCGCATTTGGCGCAAGTACTCCTACCCGGCGACGTTCGAGGCGGGTGGCCGTGATGCAACTTCACAATGCCTGCTGGGGCTGATCGGTCTGGGGATTCCCGGTACCGACAGGCAGATTACAACGCCGATATCACGTTTCCTGGCGTTGCTCAGTGTGATGCGTCTGCCTACCCGCAATGCCGAGGGCATCACCGCACTCGTCAAACTGCTAGCCCCCAACACTCAGGTGCGAGTAACGCGGCACTGGCCACAAAAAGTGCCCATGGCGCAGCCGGCCAGCCTGTCGATGAGTTGCCCGGTGAGTTTGTCCCAGGGCACGCCGTTAGGCAGCGTCGGGCGCGACGTCAACAGCCAGTTGCACCTCGGGCTGTTCACCGAGGACCTGGTTGAGGCGCGTGGCTGGTTGCCGGGCAACCCATTGCACAACGACTTGCTGGTATTGCTGCGGGTCTATCTGGGCTGGCGTTGCACCGCGAAATTGCAGCTGTCACTGCCGGTACACAGCCTGCCAAAGGCGATCCTGGGCGGTGCGCCGGTACTGCTGGGGATGACCGGCGTACTGGGGCTGGGCAGCGACGCCTGGCAGGTAACGGAGCAGCAAAAAATCACCATTAACCTGGGCCGATACCAAGGCCTGCACAGCAACCCGAAATTCAGAGAGGCGCAGCATGTCACGTACCGTTTTTAATCTAGTGAAGGTGGCCGTGTTCGGCGCACTCCTGAGTGGTTGTGGGTTGACCCAGACCGTGACCGACACCACCACGTCCACAGCCAAGGCGATCTTCTACAAACAAGTAAAGACTTTGCACCTGGACTTCACCGGGCGCCCCGCGACGAACGCAGACGTCATGGACATGCGTGGTTTAACGGTGCCCACGGTGGTACGCGTGTATCAGCTGCGCGACAACAAAGTGATGGAGAAGGCGACCTATGACAGTGTGCTGGGCGACGCTGACAATCTGTTGCGCAGCGACCTGTTGGGCCAGCAGGCACTGGTGATCAAGCCCGGTGAGGGCGCACAGCTTGATGTGCCGTTGGATAAGGATGCTCAGTTCGTCACGGTGGTGGCGTTGTTGCGCACACCCGATACCCAACTGAACACCTGGCGCCTGACCCTGACCCGTGATGATCTGGACCCGGATCGGGCGAGGGTAGTCGAGCTCTACAACAATCGGCTGGCCTTACAACCGTTGGCCAAGGAGTAGGCCGTGAGCGAATTGAACCCATCGCTCTACGAAATGCTCCTGCAGAATTTCGACGGCGAACTGGACCTGTACCGCGTTCCGGAAGAGGACCAGCACACCTTGTCGGTACTGGACAACCTGCAACGCATCCTCAACAGCCGGGCGGGATCGCTCAGTCACCTGCCGGACTATGGCCTGCCGGACATGGGGCAGACCCTGCAAGGGCTGCCCGCATCGGCGCATGACCTGATCGGGACGCTGGTCAACACCTTGCTCAAGTACGAGCCGCGCCTGGCCGCCGTCAATATCGAACTGCTGCCCCAGACCCGGCCAGGTCATTTGGAATATGCCCTCGATGCGCAGCTGAAAAACGGCGAGCGGGTGAGCTTCGGCACGACCCTGGCGGCTGAGGGGAAAGTCCTGGTGCGCCATTTAAGGCAGCAGAACTACCTGTCGAAACCGTAAACCTGTAACGGAAGGGAAGCTGGATGACAGCGTTATTTGAAATGCGTATTCGAGTCGGCGGTGACCCGCGAGGCCTCGGTGAATTTACGGTGCTACGTGACGAGTTGGCCAAACTGAGCCATCCGGCATGCCCGGCCGTCGACTGGGTCAAGGTCGAGCAGTTGTGCTTGACGTTATTCCAGAACAATGGCGCAGACCTGCAAACCGCGGCCTCTTTTGCGTTGGCGCGCAGCCATTGCTACGGCCTGGAAGGCATGGCGCAAGGGGTAACGTTGATTGAGGTGCTGTGCAGTGAATGGACAACGGTGTGGCCGCTGATGCACTCGATGCGTATGGGGATTCTCGCCTGGCTGTTTGCCCAATGGCAGCCATTGTTGCGCAGCCTTGAAGTTACTCAGCAGACGCTGTCCCAATTGGCGCGGCTGGGCGCTGAACTGGATCGGTTAGCCGCGCAGTTGGATCGTCGGGGGCAAGTGTCTCTCGTCAGCTTGCAGGCGCTGCGTCATCAGATAGCCAGCCTGATGCAACGCCTTCAACGTAACGTTGCTTCGGGTGAAATGCTGCCGGCGCTGCCAATGTTGATGAGAACCCCCGAGCCGGCTTTCGTGGTGCCGGTGATAGTCCTGCCAGCCCACCCGATGCCGGAGCTTCCGCCGGCCGCCAACAAAACCTACAAGCGCAGTATTGTCCTTTGGCTGTTTGCACTGCTCGCCTCAATCGCCCTCGGAGTTGGGTTTTGGTGGTGGAGCCAGGCCGCCTCGCCGCCGCAGCCAGTGCCCGATACGGTGCACCTGGATAGCCTGTCGCTGTTCGATGCCGGTAGCTCCGAGCTCAAGCCCGAGTCGACCAAGGTGCTGATCAATGCGCTGGTCAACATCAAGGCGCAGCCGGGCTGGTTGATCGTGATTGTGGGACATGCCGACACCACCGGCGATTCTGAGCAGAACCTTCAACTGTCCTACGCCCGCGCCTCGGCGGTACGCGACTGGATGCAGCGTATGGGCGATCTTGCGGATAACTGTTTTGCCGTCCAGGCCGCAGCAGGCAAGCAACCGATCGCCAGTAATGACACAGCATCTGGCCGAGCAGCCAACCGTCGGGTGGATATACGTCTGATGCCACAGGCGCAGGCTTGTGCG
The DNA here is from genome assembly GCF_034314165.1 of Pseudomonas sp. Bout1. Taxonomy (GTDB): domain Bacteria; phylum Pseudomonadota; class Gammaproteobacteria; order Pseudomonadales; family Pseudomonadaceae; genus Aquipseudomonas. The sequence continues at coordinate 3,723,127 of NZ_JAVIWK010000001.1, read as the reverse complement.
CCGGCCTCTATTGATCAATAGCTTAGTTGGATAGCGGCAGAGTCAGGTCGCTGCGGGCCAGGCAAAGTGCGCCTCAGGCCAGTACCGCCACCGCCTTGATTTGCGCCCATAACGTCTGGCCGGGATGCAGTTGCAATTGGTCCCGTGAGTAACGCGTAATCCGCGCCAGCAGCGGCGTGCCGGCGGCATCCAGGCTTACCAGCACATGGGCTGCGTTGTCCGCCGGGATTTCCTGGGTCACCGTCACCGGCAGGCGATTGAGGATGCTGCTGTGTTCCTCGGCCTGCAGGCTCAAGCTGACGTCGCGCGCCTGGATCTTGAAACGCAACTGTTTGCCCAGCGCCAATGGTGCATGGGCCACGCGCATCTGCAATTGGCTCGCGGGCAATTGCAGGGTGAGCAACTGGTAATGTTCGTCGTAGGCGCAGACCGTGCCGTTGATCACCACGCCGGCGTCGTCGCCCAGGGCAAGGGGCAGGTCCAGCCGGGCCAGGGTTTCGCCGATGGGGCCGCTGGCCAGGGCCTTGCCGTCACTGAGCAACACGATGTGATCGGCCAGGCGCGCCACTTCGTCTTGGGCATGGCTGACGTACAACACCGGAATCTCCAGTTCGTCGTGCAGGCGTTCGAGGTACGGCAGGATCTCGCTTTTGCGTTTGCTGTCCAGCGCCGCCAACGGTTCGTCCATCAGCAACAGGCTCGGGCTGGTGAGTAGGGCGCGGGCGATGCCGATGCGCTGGCGTTCACCGCCGGAAAGGTGCTGCGGATGACGGTCCAGCAGGTGGCCGATGCCCAATAGTTCGGTGGCGTGGCTCATCTCCACCCGGCGTTGTTGGCGCGCGATACGCTTGAGGCCGAACTCCAGGTTGGCCAGCACCGACAAATGCGGGAACAGGCTGGCCTCTTGAAACACATAGCCCAACGCGCGTTTGTGCGGCGGCACGAACAGCCCTTTGCGGCTGTCTTGCCAGACTTCGTCGTTGATCTGCACGAAGCCCTCTTCGGCGCGTTCCAGCCCGGCGATGCAACGCAGGCAGGTGGTCTTGCCCGAGCCGGAATGGCCGTACAACGCCGTCACCCCGCGACCGGGCAGTTGCAGGTCGACGTCCAGGGCGAACCCGGAGTACTTCAGTTGCAGGCGCACCTCGATCATCGACATCAGCTCCAGCCCGCTTTGGTTTTACGGCTGGAGTAGAGCGCCAGCAACACCAGGAAAGAAAATACCACCATGGAGCCGGCCAGCCAGTGGGCCTGGGCATATTCCATGGCTTCGACGTGGTCGTAGATCTGCACCGAGACCACCCGGGTCTTGTTCGGAATATTGCCGCCGATCATCAGCACCACGCCGAACTCACCGACGGTGTGCGCAAAACCGAGAATCGACGCCGTGATAAACCCCGGGCGTGCCAGGGGCAGGATCACGCTGAAGAAAGTGTCCCAGGGATTGGCCCGCAACGTGGCGGCCACTTCCAGTGGGCGAGTGCCGATGGCAGAAAAGGCGTTTTGCAGCGGCTGCACCACGAACGGCATGGAATAGATCACCGAGCCAATCACCAGCCCGGCAAAGCTGAAGGTCAGGGTTCCCAGGCCCAGCCATTGGGTGAACTGGCCGAAGTAGCCGTTGGGGCCCATGGTCAGCAGCAAGTAGAAGCCGATCACCGTGGGTGGCAACACCAGAGGCAAGGCCACCACCGCGCCGATGGGGCCGCGCCACCACGAACGGGTGCGCGACAGCCACAGGGCGATCGGAGTGCCGATAATCAACAGGATGACCGTGGTCAGTGACGCCAGCTGCAGGGTCAACCAGATCGCGGAAAAATCGGCACTCGACAGCGGCATTTACAGCTCGTAACCGTAGGACTTGATCACTGCGGCGGCTTTCGGACCTTTGAGGTATTCAACCAGGGCCTTGGCGGCTGCGCTGTCCTTGCCTTTGGTGAGGATCACCGCGTCTTGCTTGATCGGGTCATGCATCGACGACGGCACGATCCAGGCCGAGCCGCTGGTGACCTTGCCGTCCTTGTAGATTTGCGACAGCGCGACAAAACCCAATTCGGCGTTGCCGGTGGACACGAACTGATAGGCCTGGGTGATGTTCTGGCCTTCAACGAGCTTGTCCTTGACCTTTTCGGTCAAGCCTTCCTTCGCCAGCACTTGAGTGGCAGCGAGGCCATACGGCGCGGCTTTCGGGTTGGCGATGGACAGGTGCTTGAATTCATTTTTCTTCAGCACGTCGCCCTTGGCGTCCACGTAGCCTTCCTTCGCCGACCACAGCGCCAGGGTGCCTACCGCGTAGGTGAAACGCGAACCCTTGACGGTGTCGCCTTCGGCTTCAAGTTTCTGCGGGGTGGTATCGTCGGCGCTGAGGAACACTTCAAACGGCGCGCCGTTCTTGATCTGGGTATAGAACTGGCCGGTGGCACCGTAGGCCGCGACCAGCTTGTGGCCGGTGTCTTTTTCAAAGTCGGCGGCAATCGCCTGGATCGGGGCGGTGAAGTTGGCAGCCACGGCCACCTGCACTTCATCGGCGTTCGCCGAGGAGAAGGCAAACGCGGCGATCAGGGTGGCGAGGGCCGTGGGGGCCAGGCGTGAGGCGCGAATCATCATCAAGAAGCTCCTTGGGGTTTCCGGCTTGTTATAGGCAGAGGGGGTCTACCGCTATGTATGGGAATATATAGCGGTTGGCCAGTGCCGGTACAGTGCAAAGTTGTCCCGGGAGTTCAGGTTCAGCGTCGGCCGAGTTTTTCCAGGGTCTGTGCGGCCAGCTCCAGCGTCAGGTCATAGGTTGAGATGTCTTTGCCCAGGCGCAGCGCCTGGCCCGACCACAAATTACTGAAGCCGGCTTCATCCTTGGCCTTGAGTGGCATCAACGCACCGCCGGACAACGGAAACGCCGGTGCCTTCGGATTGATCGCACCCAACTCACGCATCACCCGGTTGATGATGCCCCGCGCCGGGCGGCCTGTGAACAGGTTGGTCAACGCGGTTTCACTGGCCTGGGCATTGCGCAAGGCGTGGTGGTGCGACTTCGAGACGGTGGCCTCGGGGGTAAACAGGTACGCCGTGCCGATCTGCACTGCCGATGCGCCGAGGGCGAAGGCCGCGACAATGCCCCGCGCATCACCGATACCGCCCGCTGCGATCACCGGCACGCTCACGGCATCCACCACCTGCGGCACCAGGGCCATCGTACCGATCTGGCTATTCAGGTCGTCGCTGAGGAACATCCCGCGATGGCCGCCGGCTTCGGAACCCATGGCGATGACCGCGTCGCAGCCGTGTTGCTCCAGCCAGATAGCTTCTTCTACCGTGGTGGCCGACGACAGCACCTTTGCCCCGGTAGCCTTGACCCGGTCCAGCAGGGATTTTTCCGGCAGGCCGAAATGAAAACTCACGACTTCCGGGCGGAATTCTTCCACCACTTCACAGGCGGCGTTATTGAACGGTGCGCGGTTGGAGACGGGCGTCGGGGCGTCAAAGTCAGCGCCCAGTTCACGGTAATAGGTTTCCAGCAGGTTCTTCCAATGAAGGTCGCGGTCGGCATCCGGCGCTGGCGGCTGATGGCAGAAGAAGTTCACGTTCAGCGGCCGCGAACTGGCTTGACGAATAACCGTAAGTGCCTCGCGCAACTGCTCGATGCTCAACGCTGCCGCCGGCATCGAACCGAGGGCTCCGGCCTGGTTGACGGCAATCACCATGGCGGTACTCGTGGCATTCGCCATGGGCCCCTGAATGATGGGTAACTCAATGCCCAGCAGGTCAAGAATCCGGGTGTCTGGCCAGGTGCTCATGGTGCGCTTCTCCAACGGTGGGATGCTGTCCCGTCGTTTTAGCAGGGCCAGGTAGCACCAGGCCAGTCTGTATTATTCACTGGACGGGCCCAGTGTTTCATGCCGGGCCATCAGTCGATGGCGTGCCCGAGTACCTCGTGAATCCGCTGGGCGATATGCACGGCATGGGTTTCCAGGGCGAAGTGGCCGGTGTCGAGCAATTCCACCACCGCGTTGGCGTTGTTGCCTTTATAGGCATGGGCGCCTGGCAGGATGAAGAACGGGTCGTGTTGGCCCCAGATCACCAGCGTCGGCACTTGCGTGGCCTCGAAAAACGCCTGGAATGCCGGGTACAGCGTCAGGTTGTTGCGGTAGTCGAGGAACAGGTCCAACTGTATCTCGTCATTGCCGGGGCGCTGCATCAGGAGCACGTCGAGCATGTAGGACTCAGGCGCAACCAGCTCAGGTTGCGGGACGCCATGCAGGTACTGATAGCGCGTACCTTCCAGGCTGATGACGGCATTGCGAATCACCTCGCGATTGGCCTGGCTTGGCTCGGCCCAATACGCGCGGATCGGGTCCCAGGCGTCGCCCAGACCTTCCAGGTAGGCGTTACCGTTCTGCGATACCAGCGCGCTGACCCGTTCCGGGTGTGCCACGGCCAGGCGCAGGCCCACCGGCGCGCCATAGTCGAACACGTAGAGGGCATAGCGGCGCAGTTGCAGGGCGTCGACGAAATGCCCGACGGTGGTCGCCAGGTTGTCAAAACTGTAGTGGTAATTGCGCTCGGCGGGCACCTCGGTGAAGCCGAAGCCCGGAAGGTCCGGGGCAATGACCCGGTAGCGGGTGGCGAGCAGCGGGATCAAATCGCGGTACATGTGGGACGAACTTGGGAAACCGTGCAGCAGCAACAGCACGGGTGCGGACGGGTCGCCGGCTTCGCGGTAGAACACGCGCACGCCATCGGCATCAACGTGCTGGTAGCGAACCACTGGGGCTGAAATCGACATGATCGGACTCCTTTGAGTAACTATATAAATTGGTTTATTGGGTTACAGATTTCAAAGGCTGCGCTCGAATAAGTAACCTGTCAAATAATATTTATAGGTTACTTTTTGGTGAGTTAAGTAACTACCCAAAGGCGTTGTAAGCGGTTACGATTGCACGGACTTGAAGAGGATTCACCATGACTGCCATTACCCCCTCCCCATTGGAACCTTACGTTCTGGCTGACCACCCTGTGTTGGACATGCTCAACACCCGGGCGAATGTCGACGGCGTGCCTTTTGAGTTCTGGCAAGGTGATGGTGATGTCGAACGTTGGCTGGTGCGTTTGAACTGGGTTGAGGAGGGCGCTGTGCCGGCTTTCGAGGAGGGCGCATTACTGGGCGCGGCGCGGGGGTTGCGTGAAGTGATCCGGTTGTTGCTGGAGCAGCGCAAGGCGGGCCTGCAGGGTGACCCCGCTGCACTGAATACGTTTTTGCGCAAGGCGGTCAGCCACCCGCAACTGGCTTGGCCTGCGCCTGGCGAGTTACGCCTGGAGCGCCAGCGCAAACAGCAAACCGCCGAGCAATTGCTGTCGCCGATTGCCGAAGCGGCCGCGATGTTGTTGGTGGACGGGGATTTCGGCCTGGTCCGTACCTGCGAACACCCCGAGTGTGTGCTGTGGTTCTACGATCGCACCAAGGGCCACAAGCGCCGTTGGTGCAGCATGGCGCTGTGTGGCAATCGGCATAAGGTGGCGGAGTTTCGCAAGCGCAAACTGTTGTAGCGGTGGTCAGGACTGCGCCGGGGTTTCGCGCTCCAGCAATTGCCGTTTGCGCTCAACGCCCCAGCGGTAGCCCGAAAGATTGCCGTCGGCACGCACCACGCGATGGCAGGGAATCGCCACGGCCAGGCAGTTGGCGCCACAGGCCTGGGCCACGGCGCGGTAGGCGGTAGGTGCGCCGATGCGTTGGGCGATCTCGGCGTAGCTTGCGGTGCTGCCCACCGGGATCTCCCGCAAGGCCTGCCACACCCGCTCTTGAAACGCGGTGCCGCGCAGATCCAGGGGCAAGTCCAGGCCCAGGGCCGGCACCTCGATGAAGCCCACCACCTGGGCAATCAGCTGTTCGAAGGCATGATCGGCGCCCAACAGATTGGCACGCGGAAACTGGTCTTGCAGGTCGCGCAGCAGTTTGTCCGGGTCATCCCCCAGCAAGATCGCGCACACACCGCGATTGCTCTGCGCCACCAGAATCGCACCCAATGAGCACTGGCCAACGGCGAAGCGAATATCCGTGTTGGTGCCGCCCGCTTTATAGTCGCCAGGCTTCATGCCGAGCAATTGGTCGGCGGTCTCGTAAAAGCGGCTGTTGGAATTGAAGCCAGCGTCGTACAGCGCGTCGGTCACCGAGTGCAGCTCCTTAAGGCCGTCGCGGACCTTGCGCGAGCGATGGGCGCTGGCGTAGCGCTTGGGCGTGAGCCCGGTGACCGCCTTGAACACCCGATGAAAATGGAACGGGCTCAAGCCGGCGAGGGCGGCCAGGGCTTCAAGGGATGGCAAGGCTTCAGCCTGTTCGATGTGCCGGCAGGCGCCCGCCACCAATTGCGCATGGCGTGCGGCCACTTGGGTCTGGTCCCCGGAGTAGCGTTTGTTGGGCCGGTAGCCCGCGGCTTCAGCTTGTTGCGGCGTGTCGAAGAATTCGACGTTCTGCGGGAGCGGACGCCGGGCGGAGCTGCTGGGGCGGCAGTACACGCCGGTGGTTTTCACGCCATAGACGAAGGTCAAGTCGGCCTTGGCGTCGCGGGCGACGATGGCGGCCCAGCGGGGGTCTTGCTCAGTGGCGTGACGCGCGGTCATGGTGGCGGCTCCTGGTTGAAGAATGCCAGGTTAACCCTGTGCGGCATTCGCATCACTCCGATGCTTGCGGTCAAATTCACCCGGCGGTTCGAAACGTCAGGTTGATCCGCTGCGGCCCCATGACCGGATGCGTGCCTGGCTTGATCGGCATCACGCCGTGAAAACGCAGGCGGTCTACGCCGCCCCATACCACGACATCACCATGGAACAGCGAGACTTTTTGCGTTTTGTCGCTGCGTGCATGGCCGCCAAACAGAAAGATTGCCGGTAAACCCAGGGACACTGAAACCACCGGCGCGGCATAACGACGCTCGTTCTTGTCCTGGTGCAGGGACATTTTGGCGCCAGGCACATAGCGGTTGATCAGGCAGGCGTCTGGTTCGAAATCATCGAAGCCCGAGTCTGCCGCCGCCATCACGGCCAGTTGGCGCAACGTCGCAGGCAGCGCTGGCCAGGGCTGGTGGTTGTTGGGGTCAACCGGAGAGTAGCGATAGCCGCTGGGGTCGGTAGTCCAACCCAACTCACCGCAACTGCTCAACGCCGCCGACATTTTAAAGCCTCCCGGCGTGACCATTTGCCTGAACGGCGACTGCGCCAACACGCGCCTGAGTTCCGGCAACAAACGCTCGACCCAGGGCAGGGCGTAGCCCCTGAGAACGTAGGACTGTTCACCGATTTGCTCGCGCCCTGGGGGCTGTTGCAAGGCCTCTTCGGCGAACAGGTCGGCGGTGGGCCCGGGACCGATCTTACTGTGCATCGTGAAAAATCACTCCCAAGGTATGTCGTGTACCACTGTGCAGAACACTGACCCCATGGCGCAAGGTGACCCGATGAAACCCCCTCACGCTGGGCATTGGCCGCTGATTGACCGCAAAAATCACTGCATCACCCTTGTTCAGTGGCACCACCTGGGCTCGGGATTGCATTCTCGGCCGCTGTTCCGTCAGTACCAGCTCGCCGCCACGGAAATCCTCTCCCGGCTGCGATAACAGGATGGCCACTTGTAGGGGAAATACATGCTCCCCGTACAGATCTTGATGCAAGCAGTTGTAGTCACCTGGGCCATAGTGCAGCAATAACGGGGTAGGGCGTTGCTGTCCCGCCGCGTGGCAGCGGGCAATGAAGTCGGCATGGTGCGCTGGATAGGTGATGGGCAGGTTCATCTGTTCGTTCCAGCGATTGGCCTGGGGAGCCAGGTACTGATACAGCTGTTCACGCAGCTCGCTGACCCGCGAGGGCAGTGGGTAGCGGAAATACTTGTACTCGCCCCGGCCAAAGCCGTGCCTGGCCATCAGCACGTGGGAGCGGAACAATTCGTGTCGAGGATAGTGGCTGCTGAGTTCGGCGCATTCACTGTGATCCAGCAGGCCTGCAATCAACGAATTGCCCTGTTGATCGAGGTCTCGCTCGATCTCGTCCCAGTTCAGCCTGGCCAGACGTTCTTGCAGTGGAGTAGAAGGCATCGACGCGTTCCTGTGGCAGCGGATAAAGGCTGCCAGTCTAGGAAGTCGTCAGCGGCGTGACACTCCGATGCTTGCGCTCGAATTACAGGGCCTTGCTCACATTAATGTCGGTGATTTTATCGCTGGCATCGTGGATTTTTGCCAGGGCTTGCATGGCTTCCTCGATGCTGCCGGCCTGCAATTGGGCGAATTCGAAGCGGCGCTCACCGTTGAGTTTGTACTTGATTACATATTTGGTGGTAGTCACGGGCATTCCTGTCAGCTCAGTTTTGAATTGGTGCGGCGCACGATGCGGATCTTGTGGGACAAGGTCGGCTTTTTGGTCACGCTGATGGCGCGGCGGGTAACGACATCAAGGGTAATGTTCCAGAACCCGGTGCTTGGCGCGGTGATTTTTGCCGGGAACTTGTCAAACGCGCCGCCGTGGTAGGTATGGCGGCCACCGTTCTTGAAGCTGCGAAAGTTCGCGTCGCTCATCAGGCGGATATTGCAGGTTTGCGAGCATTCAATGACGACAATATCTCCTTCATTAAGGTGTTCGCGCTGGTGAATGAATTTCATGCGGTGTCTCCAGAAGGGCTTTTTCTGAAAAATCAGAACGATACGTAGGTTAAGATGGAGTTTATCAGCCCCAGCACGTTTATTATCGGACCGTCGTCGACGACTTCGACAATTTAAAACAGTTATTTACCGAGTTATCAGGGATAAATCCAACGCGGGCGGGAGAAAAATACCTTCCTCGCTGTCGTAGGGTCTTTATCGGAGGTTTTTATATGAAGTGGAGTGTGTTGGTTCTGGCCTTGGCGTTGGGTGGATGTGCTTCGGTGGCGGATATCAAGCAGACCCCACCGACGCTGGCAGTGATCTCCGGGAAAAAACCGCAGGAATATGCGGCGTGCGTGGTCCAGAAACTGTCTAAAACCCGCAGGCCGTCGCAGATCGAGCCTCACAAGGATGGCGTCCAGGTTATCGTACCGCAGAAGTTTTCTGCTGACCCCTCCGCTATCTTCGAAATTGAAGAGCGCTCAAGCGGCAGCAGCATCAAGCTCTATGAGAGCATGTCCAATGTGCCTATTCGCCCAGGTGATGTGAAGGCTGCCGGGGAAGCTTGCATTTCCGGTTGACCCCATAGACCGGCCATTTTGGAATCCGATCAATCAACCCGACCTGCTGCTGCAGTGTCGGGTTTTTTGTGGGCGATTTTCAGGTCACTGGCGTTCTGCTTCGGCACCAGGTGTTGTCGCGATCAAATCATTGCCCTACCATTTGTAGGCTTATGCCTGATTAGCCTAAGCATATAACTATAAAAATGGAGTCGTGATGATGTCTCTGGAACGAGTACTGATAGGTAGCGCATTGCTGCTGGCGCTGGGTAATGCCCACGCGCTGGAGGGGAAAAACGTATTTACGCAAGGCGGCTCGCAGCCGGGAGCTGCGCCGTGTGTGGCTTGCCACGGGGCGGACGGCCTGGGGCTGGCAGCGGCGGGTTTTCCGCGCCTGGCCGGGTTGCCGGCAGGGTATTTGCGCAAGCAGCTGGAGGATTTTAAAAGTGGCCTTCGTAATAACCCCGTGATGCAACCGCTGGCCAGCGCCCTTACGGAAGAGGAAATCAGCGCAGTGACCCAGCAGTTGGCGGCAATGCCTGCCCCGGCGATTGCCCCTGTGCACCGCAGCGTTATGCCAACCGAGGCGGCGCAAAAAATCGCCCTGCAAGGCGCGTGGGAACGTCAGATTCCAGCCTGCGTCAGTTGCCATGGGCCCGCTGGTGTTGGGGTCGGCGACGTATTTCCGTCCTTGGCCGGGCAGTCCGCAGCCTATCTGGCGGCGCAGTTGAATGCCTGGCGCAGTGGCACGCGCCATAACGATCCGAACGATTTGATGGGCCACATCGCCAAATCGCTGACGGCTGAAGAAGTGCAAGCGGTGGCCACCTATTTTGCCTCGTTGAGCGGCCAGGAGGCCAAGCCATGAAGCGCCTATTGTTGGGAGCCCTGATCAGTTTTCCCGCCCATTCCGCCACCATCGCCATGGACGATCAGTCACAGTTGCAGCCTACCGCCGGCCCTGGGGCTGGCGTGCAGTTCCAGCCGCCGAAAGAGAGCGAGCTGCCCGACAATGCCTACGGCAAGTTGGTGAAGCAAGGCTATGCGCTGTTTGTCGACACCAAGCGCCTTGCGCCGCAATTTGTCGGCAACGGTCTCAATTGCAGCAATTGCCACCTGGACCAGGGCCGGTTGGCCAATTCCGCTCCGCTGTGGGGCGCTTACCCGATGTACCCGGCCTACCGAAAAAAGAACGACAAGGTCAACACCTTCGCCGAGCGGTTGCAGGGCTGTTTCCAGTTCAGCATGAATGGCGGTGCGCCACCTGCCGCAGACAGCCCGGAGATTACCGCGCTGTCGGTGTATGCCTATTGGCTGGCGAGCAAGGCGCCGTTGGGCGTCGAATTGCCCGGGCGGGGTTATCCGCAGGTGCCGGCACCCGCCAAGGGCTACGACCTGGCCCGGGGCGCCGAGGTCTACAAAGGCCAGTGCGCGGTGTGCCACGGCTCGGAAGGCCAGGGCCAGAAAGTCGGGGACAGTTACGTGATGCCGCCGCTTTGGGGTAAAGACTCCTACAACTGGGGCGCGGGCATGCATCGGATCAACACGGCGGCGTCCTTCATCAAGCACAACATGCCACTGGGCAAGGGAGGCAGCTTGAGCGACCAGCAGGCGTGGGACGTCGCCGCCTACGTCAACCGTCACGAGCGCCCACAGGATCCGCGCCTGGTGGAAGGCTCCGTGGAGAAAACCCGGGTAAAATTCCACGCCAATGATGGCGTCAATCTGTACGGGCAGATGGTCGATGGTGTGCTGATCGGCCAAGGCATCCGTTAAACTGGCGCTAACCCATAAAAAATGCCGCTGGATCAGCGGCATTGTCTTTTCGGAAATTCAGTCATGAAGCGTGAGCAAGTCAGAGAACAGCATACAGGGGGGCATATTTCTGCGACCCATGTGATTCAAAATCCCGCGGATACGGGCGAGTGGATCGTATTCTTCAAGAAGAGCGGCGGTCGCAGCTATTTCCTGGTAGATGACCAGGACGAAGTCGAATCCTTCTCACGGCTGGACGACTTGATCGAGACCATTCGCGGCCTGGGGATCAAGTTCGCCGAGATTCACATGTAATTTATTTGCAGACCACGGTCACGCTGCGGGTTTTGTAGTTGCCGACGTCCTTGCCCAGGGTCTTGTCGGCCTCTTTCAAGGCGGGCGTACCTTCGGTGCCGACAATTCGGTAACCGGTGCCCGCGCAGGACGCATCGGCTTTCTCATAGCAACTGGCCCAGGAGTTGGCCTCGCCGGAACAGTCGATGGCCAGCCCCTGTTCGCCATTTTTCAGGACGGTGTCGGAGGTGGTGGTGCAGCCAGCCGTAAGCGCCAGTACCGCAATCAGTGCCAGAATCTTGTTCATGTGGGAGTCATCATTAGGGTGTTGAAGGGAAGCGCTGACACTGTCGTGGGGCGTTTCAGGCGAGATTATAGCGAACCGCCATCAAGGTACAGACAAACACAAAAAAGCCCCGTAAAACGAGGCTTGATTGGCGTTGCGGCGGGTATTACTTGGTCTTGGGACGTTTGCTCGACGCGTGGCCCGCTTCATCCACAAACACTTCGGCCACGGCGCACGCTTGAGCCTCGGTCGCGAATGCGCCGGCAACGCTGTCGCCGTGGAAGTTGATCAAGTGCCAGCCGTCCGCTCGCTTGGTGATCAGGTAGCCGTTCACGCCTTTTGGTTCTGACATCTATCAATCTCGTTGTCTGGTTCAAGGGCGCAATGATAGCGCCAAACGGCGTGGGGCGGCGCAAGTTGTTGCAGGTCAGTGCCGATCAACATAAAGCGTGCTAAAAAGGTTGCAGCCCCTTTAATAACGGGCACAAGCCGACGATTTTTAACAGCGTCGAAGGCACTTGATTGAATGTGGGCGGAACTTACGCCAACATTTTTTCTCTATGTTGACATCGCAACGCCAGCAGGACCCATTGTAAGGTGACTGCGGCCTGATTAGACTGCGCCGAATTTCGTACGCACAGCCCTTTGTAAGGACTCATATGATCAAGAAATGCTTGTTCCCAGCAGCCGGTTACGGCACTCGCTTCCTGCCAGCGACCAAGGCCATGCCCAAAGAGATGCTGCCGGTGGTGAACAAGCCACTGATCCAGTACGGCGTTGAAGAGGCACTGGATGCCGGTCTGAACGAAATCTCGATCGTGACCGGCCGTGGCAAACGCGCACTCGAAGACCACTTCGACATCAGCTACGAGCTGGAAAACCAGATCAAGGGCACCGACAAGGAAAAATACCTGGTCGGCATCCGCAAACTGCTCGACGAGTGTTCGTTCTCCTACACCCGCCAAACCCAGATGAAAGGCCTGGGCCACGCGATCCTGACCGGTCGCCCGCTGATCGGTGACGAACCGTTCGCCGTGGTACTGGCCGATGACCTGTGTGTAAACCTGGAAGGCGACGGCGTCCTGACCCAGATGGTCAAGCTGTATCAGAAGTACCGTTGCACCATCGTCGCGGTTCAAGAGGTCGACCCTCAGGAAACCAACAAGTACGGCGTGATTGCCGGCGACGACATCGGTGATGGCCTGATCCGCGTACGCGACATGGTTGAAAAACCGGCGCCGGAAGATGCTCCGTCGAACCTGGCGATCATCGGCCGTTACATCCTGACCCCGGACATCTTCAAGCTGATCGAAGAAACCGAGCCAGGCAAGGGTGGCGAGATCCAGATCACCGACGCCCTGTTGAAGCAAGCCAAAGACGGCTGCGTGATTGCCTACAAGTTCAAGGGCCGTCGTTTTGACTGCGGTGGCGCTGAAGGCTACATCGAGGCCACCAACTTCTGCTATGAGCACTTCTACAAGACTGGCAAGGCTTACTGATTCACGGCTGCCTGCTTGATCTGTGAAAGCCACCTTCGGGTGGCTTTTTCGTTTTTCGGCCCCCCGTAAGCAGGTATGCTGTTGTCCTGCCGAGGAGAGTGAAATGGCCTACGATTTTGACCTTTATGTAATTGGTGCCGGTTCCGGCGGTGTGCGCGCTGCACGATTCGCCGCAGGTTTTGGCGCAAAGGTGGCGGTGGCTGAAAGCCGTTACCTGGGCGGTACATGTGTGAATGTGGGCTGCGTGCCGAAGAAACTGTTGGTATATGGCGCGCATTTCGCTGAAGACTTCGAGCAAGCCAGCGGTTTTGGCTGGTCCCTGGGCGAAGCGAACTTCGACTGGGCGACCCTGATTGCCAACAAGGATCGCGAGATCAACCGCCTCAATGGCATTTACCGCAGCCTGCTGGTCAATAGCGGTGTGACCCTGCACGAAGGGCACGCGCGACTGGTGGACCCGCACCAGGTGGAAATCAACGGTGAGCGCTTCACCGCCAAACACATTCTGGTTGCCACTGGTGGCTGGCCGCAGATCCCGGAAATCCCGGGGCGCGAGCACGCCATTGGTTCCAATGAGGCGTTCTTCCTCAAAGAGCTGCCCAAGCGTGTATTGGTAGTGGGCGGCGGTTATATCGCCGTCGAATTTGCCGGGATTTTCCATGGCCTGGGCGCGAAGACCTCGCTGCTGTATCGCGGCGATCTGTTCCTGCGCGGTTTTGACGGCTCGGTGCGTACGCATTTGAAGGAAGAGCTGACCAAGCGCGGGCTGGACCTGCAATTCAACGCCGACATCGAGCGTATCGACAAGCAGGCCGACGGCAGCCTCAAGGCCACCTTGAAAGACGGCCGCGTGCTGGAAGCCGATTGCGTGTTCTACGCCACTGGCCGCCGCCCGATGCTGGATAACCTGGGGCTGGAAAATACCGGCGTCAAGTTGGACAAGCGTGGCTTTATTGAGGTGGATGATCTGTATCAGACCGCCGAACCGTCGATCCTGGCGCTGGGTGACGTGATTGGTCGCGTGCAACTCACGCCGGTCGCGCTGGCCGAAGGCATGGCCGTGGCGCGTCGCTTGTTCAAGCCCGAGCAATATCGCCCGGTGGACTACGCGATGATCCCGACGGCGGTGTTCAGCCTGCCGAATATCGGCACCGTGGGCCTCAGCGAAGAGCAAGCCCGCGCCGACGGCCACAAGGTGCAGGTTTTCGAAAGCCGCTTCCGGCCAATGAAACTGACCCTGACCGAGTGCCAGGAAAAGACCTTGATGAAACTGGTGGTCGACGCCGAGACCGACAAGGTCCTGGGTTGCCATATGGTCGGCCCCGACGCGGGCGAGATCGTGCAGGGCCTGGCGATCGCGCTCAAGGCGGGCGCGACCAAGCAGCATTTCGACGAGACTATCGGCGTGCACCCTACGGCGGCCGAAGAGTTCGTCACCATGCGCACGCCTGTGGCGCAGTAATCAGCCCTCGGAAGTTGCCTCTGGCGCCGTCGCAACGACGGCGGCCAGACGCAGCGCCTCGATGCTGGCCTGGGCTTTGGCCAGGTTCAGTTCCAGGGTTTTGTTGACCTGCTGGTGCTCGGCCAGTGCTTCCTGGCGCGCCTGATTCTCCAGCTGTGCAACCCGCAGGCGTTCCTGCAACAGGGTGCGCTCGCTGTCGATCACACTCACTTGTTCGCTTAACTGGCGCTGCTGTTCGCGGTCGTGGCGAGCCTGTTCTTGCAGTGCGCTCAGTTCCTTCACGGTCACCCGGTGCTCAATCAGCAAGCGCTCGTTATCGCGATGCAGTTGGGTGATCTCGTCCTGGCGCACCATCGCGCTCTGCTGGGCCTGGCGCAGCTCTGCCTGTACCTGCTGCAACTGGCCCTCATGGCGGCGCTGCTCCTGCTCACGCTGGTCCTTGATCGCATTGCGGTAATGCTCAAGGGCGTCCCGGGCGTGCAGGTGTTTCTCTTCCAGTGAGCGAATCTGCTCGTCTTTGTCGTTGATGCGCAACTCGTAATCGCTGCACGCCTGGCTCAACCCGGCGTTGCGGGTTTGCTCGGTTTGCAGGCTGGAACGGGTGCTTTGCAGGGCCGCACTTTCATCGGCGAGGGCGGCGGCCTGGATGTCGAACTGTTGCTTGAGTTGGCCGTGGGCCGCTTCCAGCTCTTCAACCTGGGCGAGCAGGGCGGCTTTGTGTTGCTGGAACTGCGCCAGGGCCAGGTCTATAGGCTCCTGAGCCTTCTCCTTCAAGCGCTGGGCCAGGCGTGCCACCAGCTCACCCAGCTCGTCGTCGATCGGCGCTTCGGTGATGGTCTGGCGGGTTTCGCTTTCGTCCAGCTCCTTCAAATAGCGATGAATCGTGGTTTTAGAGCCGGTATTGCCCATCTCGATGCGTACTGCATCGATGCTCGGGTTCTCGCCGCGGGCGAGGATCGCCAGGCGTGCCGTTTGAACTACTGCTTTATTGATGCCGCCGCGAGCCATGGAGTCTCCGTCGATTTAGTACTGTGGTACGTAGTATGTATATACGTACTATATCACGATTATATTTAGGCAGAAATTGATGATTTAACAGATGGGATATTGGCGTATTATCCCGTGTGACCAGGCTTTTGAAGTGGATAACGCCCCATGGCAGTACAGGTATGAGTGAACTGGACCGTTATCTGAATGCGGCCACCCGCGACAACACGCGCCGTAGCTACCGTGCGGCTATCGAGCATTTCGAGGTGAGCTGGGGTGGGTTCCTGCCGGCGACCAGCGACAGCGTGGCGCGCTACCTGGTGGCGCATGCAGGCGTGCTGTCGGTCAACACGCTGAAGCTGCGCTTGTCGGCATTGGCCCAGTGGCATACCAGCCAGGGCTTTCCCGACCCGACCAAGGCGCCGGTGGTGCGCAAAGTCTTGAAGGGGATTCGTGCCGTACACCCGGCCCAGGAAAAACAGGCCGAGCCTTTGCAGTTGCAGCATCTGGAGCAGGTGATTCAGTTTCTCGAGCAGGAAGGCAGCGACGCCCGCAGTGCAGAAGACCCTCCGCGCTGGCTGCGCGCCAAACGTGACGCGGCATTGATCCTGCTGGGTTTCTGGCGTGGCTTTCGCAGCGACGAGCTGTGCCGGCTGAATATCGAGCACGTGCAGGCGGTGCCCGGCTCGGGCATCACCCTGTACCTGCCGCGCAGCAAAAGTGATCGGGAAAACCTCGGTCGCACCTACCAGACACCGGCGCTCCTGCGCCTGTGCCCAGTGCAGGCCTACAGCGAATGGCTCAGTGCCTCGGCGCTGGTGCGTGGCCCGGTGTTTCGCGGCATCGATCGCTGGGGCAACCTGGGCGAGGAGGGCTTGCACCCCAACAGCGTGATCCCGCTCTTGCGCCAGGCCCTGGAGCGCGCCGGCATTGCGGCCGATCAATACACCAGCCATTCCCTGCGCCGGGGCTTTGCCACCTGGGCCCATCGCAGCGGCTGGGACTTAAAGTCGTTGATGACTTACGTCGGCTGGAAAGACATGAAATCTGCCATGCGCTATGTTGAAGCGACGCCCTTTCTCGGCATGACCCGCGCATCCCTTGAGTGATTAAAGGTTTCTTCTATTAATACAGTCTCTTGATAGCGAAAACCAATCGTGAGCATCAGGTTTGCCAATGAGCCAACGACCGAGAAGGTGGGTAGGATTCACCCCATCAACTTACTAAGCCCTTCTACAAACCTGACGGAGAGTCAACGATGCCTATCATCAACAGCCAAGTAAAACCGTTCAAAGCTACCGCCTACAAAAACGGCAACTTCGTAGACGTGACTGATGCTGACCTGAAAGGCAAATGGTCGGTCGTCTTCTTCTACCCAGCCGACTTCACCTTCGTCTGCCCAACCGAACTGGAAGACCTGGCTGACAACTACGCCGAATTCCAGAAACTGGGCGTCGAAATCTACAGCGTTTCCACCGACACCCATTTTGCCCACGCTGCCTGGCACAACACTTCGCCAGCCATCGGCAAAATCCAGTACACCATGATCGGCGACCCGACCCTGACCATCTCCCGCAACTTCGACGTACTGATCGAAGAAGCAGGCCTGGCAGACCGTGGCACCTTCGTGATCAACCCGGAAGGCCAGATCAAAATCGTTGAACTGAACGATGGCGGCGTTGGCCGTGACGCTTCCGAGCTGCTGCGCAAAATCAAGGCCGCTCAGTACGTTGCTGCTCACCCGGGCGAAGTGTGCCCAGCCAAGTGGAAAGAAGGCGAGGCCACCCTGGCTCCGTCCCTGGACCTGGTCGGCAAGATCTAAGTCTGTGAAGCATCAAGGGCGGATTGCCGCACCTTAAGTAAGCTGCACCGCCCTCAAAAACGCCCGGGCGAGATTCGCTCGGGCGTTTTTTTTTGAAGAATTGAAATAGGAAATCGCCCGTATGTTGGACGCCAATCTTAAAGCTCAGTTGAAGTCATACCTGGAACGGGTCACCCAGCCGATCGAGATCGTCGCCTCCCTCGACGACGGTGCGAAATCCCAGGAAATGCTTGCCTTGTTGCAGGATGTAGCCAGCCTTTCAACGCTGATTACCCTGAAAAGCGATGGCGATGATGCGCGCAAGCCATCGTTCTCCATCAACCGCCCGGGTGCCGATATCAGCCTGCGTTTCGCCGGCATCCCGATGGGCCATGAATTCACTTCGTTGGTGTTGGCACTGCTGCAAGTTGGCGGCCACCCCTCGAAGGCCAGTGTCGAAGTGATTGAACAGATCCGGGCCCTTAAAGGCGAGTTCAGCTTCGAGACTTACTTCTCGCTGTCATGCCAGAACTGCCCGGACGTGGTCCAGGCGCTGAACCTGATGGCAGTGTTGAACCCGAACGTCCACCACGTCGCCATCGACGGTGCGTTGTTCCAGGCCGAAGTCGATGATCGTCAGGTCATGGCTGTGCCTAGCGTTTACCTGAACGGTGTGAACTTCGGCCAGGGCCGCATGGGCCTGGAAGAAATCCTCGCCAAGCTCGACACCAGCGGCATCGAGAAGCAAGCCGAGAAAATCAGCGCCAAAGACGCCTTTGACGTGCTGGTGGTCGGCGGTGGCCCAGCCGGTGCAGCCGCAGCAATCTACGCGGCGCGTAAGGGTATTCGTACCGGTGTGGCCGCTGAACGTTTTGGTGGCCAGGTACTCGACACCATGGCCATCGAGAACTTCATCTCGGTGCAGGAAACCGAAGGGCCAAAACTGGCCCGCGCCCTGGAAGAGCACGTCAAGCAGTACGACGTAGACATCATGAACCTGCAACGTGCCACCGCGCTGATCCCGGCCAAGAATGCCGGTGAGCTGCACGAAATCCGTTTTGAAAGCGGTGCGACCCTCAAGTCCAAAACCGTGATTTTGGCCACCGGTGCCCGCTGGCGTGAAATGGGTGTGCCGGGCGAGCAGGAATACAAGGCCAAGGGCGTGTGCTTCTGCCCGCACTGCGACGGTCCGCTGTTCAAGGGCAAGCGTGTGGCCGTGATCGGCGGCGGTAACTCCGGCGTTGAAGCGGCCATCGACCTGGCCGGTATTGTCAGCCACGTGACCTTGCTGGAATTTGACAGCAAACTGCGCGCCGACGCTGTGTTGCAGCGCAAGTTGTACAGCCTGCCCAACGTTGATGTGATCACCAGCGCGCTGACCAGCGAAGTCAAAGGTGATGGCCAGAAAGTCACCGGCCTTGCGTACAAGGACCGTGACAGTGGTGAGTTCAAGACCGTCGACCTTGAAGGTATCTTTGTTCAGATCGGTTTGCTGCCTAACACCGACTGGCTCAAAGGCACGATCGAGTTGTCGCCTCGTGGCGAGATCATTGTCGATGCGCGTGGTGAGACTTCATTGCCTGGCATCTTTGCTGCCGGCGACGTAACCACTGTGCCGTACAAGCAGATCGTGATTGCAGTGGGCGAGGGTGCCAAGGCTTCCCTGAGCGCTTTCGATCACCTGATCCGCAGTTAAGCTACCGGCATAACATTTGGCCCTGAAATGAAAAACCCCATGAGCGATCATGGGGTTTTTTTCGTTACAGCGGTGTTGGCTGGATGATCTCGACCCAGTACGCATCCGGGTCTTTCACAAAGGCCAGGCTTTTCATGCGCCCGTCACTCAGGCGCTTCTGGAAGTCGCAGCCCAGCGCTTCAAAGCGCGCACAGGCAGCGACGATGTCTGGCACCGAGATGCAGATATGACCAAAGCCACGCGGGTCGGTATTGCCGTTGTGGTAGGCGAAATCCGCGTCGTTTTCGGTGCCGTGGTTGTGGGTCAGTTCCAGGATGCCCGGAATCGACTTCATCCACTGGGTGCGTGCAGCGGCGTCGGCCGGGATCTGGGCCTTGTCGACCAAAGCCAGGAAGTACAGGCTGAATTCGGCTTCCGGGAAGTCGCGTTTCTCAACCAGGGAAAAACCCAATACGCGGGTGTAAAAATCCAGCGACTTGGTGATGTCCTTGACCCGCAGCATGGTGTGGTTGAACACGAAGTTCGCGGTGGCGGTGTCAGGTTGGGCAGTGACGCCGGGGAATGTGTTCAGTTCGTGCAGGCTCATGGGCCCTCCAGAGAAAAATGGGGCAAACGTGGCTCAAGTTCGAGCGATCCCTTGGCTTGCGGCTGGCATCCTTGCAGCCGGTCCATGATACGCAGCCGTGCCTGCTGCGCCAAATGAAAAAGGTCACGCAGCCCTTGCGAGCAGTGGGTGCAGGGGCTCAAACTTTGTTGCTTGAACCTTGAGTGTTTTTCGCAATGATCGGATTTCGCGCACCGCTGTTAAGTACCCTGGGCCTGTTGTTGGGCAGCACCGCCGTATTGGCGGCTGACCCGGAAATTCATTGGCCCAGCGGCTGGCAGGTAGAGGAGGTGGTGCCTGACGATCAGGCCCCGGCGCAGCCCTCGGCAGTGTCCCGGCAGCGCGCGATAAAAAATGATGAAAACGGGGCGACCTTGATGGT
Source organism: Pseudomonas sp. Bout1 (assembly GCF_034314165.1). GTDB lineage: Bacteria > Pseudomonadota > Gammaproteobacteria > Pseudomonadales > Pseudomonadaceae > Aquipseudomonas. The sequence goes on along the minus strand of NZ_JAVIWK010000001.1, from coordinate 3,703,183 downwards.
CATGGAGTTGACAGGCACTCCGATCGAAGCGGGGCATGCGGTCAATCTGCAAGGTGTGCTGCTGGAAATGCGCAAATCCATCCAGAAAGATTTTGCCCAAAGTGGTTATCAAAGTGTGTGCACCAAGATGCACCCCACAACATTGAGCCGGCTTGAGGCATTGGAAACTACCTGTGTCATCACCGAGAACGGTCGGCACGTGCTCTCACAAACGCTGGTAGGGGCGCTCGACTCCGACAAGGCCTATGTTTTTTCATACGCCGGGCAGGCCGAGGCTTACGAATCAAGCAAGGACGAAGTCAGTTCGGTACGCGACAGCCTTAAACTTTGAGCGCTGTAGGCATCGCTGAAAATCAGCCGAATTGAACAAAGTGAAATGTTTTTTAAAGTTTGTTTTTGAAAAATCTGGCGGCCGGTGTTGTTTCAATATTGACGCCTGTAAACAAAAAAGCCCTGCATGTGCAGGGCTTCTCTTAGTGCGTTTGTACTAGCTGCAACGCATTAGCCGCGAAGCCAGGAATCTACAGTGGCCGCGCCGTATTGTTCTTTCCATGCCTTCAGGC